>CAIYPD010000109.1 GCA_903928075.1 Candidatus Firestoneibacteriota bacterium
AGTTTTTGGTTGGGATAGTATCTATGATACTAAGCCCGTCTTCGTGATACTTTGATATCACAAAAAAGGTCTGCTCTTAAAGAGCCATTTGCACCTTCTTCGGAAGGAGGTCTTTTACATATTACCATTGCGAGGAATGCGACGATATTCGCCGAATATGACGACAAAAGCTGACAGCTGCATTTTCTGATATCTTTCCCTTCAGCTGTCATTGCGAGGAATCGACCGTTAGGGAGGGCTTATGACGAAGCAAACCAGGAGATAATATGTCTACCAAAGATAAATTCTATTATGTTTACATTTTAACAAACAAGGGGGATACGGTTCTATATACCGGAATGACAAGTGATATTGAAAGAAGGGTTTTTGAACATAAAGAAAAAATAATAAAAGGTTTTACTGAAAAGTATAATATAAACAAATTGGTATATTACGAGATCTATGAGGAAGTGCATATGGCTATAGCGAGAGAGAAACAAATAAAAGGCGGCTCAAGAAATAATAAAAGAGATCTTGTCAACCGTAAGAACAAAGAATGGAGAGATTTATCTGAGGATTTTAAGTAGTTTGCTTCCTCATAAGCCGCGACTATCGTCGCATTCCTCGCAATGACAGCTGATAGGAGGGATAATATGTTAGCTGTGTTCGTCGAAAGCGCTGCCTATGGGCGACTACTCGTATGAGTGTTGTTTATTAGTCAAATAAATTGACTATTCAATTGACATATTATTAGACATATTGTATACTGGGAGGTAAGAGGTGATAAAATGATTACTATAAAGGCGGATACGACACTTGTAGGGGTTTCGGAACTTAGAAATAACATTGACAATATAATAAAAGCAGCAAAATCAGGCAATGTTATAATTGAAAAAAGACATAAACCGGTCCTGGCGATAATGTCTATGGCTAAGTACGAGAAACTTCAGGAGCTTATCGAGGAGTTAGAAGACAGAGAGTTTGGATATGTTGCTCAAAAAAGAATTCAAAAAACAAAGCTCTCCAAATATATAACTCTTGATAAAGCTGAAAAACGAGTTGGGCTGAAATAATGATTTGGCAAGTCAAGATCCACCCGCTTGTGTTTTTTGAAGACTTCAAAAAGATAGATAATGCTGATGTACAAAAGATCATCAAAGCTATCCGTAAAAAACTTTCTGTTAATCCTATTGAATACGGCTCTCCACTTAAAAATAATCTTAAAGGTTTATACAAACTAAGAGTTGATTTTTATAGGATTATATATCAGGTTGACGCAGACAGGATTCTTGTTCTTGTTGCAAAAGTAGGAAAAAGAAAAGATTTTGAGGTTTATGATGAAGTTCCAAAAAGAATGAACCGGATTTCAGATTAAAATAATACTTAAGGAAGTATAAAAACCTGCATATTTTAATTGTCGAGAAATAATTATGTATCTATTTTTGTATAAGTATTCATCAAAAAGGTGAATTAGAACTTACGGTAACTTGTTCCTAAAAAGAACAAGTTTAAATGAAAGGTTCGCGCAAAGTTAATTGAACAAGGAAGTGATTATTGTTTGAATCATATAACGAGATAGCCCGGAAGTATAAAAAACCTGCACTTAAGTATGAAAGACGCCTGATATCACTTGCCAAGAAAGGAAAAAAATCAGCAAGAGAAGAACTTCTTTATTATCAAACAGGCTTTTTATTGTATAGGGTTAAAAATATACTTTATCCTTCCGTATTGAATTATTATGGTGAAGATATTCTTCAGGAATGCTTTGATTTAGCTTTAAAGAAAATTGACACATATAATTTAAGATACAGGGATAAAAAAGGCAATTTGAAGCCGGTTTACTTCAGGTCCTATATTTGGAAAGGGATTACCGGTGTTATTGTCAGTTCGATAAAAAAAAGAAAAGAAATCCTGTTTTCGGAATTATCCGATAACTACGAAAATACAATATAAATATTAAAGCAGGCTTATCTAGTAAAAAAATACAATGTGCCTCTTGACAAGTCGTACGCAATAAGGTACCATAAATATAGAGGTGGTATAAATGACTACTATAAGTGTAAGCAAAGCAAGACAAAATCTTTACAGGCTTATTGATCAGTCCGCGGCAGCGCATAGCCCCATTCAAATTACAGGAAAAAGAAATAATGCGGTTCTGATATCCAGTGAAGACTGGTCGGCAATGCAGGAAACCGTTTATCTGCTTTCGATTCCTAAAATGAGAGAATCGATAATTAGGGGGCTTAAAATGCCTGTTAAAAAGTGCTCAAGGAAACTTGATTGGTAAAATGGATTGTCGTCTATACCAAACAAGCGCAAAAAGACGCAAAGAAACTTAAAGCCTCCGGATTTAAAGACAAAGCAGAAAGCCTATTAACAATATTAAAAGAAAATCCATTTCAAAACCCGCCACCCTTTGAAAAACTCATTGGAGACCTTGAAGGTGCCTGCTCTAAAAGAATCAATATACAACATCGTCTAGTGTATCAAGTAATTAAGGATGCCGGAATAGTCAAAGTTATCAGAATGCGGACGCACTATGAATAACCGGAACTTAGGATGTTAGTATAAAAACTGCTAAGAAAACAGAAATAAAGCTGTTTTGAAATTATGAGTAGAGCATTATACCGGGAGGCAATATGAAAATAGCGGCAACAACACTTGCGACACCAAATGCGGACCTTTCGGAGATGCTTAAGGAGTGCGGCGGTTATGGCTACGAAGGGCTGGAGCTCCGGGGTATCCGGGGGCAGATGTATCTGACAAAAGTTCCGGAATTCTCCGATGCCAACATTTCCAAAACCATGAAGATGATCAAGGACTCCTGTATGGATATAACCTGTCTTTCCCTGTCGACCAGTTTTGTCGGCGCGCCTCAGGAAAAACTCGATGCCTATATGCAGGAAGGCAGAGACCATATTGAACTGGCAGGAAAGCTGGGTGTACCCCGGATCCGTGTGTTTGGCGGGGATATAAAAGAAATGACAGTGGGACAGGCCGTGGAAAAGGTTGCCAAAGGTCTAAAAGAATTGGCTCCGCTGGCAAAGAAAAATAATGTGAAAATAATGCTGGAAACGCATGACGCTTTTTCGGTGCCTCAAAATGTAGTTGATACGGTAAAGCTTGTGAACGATCCAAGTGTAGGTGTTTGCTGGGATATCTGTAATAGTTATAAGGCCGGTTGGGATATTAAGAAGTCGGCAGACCTGATGGGCCACATAGTTGATTATGTGCATGTAAAAGATAATGACGGAGAAAAATATGTCCTCTTTGGAAAAGGAAAAGTGCATAACGAACTGGGTATTAAACTCCTAATGGAAAAAGGCTATGATGGTTGGCTGTGTGTTGAATGGGAAAAGAAGTGGTTTCCGGATATTGTTGACGCAAAAATAGCCCTGCCGCAATATATTAAGGAATTAAAAAGAATAATAGGATAATTATTAACAGAGATTTACGCGTATACCGTTCCCCGGGTTCCGGCTAAAAGTAAAAGAAGATAATTTAGTCAGGTTATACCGGAAGAGGGTTTTATGATATTTTGAGTTAGATCTGAAACAAGCTTTGGACGAATTTAACAAACAAATAAGTTTGAGGCTGAGTTAAAAACTCTTAGGTAATAACCACAGCATCCCACAAAGAAAAAAGAACTTATGCTTGCCGGCAATAGTTAATGTGATATTATGAGTATTAGGTATAATCTATATGTTTTTAAAGTCGCTGTCCCCTTTAATTAAAGGTAAACCTTTTTGCTGTATGTTCCGTCAAAGAAGTATAAGTTGAAAAAATATTAAGGAGAGCCTAAAGATGAAAAAAATACAAATTTTGATTGGAGCGGTGGTTGCGTTAGGGATAATATTTTGCGGCGGTTCTTCCTATGCTGCGGGAGGCGGTGGAAAAGGCAAAGGATGCCCGGAAGTGCAGGCCCTGAAGACCAAAATCAAAGATAAGAAAGAAGAGATGAAGTTATTGAAAGATAAAATAAAGGCCACCCGGGGAGAAAAGGCTAATAAGGGAAAGAAAGACGGAAAGAAAAAAGGTAAAAATGAAAAACTGACAGATGAGCAAAAAGCAGCCAAACTTGAAAAGTTAAAAGCAAAAAATCCTGAACTTTATGAGTTGATTACCGAAAAGATTAAACTACGGAAAGAAATTAAAGATCTTAAAGGCGAATTAAAAGCGGTAAAAGCCGCCTGCAAAGGGAAAAAGTAAAAACAGGTAAATTAACTTTTTGTGAAGTGAAAGCTAGAAAAGGCGTGGCAAAAGTAACCACGCCTTTTTAATTGTAACTACCGGTGTGTGACCTGCCCGGTAACCTTATAGCCCTGGCAACCAGTTAGTCTAACGGACTTGCTCTTAAACATAAATAATGATATAAAAAGGTATTGCTTTTGACGGAGATTTGACTTATGAGGATTAGAATACGCTTGTCAGGTGGTTTTTTCTTGGCGATAGCTTTAATATTTTGTTTAAATTTAAATGCCGAAACCAAAGCGGACGAAGGGGGTTCAATTGTGAAAGGTCAGCGGATATATTATACAGGGCATAGTTTTCATGTTTTTATTCCGCCGATTATGGAGGAAATCGCCGTTTCAGCGGGTATTTTGGGACAAAAGAACCTGGGTCTTTCATCTATAGGCGGATCCCGGGTTATTCAGCACTGGCAGGCTTTGCCAAACAGAAAACAAATCAAAGAGGTATTGAGTACGGGTCAGGTGGATGTGCTCACTATGGCGCCGATTTTCATGCCTGACGAGGGCATAAAGAAATTTGCCGTGCTGGCTTTGGAGAATAATCCGGAAATCCGGATTACCGTTCAGGAGGACTGGTTGTGGCGGGATACCTACGAACAAATCGGAGCTTTGGCGGTTAAAAGAAAATTTGATTATGACGCGGTCACCGGTGTAGAGCTCTTAAAGATTCACGCGCCGGTATTTAAGAGCATTGATGAATACATCGCTGAAATAAATAAGCAGCTGGGCAAAAAGGTGTTGTTTATTGTACCGGCCGGGCAGGCGGTTATTGCTCTGAGAGAAAGAATCCGGACCGGTAAAGCCGGCGGGTTGAAAACTCAAACAGAGTTGTTTCGTGACAGGGTAGGGCATCCCGCAGAAGTACTCCAGGTGCTTGTGGCTTATTGCCATTATGCGGTTATTTACCGCCGCAGTCCGGTGGGACTTCCTATGCCGAAGATTTTAGCGTACGGGAAGAAACCTGAATGGGGAGCTGAGACGGTTCGAATTTTACAGGAAGTGGCGTGGGAGGCTGTGACGCAGCACTCTCAAAGCGGCGTGACGGATTAGGGGCAGGCGGTTAAATGAAAAATACAAAAATAGTTTTCGGGGTGCTTCTGGCTGTTTTGGCCGTGAGTTCTAATTGCAGGCTGCAAATACTCCCGTCGAAACTCCGTGCAACCTGTCCCCTCCTTAAAGCCTGGCGGGCACGGCGCTGGTTCTTTTGGAGGATAAACTCGGAGAGGTTCATAAGCACTGATATTTTATTGCTCTATTTTTAATTATTTAATCAGCAATTAGTAATTAGCAATCAGTAATTACAGGGAGGCGGTATGAGAACGGACTATAAAGAGACAGGGTGTTTAAACCGGTATTTGTTTCTGCTTCTGATTTTCGCGCTTGCACTCGTTATAAATACAAACAGTTATTGCGCGGAGATTCCGAAAGGCTGGACTGTAACCAGGGCCTGGGAGAAGTTTAAGAACGGGCCGCCGGCGGATCCAAAATTCTTTCCTCTTATTGTCTGGCTTCAAGCACCGGCAAATGCAGCAAAGTACAAAGCTGCGGGTATAAACACTTATATGGGGCTTTGGAAAGGGCCCAAACCGGGCGACCTTAAAACCTTAAAAAATGCAGGTATGTATTTGATCTGCGAAATGAATCCCGAAGCCGTGAAAAACAAAAGTGACAAAACTATTATTGGCTGGATGATGGTGGATGAACCGGACAACTGGCAATTTAAGACTCCGATAACCCTAAACGGCAAAACCTGGAATTATGGACCAAAAGCTTCAAGAATCTCAGAAAAAGATATGCTGGATATGTATAACACGGTAAAAGGCGGAGACCCGACCCGGCCGGTACTTCTTGGTTTCAGCTGCGGAGTGGCAGTTGATGATTATGTTGGAAGAGGCAGCGGGTGGAAAAATACTATGTATTCCGGCTATATGAAAGCCTGCGATTGGGTGGGTTTTGATGTTTATCCCACTGCCAGCGTTGCCGACGATGCTTTATGGTTTCACGGCAAGGGTCTGGATAGAATAAAAGAATGGGCGGGTTCCGAAAAACCAAGGTTTAACGCAATCGGGCCCTGCTTTACGGGAAAGAAAAGAAAACCGACTCCGGAAGAGGTCAAGACCGAAATATGGCTTTCTATCATTCACGGCACCAACGGAATTGTCTATTTTGCCCACAATATTGCTCCCTTCGCGGAGGATGCACTGCTTAAAGATTCAAGACAGCTTGAAAATATTACAAAAATAAACGCGCAGATAACGGAGCTGGCGCCGGTGATAAACAGTCCGGCCTATAGCGGAGCCTCCGCAGCCTCAAGCAACAATTCTATTCCCATAGATATTATGACCAAGAAATACAATGAGGAAGTTTATATTTTCTCGGTGGCTGCGAGACTTGGAGACGGAACCACCGGTACCTTCCAGGTGCAGGGTGTAAATAAAGCGGGGAAGGTCCAGGTCCTCGGCGAAGACCGCACACTGGATATCGACTCTTCCGGAAAATTCAAAGATGAATTCAAAAGATGGGAAGTGCATATTTACAAGATAAATAAATGATTAAGAGAAGTAACTTCAGGCATAGCTAAAATTAAACCGCCGGCAATAGTCGCGGGCCATCAATATATAAAAGGGAGCTTTGAAAGTGAAAAAATATATATTTGCGGGTCTTTTAGTCCTGAGCATTACAGCCATAACGGCATCTGTGTGCCTTGCGGCGGAAGAAACGGTACAAGGCTACAGCGTAAAAAGTCTGCCTTCCTACTTTGCCGTTACGGCGGCCAACGGAGCGGGAAAAAATATCACAGTTTCAGGCAAACCCCGGATGGCGAAGGGGCACCCCTGCACTCTTTGGGACCAGGAAGATTTAACAAACTTCCGGGCGCAGTTAAAAACAAGCAAGGGACTGAAAGAAGAATTTGATAAATTAAAGATAGAAATGGACAAGCAGCTGTCTAAACCTATACCGGTCCCCGGGCCGGGAAAAGAACCGCCAACAAAAGAAATTTATAGGATTCATAAAAACAACGCGGACATTATCTCTGATATGGGCACCATTTATGCTTTAACGGAGGACCCGAAATACGGGGAGTATGGTAAAAAAATACTCCTGGCCTATGCTTCAAATTACCCAAAATACCCTCATATAGCCGGCTGGACGGAAGCAAAATACAGGAGTGCTAAAGACGGCCGTCTGACCGGGCAATTTCTGGAAGACGGAGGCTGGTTGATACGGGCGGCAAGAGGCTACGACCTTCTCTATAACCTGCCTTCCTGGACCGAAAAAGAAAGAAAACTGGTTAAGCAAGACCTATTTGAAGCAATTGCTTACGAGTTTACGGCTGAGGTGCTTGGGCCAAAAGATTACCTCAGCGCAACACACAACAGGTCGGTAATTTGCACATGCGGCGTTTTAATGGCCGGATATGCGACCGATAATGAAAAACTCATAAATCAGGGATTATACGGAAAGAATGGGACCAAGGAAAAACCGGTGGGCGGTGTTTTTGGAACTCATTTCGGGCCCAATTGCATTGATGTAGATGGAATGTGGAATGAAGGCGCAATGGGTTACCAATTTATGGCGCTCGGGGCCTTGATAAATGATGCTGAAATGCTGTGGCGCCACAATGTTGACATGTACAGTTACAGAAACTCCGCACTTAAAGGACTTTTTGATTCCGCTCTGCAGTTCTTATATCCGGACTATACTTTTCCGTCGACCCATGACTCTTCGAGGATGTCTATTTTTACAAGCTGGTTTACCGACTGTCAGCATGCTTTTGAATACGGTTATCTGCAGTACAAAGACCCGCGCTATCTTTCAATCATAAATAAAGTACCGCCGCATCTTGCTCTGTCAACTCACGAAGGCCCGACTTCCGTTATCTTTGACCGCGATTCGGCGGAGACCACACAGGGTCTGGCCAATGAGAGCGTGAATTTCAACGGTGTCGGCTATGGAATTTTGCGCCTTAATTCACCGAACGGAATAGCCGGTTTGCTTTTGGAGTACGGCCCCAGCCGCTCGCACGGGCATCCCTCCAAGTTATGTGTAGACCTTTATGCCCTGAATGATGTGATACTGCCGGATCCCGGTTCAATATTTCCTTATGGAGATCCGCTGAATGAGAAATGGTATCATGCCACGCCGGGACATTGCGCTATGATAGTTGACGAAAAAAATCAGATCTTCTGGGGCAACCGTTGGAAATTCAAGGATTCTTCGGAGCCCGAGGCGGCGCAACTGGTTTACGGGCCGGCCTCAACAATGGGTATACAGCGGGCGTTTTCGGCCACAGTTATTCCCGGAGTTACTCAAGACAGGGCTTTATTCATGACCCCGCAGTATATTGCCGACCTGTTCGGGGTGTTTTCTGAAAAAACACACAAATATGATCTGGCCTGGCATATCCGCGGCGAGCTGTCCTCCGGGCTTCCTCTAAAACCGCTGAAATTTCCGGACCCTGTGGAAGATGGATATAATGCACTTGAGAATGTTCGTAATATGCTCACAGATAAACCGTGGGATGTATCCGTAACGCGCGCCGGCAATGCCGTGCGTTTTTTTGCAGCGGGCGGAATAAACACGGATGTGGTTTTCGGCGAAGGTTATTACCGGACCGCAAAAAGAGAAAACGAAAAAGTACCGGCGGTCCTGGAACGGCGGGCTGCCAAAGCTTCTTTATTTGGAAATGCGCTGGATATTTCCGGTGGAAAGAGTGGTTATATAAAAAATATATCTCAGGCCGGCGGACTTGAGGCCGGGTATGGGCTGCTCAAAGTTGAAACAATCAAAGGCGTTGACCTTTGTTTTTCAGCGTACAGGCCGGGTCTCCACAAGGCTGACGGGCTTGAAACAGACGCTCTTCAGGCATTCGTCTTAATGAACGGTTCACGGATCGCTGCAATGTATCTTGGAGGGGGAAAATCAATTAAAGCAGGTAACGCCGAGTTAAGGCGCAATGAACCCGGGCTTGCCTATTTTGAAGAGACAAATAACGGTTCTTATATTGTAGCAAATCCGTCAAATTCCGACACAGTTATTACGGTTGTTTTACCGCCGCTTGCAGGCTTAAAAGCCTTTAATATAGAAGGGAAAGGCCGCCGCACCGGGCCTGCCGAAATTACAACCGGAACGGTAAATGCTTTTGTTTTAAAAATGCAGGCCAACACCCGGGTGGAATTTAGCGATTCCAGGTAATATTTTGCAGGAAGCGGCTTTCTTTTGACTACTGCTCGAATTTTAAACTTACAGAGTTTTCAGGTCCATTTATACCCGACATATTCCGTGTGGTTACAGTTAATTTATTTAATCCTGGTTTTAAACCCCAGGCGAAAGCCGCACCGGTTTCTTTCCATTCCCCGGCATCTGTTTTTACGAGAAAAGCATCAAAATCCGGTGTATTGGTTGTGAGTGCTATTTTCAGTTCCGCATTCCCTCCCGCGGTTAGGCTCATTTTTGCTTCCCCCAGTGTCCAGTAAGCTTCTTTTTTATCTTTCGGAACTTCTCTTTTATGCCATTTAACCGCGCTGTTGCGCTCATCTACAATCATAAAACATTTATTGCTGTAACCCGGGGGATTATCCAGGTAATCGGAGTTATCCATAAAAAATAAAAAGGAGTACCAGTCAATATAGGCCGCGTTAACGCTAAATCCAGCAAGGTCCCTGTATTTAATCGGCAGGTCGCTTTTTTTATATTTTTGTTTTTCCGCGCCCTTGACATAGGTCAGGTCTTCGCCATTATTGCGGAAATACTCGTCCCTGATCTCATTGCCGTTTAAAGGCAGGCCGTCTTTTTCTATAAAAATATTAAAAGTCGGGTCCAGAATGACCCACTTCCTGTATTGGTTGGACCAGACTTCCGTGACCGAGTGTTCCGTGGAGCCGGGATTTCCAAGAAGTTTATGCAAACCCAGCTCTCTTGCGACCCACCCCAGGCTGTAACAGCTTGATATTAAAACACTTGAATACTGGGCGCAATAAAATACCCCGTTTTTTTGAGTTTCCTCGAGAATTTCCAGAGCGTTGACTGTTTTTTTTGTCGGTTGGCCAAATTTCTTAAACTGCCTGTGGACCCAGTCACTAAGAAAGACCATCCGGTCGAATTCTGTCTTGCCGCCCGCCACCACATCTTTTAATTTATATTTTGAGGCCAGTTCTTTCAATTTCTGGTTGTTTGACTTATCGTAGGTAAACCGGCTTTCGAATTTACTTTTAATTATTTCAGGGTTTACGATTTCTAAAAGCTCAATTGTCCCTCCGTATATTTTTACTTTGGCCCCTTTTGGCAGGGCGCCGATATCTTTATTCTCGGCAAAAAAAACTGTTATGAAGAGCGCAAAAACCAAAATAATTTTTACAAAAACACCCATGTTTTGTTCTCCTTTAAAACGGAAGTCTGCAAAAATAAAGTATCAAGATGTTCCTAGATATACTATCATTTTTTAAACCGAATTTAAACATTTCTACTGCTGTACCGGAAAAATATATTGCGAAAGTTTAAAGAAAAGTATAAAATAAAAATAAGGCCAAACCCTGAGGCCACCCGGAGAAAAGGGGAATAGAAATGACCAAGAAAATCCGCTTAAACAGTCTTAAAACCGTATTAATCCTTGATTTTACCGGCTTTTATTATTAGGCTTCTGCATAAGTATTAAAGAGACAGTAAAAATGAAAAAGCGCCTTTCACAAATACCGCATATATTGCTTGTTCTACTTGGTGTTTTTTTCATTTGCAAGCCCTCTTTGGCTGCCAACTACTACATAAGGGCAGGTGCAAGCGGGGCCAATAACGGTTCAAGCTGGGCTAACGCCTGGACGACCTTCGGGGCGGTTACCTGGGCAAGAGGAAATACTTATTTTGTCGCCGGAGGGAGTTATAACGAGGATGTCACGATTACCACCGCTGAGTCCGGGGCCAACTGGATAATTATCAAAAAAGCAAATGCCGTAGACAACAGCGGGGAAGCCGGGTGGAATGCTTCATATGCCGATATCCAGGCCGTTATTAACGGAAAATTTGTTATCTATAACGGCTACTTTGAAATGGACGGAGTCACCGGCTCGGGCATGTCCGGGCACGGCATAAAGATTTCCGTAACTGCCTCTGCCAGTGTTTTAGCTTTCAGCAGCGGCGCCAGTCCGCGGCATCTTCATCGTCTTGACCTGCAAGGTCCGGGATTTGACTTTGGCTCCGCGGGTACGGACGGGATCTACTATAATTCGACCGCAGCAAATTCAAAAGGCCTGTATATAAGTTATTGCTGGATACATGAAATACCGAGAAACGGTGTGTCTGTCGGAAATGTTATCGGAACAAGTTATAGTGATTATGGAATGCTCTTTGAAAATAATGTGCTGGGGCGGACCGGAGGAGTTGCCATAGCTTATCCCGCCATCCACGGCCAGGGCATGCAAATAGCCTACAGCCAGACAGATTCATATAATATAATCAGGAATAATGCTTTTTACAACATATACAGCCAGGCCCCAATCTCCTATCTTGGTCTCGGGACCCACTCAAACAGCAGAATATATAATAATGTCTTCTATTCCACAGACCCGAGCATTTATAGTCTTGCCTCGGCAATATATATGCATAATTTATCGGTTAGCGTTGCAGATATATATGTATACAATAATACTTTTTATAATCTCGGCGGTTACGCCTCCCACATAAGAAATGACTTTGTCGGGGCCACTAATATTGAAGTAAAAAATAATCTTTGGGTAAACTGCCCGTTTGGCCAGCGGCATACAAATATTACTGCAACCGCCAACAATGACTACTATAATAATTACGGTGTTAATATTCCTTCGGGAGAGACCAACCAGAAAACAGAAACCGCGGATCCTTTTATTAATTCTACGGGATATGACCTGCATCTAAAACCCGGGGCAAATGCCAGAGATGGCGGAATAGATCTGAGCGCTATTTTTTCTACGGATAAAGACGGAGCAAGCCGGCCTCCGGGATTGTGGGATATAGGCGCCTATGAGTACGGGGGTGTTCTACCTCCTTCGCTACCGCCTGATACCGGCAGCGCTGTTTTCAATAAAACAAAAACCTACCCGAGTCCCTTTAAATTGGAAGCGGGAAAAACACTGAAGATAATTGAACTGCCTTTAAACGCCGTAATAAAGATATATAATATGAATGGAGTATTAATAAAGGAATTAAAAGAGACGGATTTTAATAATTCCGGCTATGTGGAATGGGATGGTAAGGACCAGAATAATGAGCCGGTTTCACGGGGAATCTATTACTATTCGGCAAGCGACGAGAAGGGCAATAAGAAAACCGGAAAGTTTACCGTCCTGAAGTAAAAGACGATTTCCCCGCCTTTTAAACTGTCAAAATCCCCCGGAGGTAGGATATTTACCTTGACAATAAGATACTCTATGAGTATCATATTGTAGGAG
>CAIYPD010000110.1 GCA_903928075.1 Candidatus Firestoneibacteriota bacterium
CTCCAGCCTGCATTAGATCTATCGCATTTTCTTCTCCGATAGTACCTGAGATTATTATAACCGGGATGTCAAGATTTAATATTTTGACGAGTTCTAACCCCGCCATACCGCTAAAAGCAGGTAAGCGGCAGTCAGAAAGAATTATATCCCAGGCCTCGGTTGTAAGAGCGGCTTTCATCTCTAATTCAGTTTCTACACGGCGGAAAATAACCGAAAAACCATCTTTTTTTAGATTTCGAAGCAGCAAATCAGCATCTGATGCAACATCTTCTACAATTAAAGCCTTCAAAGGTATCGTCATAGACTGCTCTCCTTATAAAATTCCATATTACATTATTAGCTGATGGGTGGCGGCTCATTTACCAGCAGCCAGTACAGGCCGAAAGCCAATATGGCTTCTTCGAATCTTGCCGTATCTACGGGTTTTCTAATAAAGCCGTTTACCCCATTATCGTAACTCTGTGCAATATCAGATTCTTCATTTGAGGAAGTAAGCATAACGACCGGCAAACGGCGAAGCCTTATATCATTTCTTATTATTTTAAGTACAGTGAGGCCATCCACCAAAGGTAGTTTAATATCCAATAATATAACAATGGGCAAATCGGTCTTATCTCTTCCTGCATATTCACCGGTACATTGAAGATATTCAAGAGCTGTTTTTCCGTCTCCTAATACTACCAACTCGTTCTTGATTTTGGATTTCCCAAAAGCTCTTTTTGTCAAATCAGCATCACTGCAATTATCCTCAACCAAAAGAATTATTTTCTCTTTCATAGCATCCTCCCTCTAAATGAATTTATTTATAATTCAATCTTTTTTCATGCTGAAATAGAAAGTTGTTCCTTTGCCAACTTCGCTTTCAGCCCAAATATTCCCTTCGAGACGGGTAAAGACGCTAAGAACTGTTGCCAGGCCGATGCCTGTGCCGGGAAATTCTTTTTGACTGTGCATGCGTTGGAAGGCCCCAAACAACTTACCGGCGTAAGCCATATTAAAACCGGCTCCGTTGTCTTTTATATAAAAGACCTTCCCGGTTTTACTCTTATCAAGACCAAACTCAATTATTGCCTCTTCCTTTTTAGAGGTGAATTTATACGAATTATCGAATAAGTTATTAAGCGCAATTTCCAGTAAACCCTTATCCCCGGTGACAGTAAGGCCGGGTTCTATTAGGAATTCCAATTTCCGGCCGGAATCAAGGCTTTTCAAATGCTCCTCTATAGTCCGGGCAATCTTCGAAAGGTCTACAATTTCAATTTTCACTTCAGTTTGAGACAGGCGTGACAGTTTAATAAGGTCGTCTATCAATGCGCCCATCCGCTGTGTTTCTTTGCGAATGGTATTAATATACATAAGGCCTTTGTCGTCAAGTCTGTCATGATAATCTTCATATAGCGCCGCGCTCCAGCCGTCAATACCCCTAAGAGGGGACCTGAGATCGTGCGATACAGAATAGGAAAAGGATTGTAAGCCCTTATTAGAAGAAACTAATTTGCTTGTTTTCTCGCCAATTTGTTTTTCGAGGTTTTTATTTAGTTCTGCAATTTCAGCATTAGTAACTATATTTTCCTCATAAATCCTTTTAGAATCGGCAAATACAGTTTTGGTGATATTAAAAACAATTAAAACACTTAAACCTGAAATCAACATTATTTCTAACGAAACAATTATGGAGTAGTTAATTTCAATAATATTTTGGAAAAAATAACCTGAAAAAGAACCTGAAGTTACGGCCACGAAGGTTAAGGGTATTATTTTCCTTAGTATCATAGCGTCCGGATTTTTTCCAATAAAAGAGCGAAGCACTATTGAGTCCGGTCCGGCAATAAAAAGCAATCCCAGGCTTAACAATACTGAACAGATTCCCCCATTTAAAGCAACGGGCAGAATTTCACTGTTGTATAAATACGGTTTACCTAAGAGATACGAAAGTATAAAGGAAAAACCATAATAGCCCGTGCCTAAACTCAATAAACTTACAAGGTTATTGTATTTATTGTTTTCCGGATATATTATTTTAATAAGAAAGGTAACAGCAAATAGTAAGAAAAACACCCCGATAAATGGTGATGCAACAGTATCCGGGAGTATATGGAGAAACTCATCACAAATTATTAGCAACGAAACCAGCGAAATTACAAATAACACCCCTGCTAAAACATAGTTCCATTTAGAATATATTTTTCTACTATATATATATAAAAAAATTCCTAAAGCTAAAAATAGCACGGCGGGAACTATTGGCATAGGCGCATAGTTTGGTCCGATTTTGGCAAGTATCAGCCAGCCGGTCATCCACCCCAATAAGGAGAGCAACGCAATTGAGCTGGCGGCAATACCGAAAACTGCAGTTAATTTATCATATTTTATTGATTTGCTTCTTTCCATTTGTATCACATCCTCGATAAAATACTATCTTATATACATAACTTTTTGGGCCTGGGAGCTTTTTTCTTTTTTTTATTATATTTATTGACCAGGCTATCAGGAATGGGAATATTATTTGTTTTAAGAAAGTCCAGAAGATCCGCTTCCATTATTCTTCTATGCCCGCCAAGAGTCTTAAAGGCTATAATTTTACCTTTTTTCTCCCATTCAATAACTGTCTGCATTGTTACGCCGCATATCTTTCCTATTTCATATGTACTATATACGGTCCTTTTCATTTTTAGCTGTTATCCTGTATTTTAATTATTTTAACTATCACGCTTATTTTATAAATAACATATAAGACCGGAATGTTAAATATTGAATAAAGGGTAATATAGTGGGTAGGCGGGTTCACCACAGGAAAATATCAGCTATTTTGAAGGAAGGAGTAGAGGTTTATATCTTTCTTGGAAATATTAATTTTCCTGCGGATATTCTTACGGACGGTCTTCACCGTATCCAAGGATATTGAAAGACTTTCCGCAATATCTTTGCTGCCAAAACCGCTTTTAATCATATTGGCTATCTCATATTCACGCGCGCTGAGTTTATTTTTGATATCTAAGGATTTATTCCA
>CAIYPD010000111.1 GCA_903928075.1 Candidatus Firestoneibacteriota bacterium
GGCTTTCAATTTTGCCCAGTATGAGGAAAAACTGAAGAAAGGAGTCGAGCACCTTTTCAAGGAGCTTGCGACTATACGCAGCGGCCGCGCAAATGCCTCGGTTCTTGACAGTATAAGAGTCGATTATTACGGAAGCCAGGTACCCATCTCCCAGGTGGCGGCAATTAATGTTCCTCAGGCAAAACTTATAGAAATTAAAGCCTGGGACGCAGCGGCTTTACCTGCGATTGAAAAAGCGATTCAGAAGTCCGACCTCGGCTTGAATCCCGTAAATGACGGTAAAATGATCCGTATCAATGTTCCCACTCTAACCGAAGAACGCAGAAAAGAACTCGTGAAATTTTCCAAAAAAGTCGGAGAGGAAGAAAAGGTGTTTCTCCGTAATCACCGGCGTTCTGCCAACGAAGAAATTGACGCGCAAAAAACAAAAGGCGAAATCTCAGAAGACCAGCAAAAAAAAGAGAAAGAAAAAGTTCAAAAAACCCTGGACCGTTACATCCAGCAGGTTGATAAGACTATTGTCGATAAGGAACAAGAAATAATGGCCATTTGATTGAACGATTCCACTCAGGTTCGGTCATATTTGAGAGCAGCTGAAGTAAAAATAGGTTTGCTGGTTAACTTTGGTAACGATAGTTGTGAAATAAAAGATTCGTAGTGTGAGATTAACAAGATCAGAGGAATCCAAAGGCTTGAAATCAGTGGAATCTTCTACGGGAGAGTTAGCCGGACTTATTCGACGGCTTTAAAAATATCATTTAAATGAAAAAAAATTCCATTTCAGAAGATATTCTCAAAAGTATAGACCAAAACAGGCTCCCGAAGCATATTGCCATTATTATGGACGGAAACGGCCGGTGGGCCACAAAAAAAGGCCTACCCCGGACGGCCGGGCATAAAAGAGGTATGGATACCGTGGATATGGTGGTGACCAAAAGCCGCGATCTCGGTATCAAAGTTTTGACTCTCTATGCTTTTTCAACTGAGAATTGGCGCAGGCCGGAAAAAGAAGTGAATTTCCTGATGCGGCTTCTTAAAACCTATCTTATCATCCAGCGTAAAAAAATGATGCGAAATAATATAAAATTTAATGTTATCGGCAGAATACAGGAACTCCCCGCTATTATCAGAAAAGAAATAGAAAAAACTGTTAAAATTACCTCCGGGAATACGGCGTTAACCCTGAATATAGCACTAAATTACGGGGGACGAGTTGAGATAATTGACGCAGTCAGAAAACTCTTTAAGGACCTGCTGGCGGTAAAGAAAGACCTGAATGCAACCGACCTGGTAAATTCCATTGATGAAGAAACTATCTCGAACTATCTTTATACCGCCGGTTTTCCTGACCCGGATCTTTTAATAAGAACCAGCGGCGAGCTGCGTGTTTCCAATTTTCTTCTCTGGCAGATTGCGTACAGCGAAATTTATATTACCGATACCCTTTGGCCGGATTTTTCGGAAACTGATTTTTATATGGCCGTTCTGGATTATCAAAAAAGGGACAGGCGTTACGGCGGGGTAAAAAGCATATGATTTCACGGCTTATAATAGCGCTGGTCTTCATTCCTTTGTTTATTTACCTGGTGCTTTTAGAAAATACTTTATTTTACAATATTCTTATCGCCCTTGCTTTGTTTGCTGCAATGCTGGAATACTCAAGCATCTTTAAAAAAGCACAAATAAAGATATTTACTCTATTAAATATTTTCTTTCTTGCGGCCGTTCTTTACGGTCTGGGGAAATTCCAGATCTACAGTTTAAATATTGTGATCCTCTACCGCGGGTTCACGCTTATTATTATCTATGCCGTTCTTTTAACCGTATTTTCACTTTTTGGGCGGGATATAAAAGAAAGTGTTTTGAGAGTTGTTTTCTCGTTTTTTGGAATATTTTACATAGTTTTACTCGGGAGCAGTTTAATTTTAGTCAGGAATATAGGGGCCTATCATACTTTATTTCTCTTTGCCGTGGTATGGCTCTATGACAGCGGGGCCTATTTTATCGGCTCCAGATTCGGCAAAACAAAATTAACGCCGTTAATCTCCCCAAATAAATCGGTGGAGGGCCTCTTTGGCGGGATTGGAATAGCGCTTTTAGCGGTCACTCTGCTTAAATATATTCCGTTTACATCAGCCCTGGTGCCTTATGATAATATTGGTTATGTTTATTTTATGGTGATACTTCTCAGCCTGGCGGCCCAGTCGGGGGACCTCCTGGAATCGCTGCTTAAAAGGTACTGCGGTGTAAAAGACTCGTCAAATCTTGTGCTGGCTCACGGCGGGGTTCTGGATAAAATGGATTCATTTTTAATCGCCGCTCCGATATATCTATTGCTGGCGGTTCTGTGAAAAGAAAAAAAATAGCTATACTGGGTTCCACCGGTTCCATAGGGGTAAATACCCTCAAGGTAGTATCCGCATTTAAGGCATCTTTCGAAGTAACTGCCCTAAGCGCCAAAGGAAACAACATTGAACTTCTGTATCAACAGATAAAGATTTTTAAGCCGCAGATGGTCGCCGTCCATGATAAAGACGCTTTCATCAGGCTGAAATCTATGGGCGGGATGAAGGGCGTAAAATTCTTCTGTGGCTTTGAAGGCCAGCTTAAACTTATCCGCGAATGCGAGTCCGATATTCTGCTTATTGCTCTCGTGGGCGGGTCCGGTTTAATCCCCGCTCTGGAAGCCATTAAACG
This sequence comes from Candidatus Firestoneibacteriota bacterium, assembly GCA_903928075.1. Classification (GTDB taxonomy): domain Bacteria; phylum Oederibacteriota; class D2-FULL-39-29; order D2-FULL-39-29; family D2-FULL-39-29; genus CAIYPD01. Next base: position 2,698 of record CAIYPD010000111.1, read on the forward strand.
CGGAAAAAATATAGCCCTGGCTAACAAAGAAACACTGGTGGTTGCAGGTGCCCTGGTGATGAGAGAAGCAAAGAAAAAAGGCGTTAATATCCTTCCCGTGGACAGTGAACACTCCGCAATTTTTCAGTGCCTTAACGGGGAAGATCCCGGCAAAGTAAGAAAACTTATTTTAACTGCTTCCGGCGGGCCTTTTATGAAACACAGCAAGCAGGAACTTGAAAATATTACCCTGGCGCAAGCCCTGAATCATCCCAGGTGGGAGATGGGTAAAAAAGTCACCATAGATTCCGCGACCTTAATGAACAAGGGTTTCGAAATAATAGAGGCGCATCATCTTTTCGGCATTTCGGTAGAAAATATTGAGGTGCTTATCCATCCGCAGTGTGCGGTCCATTCTATGGTGGAGTATGTCGACGGCTCAATTATTGCCCAGCTGGGGGTTGCGGATATGCGCATACCGATTCAATACGCGCTTTTTCATCCGGAACGGCAGGGTAATAATATGCCCCGGTTAAATTTTGCAAAATTACGGACTCTGGAATTTTTTAAACCCGACTTGAACAAATTCCCGGCGCTCCAGTATGCTATTGACTCTGTTAAGGCCGGCGGAACCATGCCTGCGGCGCTTTCCGGCGCGAGTGAAGCTGCGGTTAACGGTTTTCTGGCCGGCCGGGTAAAATTTACCTCTATAGCAAAACTGATTAAAAAGGCTCTTACGGCTTATGAAAATATTTTAACACCGGAATTAGCGCAGATCATAAGCGCCGAGAAAGCGGCAAGAGAATATGTCGAAAAGGAGATAGAGAACAGATGATAGCCAATATACTTTTATTGCTGCAGATCTTTATTGCCATAGGAATAGTGATTTTTGTCCACGAACTGGGACATTTTGCCATGGCCAGACTTAGGGGTGTCCGGGTGGATAAGTTCTCCCTGGGCTTCGGTCCCCGTTTATTCGGGTTTAAAAGAGGCGATACGGATTATATGATCTCTTTATTCTTTTTCTTCGGAGGCTTTGTGAAAATGGCCGGAGAAGACCCGGAAAAGCGCGAAAAATTTGAAAAATGGGAATATTTCGGTCAACCCTGGTGGTCAAGATGCCTTATTGTCTTTGCGGGCCCTTTTATGAACTTTGTCTTCGCCTATATAGTTTTTGTACTTATGATGACTATCGGGGTTAAAATCCCGGATTACAGCACGGTTATCGGCGGAGTGGAAGTAAATTCCGTAGCCGAAAAAGCCGGCTTAAAATATAAAGACGAGATTCGTTCGGTGGACGGTAAAGACATAAAAACCTGGAACGGATTTTACAGCGAATTTAAGAATAAGAAGTCCGTGCTTTTAAAGGTGGTCTCGGGAAAAGCCGCCAAGGAAGTCAAAATTGAACTGCCGGAAGATCATATCCTGGGTCTTATGCCTTATGTCCCGCCGGTGGTGGAATCTGTGAGTCCGGCAAGTCCAGCCTACATAGGGGGGCTGACGGAAGGCGATGAAATTGTAAAAATAAACGGCGCGGCGATTCTGCAGTTTTCGGATATTGGCAAAGCTACCGTTGCTTCTGAAGGAAAGGACCTGATTTTTGAAGTAAAAAGGCAGGAAAAGCTGCTGACCCGGACAGTTAAGCCGGTAAAAGATACTCTTGTTTCAAACAGATATATTATAGGTATTACAAGCAAAGCGCCTTTCTTCTATTACGAAAGAATAGGCGTTTTTAAGGCCCTTTACCTGGGTCTGGATCAGGTCTATTCTATTTCCCGGCTCCAGGTGGTGGCAATTTATAAGTTAATAACCGGGAAGATGTCTGCGAAGGAGTCTCTCGGGGGTCCGGTTATGATAGTGCAGTCAGCCGCAAATATGGCCAAGAAAGGTATGAATGATTTTATTTTCTTCTTTGCGTTTGTAAGCGTGGCGCTCGGTCTCTTTAATCTTATAATTCCCATTCCGGTGGTAGACTGCGGCGTGCTCCTGATGTTCCTGCTTGAAGGTATAAGGGGCAAACCTTTAAGTTTTAAGGTGCAGAATATTTTGGCGCAGGGCGGGTTTTTCCTTTTGATAGGGCTTGCCGTGGTGGTAACCTGGAATGATATAGCGAGGATGATAGCGAGGCACTTGCTTAAATAATATGAGAAGAAAAACACGCACGGTATATGCGGGTAAAATACAAATAGGCGGGAAGGCCCCGGTCTCCCTGCAGTCCATGACAAAGACTGATACCAGAGATGCTTCTGCTACGATTATTCAGATTAAGGAGCTTGAAAAAGCCGGCTGTGAGATTGTGCGGGTGGCGGTGCCGGATGAAGCAGCCGCCCTGGCAATTAAGCAGATAAAAAAAGGCATAAAAATCCCGCTGGTTGCGGATATTCATTTTAATTACAAACTTGCGCTTTTAGCTATTGACGCCGGGGCGGATAAGATACGGATAAACCCGGGAAATATCGGGGAAGAGTGGAAGGTTAAAGAAATTTTAAGTGCGGCAAAAAGCGCAGGTATAGCAATCAGGATAGGGCTGAATGCCGGCTCTATCGAGAAGTTCAACGAGAAGAAGCGCCGCGAAGCCGCCTCGGTAATGGCTTTGAAGATGGTAAATAAAGCAAAAGAGTATATCCGCTTCTTTGAGAAAAATAAATTCCGGGAGATTGTTATTTCGCTTAAGGCCTCGGATACCATGACCACCGTTGATTCTTACAGGCTAATGGCAAAGAATTGTGACTACCCTTTTCATATCGGGATTACGGAAGCCGGGACGGCCCTTACCGGCACGGTAAAATCCGCTGTAGGGCTGGGGATTCTTCTTAATGAAGGACTCGGAGATACTCTGCGGGTTTCGCTGGCGGCCTTACCGGTGGAAGAAATCAGAGTCGGGAGAGAAATACTTAAAACTCTCGGCCTGCGCAAAAACGAGTCCGACCTGGTGGTCTGTCCGACCTGCGGGAGATGCGAAGTAAAACTTTTTCCCATGGCGGAACTCATAGAAAAAGAAATGCTGAAATTGAAAAAACCGGCAAAGATAGCGGTCATGGGCTGTGTTGTTAACGGCCCCGGGGAGGCCAAGGATGCGGATCTTGGCATCGCCGGCGGAAAGGGCAGCGGCTTGATATTTAAAAACGGCAGGATACTCAAAAAGGTGCCGGAAAAACAATTATTAAAAGAGTTCCTGAAGGAACTTAAAAAACTGGGGTAAATATGTTTGAGCTAAATGTAGAAGATGAATTTGCTTCGGCGCATTTCCTTAGGAAATACAAAGGCAAATGCGAGCGGATGCATGGGCATAATTATCGGGTCATGGTCTGTGTCCGGGCAAAAAAAACTGACAGTGTAGGATTGATAATGGATTTTGGCGAAATAAAAGCTGAATTAAAAAAGGTTCTGGAAGTTTTGGACCATCATGTACTTGACGAACTGCCGCCTTTTAAAAGGATTAATCCTTCTGCTGAGAATATTGCAAAATATATATTCGAGTGCCTGAGTAAATCGCTTAAAAGGAAAAAAGTCCGGCTCGGGAAAGTTACCGTCTGGGAGACCGCCAGAGCCTCGGCCTCATATTTTAATGATTGATCAGGGTTTTTTAGACGAAATATTTGTTTCTTACCAGGGCGAGGGCGTTCTTTGCGGCGTAAGACAGGTCTTTGTTAGATTTTCCCTTTGCAATCTTAAATGCGCCTATTGTGATACGGTCGCGGCGGGAGAATTAAAAGAAAAGTTTAATGCTTTTAACGGGAAAAAAGTCAAAAATCCGGTAACTGTTGCAGGAGTCGTAAAATTACTTAAGAGTTATAGAGGGAAGGTCCATTCTGTGAGTCTTACCGGGGGCGAACCGCTGCTTCAGGAAGCGTTTGTTGTCCGCCTGGCAAAAGCCTTGAAAAAAGCCGGGTTTAGAATTTATCTGGAAACAAACGGTACTCTGGTGAATGCGCTGAAAAATATTCTGCCTTATACGGATCAGGTGGCGATGGATATTAAACTGCCGTCGACGGCGAAGGTTAAAGGCCTTTGGAAGACTCATGCTGAATTTTTAAAAATTGCGGGGAAAAAGGCGTTTGTGAAAATAGTGGTCGGCGAGGATTTTAAGATTTCTGAGCTTAAAAAAGCACTGCGGCTTACTAAAAACAAAATAACGGTTCTGCAGCCCTGCTTCGGGTGCAATAGCGCACAGCTGGCTGAAAGAATTGAAAAAACCGGAATATATAATACTGTTTCAGAAATCCGCTTTGTTCCTCAAATTCACAGGTTAATGGGAATAAAATAATGGAAAACGGCTACGCAGACCTGCATGTACATACTAAGGCTTCAGATTCCACTTTTTCGGTAGAGGAAATACTGGAACTGGCAAAAAGCTGCGGTCTTAAAGCCGTGGGAATCACGGACCACGATACCGTGGAGGCTATTGATCTGGCTCTGGCGGCTGCGCCGAATTACGGTGTGGAAATAATTCCCGGGGTAGAACTCTCGGCGGAGGAGAATAATTACGACATTCATATTCTCGGGTATTTTATGGACTGGAAGAATAAAGAGTTTAAGCAAAAACTGGATGAGCTCAGGGCCAACAGGCTGATCAGGGCAAAACTTATACTCGAAAAACTTAGCACGGTGAATGTTAATCTTAAAATTGAAGAGGTTTTATCTCTGACCGAGTCTTACACCGCCGTAGGGCGCTTGCATATTGCACGGGCTATGAAAAAAGCCGGGTTTGTAAATGATGTCCCTGAAGCCTTCAGACGCTATATCGGGCAGGATGGGCCGGCCTATGTAAAAAAACAGTTTCTTTCTCCGAAGGAAGCCTCGGACCTTATAAAAAACGCAGGCGGCATCTCTGTCCTTGCTCATCCCGGGGTGCTTAATAATTACGAACTGGTGGAAAGTGTAATAAAAGCCGGTATTATGGGAATTGAGGTATATCATAATGAACACTCAGGAACAACCGTAGAAAAGCTCAAAGCTTTGACCACAAAATACAATTTATTGATAACCGGCGGGTCAGATGATCATGGCGCCGGAAAAAGTAAGATTCTTTTAGGATCGATACTTATTCCCTATTCTTATGTTGAAAAAATGAAACTTTGCCGCGAAAACTTCGGGAGAGATAAATAATGCTTTTTGTTTTTGATCTTGACGGCGTTCTTTACCGTGATAATTCGATTATTGCAGGCGCGCCTAAAACTGTGTGTTATTTGCGTAAGGCGGGCCACAAGATTTCTTTTGCGACCAATAATGCGATGCTTTCCCGCAAAGCCTATGTAAAAAAACTTAACAATATGGGTTTTGACTGCACTCCGGACGAAGTAATGGCTTCTGCTTATGCTGCGGGTCTCTATCTTAAAAGCAAAAGAGCCGGGGGAAAGAAAGTATTTGTTGTGGGAGAAAAAGGGCTCCAGCAGGAACTTAAAACCGCCGGACTTAAAGTATTTACCGGCCGGAGCCGGGTGAGTTTACCAAAAAGCACGGCTTATGTGGTTGTAGGCCTGGATAGAAAATTTAACTATAAGGCGCTTAAACTGGCAAGAGAGTATATCGAGAAAGGCGCCAAGTTGATCGCGACCAATAAGGATTATACATATCCAGGAAAAGGCGGTATTTTCCCGGGCGGCGGTAGTCTGGTAGCCGCAGTTGAGGCTGCTTCAGGTGTTGAGGCATTTGTGATAGGAAAACCCATGCCTTTTATGCTTAATAAACTAAGGGAAATAAACCAAATTAAATCCAAGGATACAATTGTTGTCGGGGACCGGTATGATACAGATATCGTTTTTGGAAAGAGAGCAAAAACGAAAACGATAATGGTCCTTACCGGGGTCACCTCTAAAAAAGAGGCATTAAAATATAAGGGCAAAGCCAGGCCGGATCTTATTTTGAAAAGTGTTTGTGATTTAAAAAAGTACTACTGAGGATATGAAAGAAAATATAATAAAAGACATAGCTGTTAACAGAAAAGCCCGTTTTGAGTACCACATCCTGGAAACCTATGAAGCGGGACTTATGCTTAAAGGTACGGAAGTTAAATCCGCCCGGGAGGGTTTGATAACACTTAAGGATAGTTTCGGAATGATAGATAACGGCGAGGTTTTTTTGTACAATATGCATATAAGCCCTTATTCTCACGGGAATATTTTTAATGTGGACCCGACAAGAAAACGCAAACTACTTCTTCATAAATCCGAAATAGACCGGCTACGCGGGAAAATAAGCCAGGGTGGGCTGGCCCTGATACCTCTTAAGGTCTATCTCAAAGGAAATATTGTTAAAACCGAGCTCGGGTTGGCTAAAAGTAAAAAACTTTTTGATAAACGCGAGACTATTAAAAGAAGAGAAGTAGACAGGACCATCGAAACCACTTTAAAGGGGGAAAGATGAAAAAAATATTTCAGAGTCTTTTGCTTTTTGTTTTTGGTTTTACCCTGATGGTACAAGGTCAAATCCTCCCGCCGATAAAAAAATTTGAACTTAGTAAGCCATCTGCTTTAAACGAAAAAAAAGAGGTGACTTCTGAGGCCATAAAAGACGGAGAAGCTGTTCCGGTAAAGCCTGCGGCCCCTATCCAGACCCCTCTCCCTGCAGGACAAAAAAGGGTGGACAGTGAAGTAATAGAACAGGAGTATTTCATATGTCCAAAGGACAAAAAAGAATTTATTAAAGCCGGAAAATGCCCTGCGCACGGCACGGTCCTGGAAAAAAGAACTAAAAGTTTTACTTATAAATGTAAACAATGCGGGTATGCGAGCGAGAAAGAAGGGAAATGTATTTTCTGTAAAGGCGCTCCTGCTTTAAGGAAATTTGAAGTAACTTACCGGGATGTGGGATGCAAAGTTGTGGAATCGGCCCCCGGTAAATGCCCGAAGTGCCAGCAGGATCTGAAAAAGGTGGTAGAGGTTGAGTTAAAGAAGTAAATACAACCTAAGCGGCCGGTTAACTTCGTTGCGTCATGAGATATTTATGCCGGGAGAGAGAATTGAACTCTCATGCCCTTGCGAACGGAGGATTTTGAGTCCTCTGCGTCTACCAAGTTCCGCCATCCCGGCAAATCTGTTACCAAACAATAGATTTTAGCATTTAAGACCGCTAATAATCAAGCCCTGTCAAAGGGCTGATGGCACACCCTCCAAAAAGATCGGCGGGCATGGATGGAAAAGAGATGGGCCCCGTTACGGGGCTGATGGCACAGATGGAAGAGAGATGACACAGATGAACCAAATTAATAATAGGGATCTTATTTGTATATGTGCCGAGAGGAATCTTGAGAAGTGACGAATCTTTAAATCTGTATCTGTGTCATCTCAGTTCATATCTGTGTCATCAGCCCGGAGTTTCGGGCAGAGTTTCGGGCTTGACTTTGATTTTCCTTTGTGTAATAATTAAATAATCTTTGAGGAGGACTTTTATGAAGAAAATCGTGCTTTTTATCTCTGTAATAACAATTACATCCTCATTAATGGCCGTGGATATCTTTACCAGAAATTACGGTAAGAATAGTACTCCTCAAAAAGATAGTAAAGATGAAGTTGAAAAACCTGCGGAAACAAAAGCCAGTGCTACCGCGGAAAGTAAGCTGCCCCGGCCTCCTGTTGCCGTAAACCCTGTTACGGGCGTGATTATTAATGTTGACGCGGCAACCCCTTTTAGCGAATATAACGGAGCGCTTTACTTTTTTCTGAGCGCCGCCGAAAAGAATCAGTTTGACGGTAACCAGTTTAAATTTGCCAAAGATATAGATACCTGCCTGGTTTGCGGAAGGCAGGAGAAAAAAGGCAGGAGCAAATCCAGCTTCCTGGAATCGAGTTATAACGGTAAAATATACCGTTTTTGCACTTTATTGCATGAAGAGGATTTTAAAAAAGAGCCTGCTAAATATATCCGGGGTACGGATTCTTACTCCTCAAAACAGGCTGGAAAAAGTAAACTAAAGGCTGCTGCTAAAACAGCAGAAAAAAAAGAGACAAAAAATACAAAGAAAGAGGCGGACGATAATGTCGAAATTTTAGCCGAAGAAACTGTTCCTGCAGTCAAGCAGCCTGTACCGCCGGTAACAAATGAAAAGGGTAAAACTTCTGTAGCTCCGGTCCTGAATAAAGAGATAAAAAGCGGTATTACTCCGGCGAAGAAAGAACAAACCTGGGAATATCAAGATATTATAATGGAAGAGTAGTTATGACTTGTCTCAGCCTAAACCTACACCGTCCGCCCCGAAATGTGGCGGGCGGTGTTTTTATAAAGGGGACTTCTTAGAATGCCAAAAAGGACTGACATAAAAAAAATACTTCTTATCGGGTCAGGGCCCATAGTTATAGGGCAGGCCTGCGAATTTGATTACTCCGGAACCCAGGCTTGTAAGGCGCTTAAAGAAGAGGGGTATGAAGTTATATTAGTAAACAGTAATCCTGCCACCATAATGACCGATCCGGAGTTTGCCGATTGTACCTACATAGAACCCGTAACCGCCGAGATGGTGGCAAAAATTATAGAGAAAGAGCGGCCAGACGCGCTGCTGCCGACGATAGGCGGGCAGACAGGTTTGAATGTAGCCGTGGAACTCGCAGAAAGTGGGATTCTGGCAAAATACAATGTTGAATTAATCGGGGCTAAGATTGAAGCCATAAAGAAAGCGGAAGACCGGATGCTTTTTAAAGCGGCGGTGGAAAAAATCGGATTAAGTGTTCCTTTAAGTTTTGCGGCCTATAGCGCCGAGGATGCCATAAAATATTCCAAAGAACTTGGTTTCCCGGTTATTATCCGGCCCGCTTTTACGCTGGGCGGTTCCGGCAGCAGTATCGCTTATAATCTGGATGAGCTCAAAGACAAGGTCAAATTCGGTGTAGAGGCCAGCATGATTGGGCAGGTCCTTCTTGAACAATCAATAATCGGCTGGAAAGAATACGAACTCGAAGTTATGCGGGACTTAAAAGATAATGTGGTAATAATCTGTCCTATTGAAAATTTTGATCCCATGGGCATCCATACCGGGGATTCCATCACGGTGGCCCCGGCCCAGACTTTATCCGATAAAGAATACCAGGTGTTGCGCAACGCCTCTATAGCCATAATGCGGGAGATAGGCGTAGATACGGGGGGCAGCAATGTGCAGTTCGGTATCAATCCGGTTGACGGGAAAGTAGTAGTTATCGAAATGAACCCAAGGGTCTCCAGAAGCTCGGCCCTGGCTTCCAAAGCCACGGGCTTTCCAATTGCCAAGATAGCGGCCAAACTTGCCGTCGGCTTTACGCTGGATGAGATACCAAACGATATTACCAAGTATACCTATGCGGCATTTGAACCAACCATTGACTATGTCGTCACTAAAATCCCCCGCTGGACCTTTGAGAAGTTCCCGGGGGCCGATGAAATTTTAGGTACCCAGATGAAATCTGTGGGCGAAGTTATGGCGATAGGCCGCACTTTTAAAGAATCCTTTCAGAAAGCCATAAGGTCCCTGGAAATAGATAAGTATAGTTTATACTGGAGCGGGCCAAAACCGACCAAAGAACAGATAGTGGAAAAACTAAGGACGCCGAATTGCGACCGGCTGTATTTTATACGGGAAGCGCTCAAGAGCAATTTCAGTATAGATGATATTTTTAACTTTACAAAGATAGACCGGTGGTTTTTGAGTAATTTGAAAGAGCTTGTGGATATGGAAACCGTCATAAGCGCGGCTAAAAAGAATAAGAAGGCTCTGCCCGGGGTTATTAAAGAAGCAAAGCAGTTCGGTTTTTCTGACAGATACCTGGCACGGCTTTTAGGGACAAAGGAAAAACAAATTTGGCAGTTCCGCTTGAAGCACGGTATTAAACCGGTTTATAAAATGGTGGATACCTGCGCGGCGGAGTTTGAAGCCTTTACGCCCTATCTCTACTCAACTTATGAAGAGGAAGATGAAGCGCTTCCAACAAAGAATAAGAAAATTGCCATTTTAGGCGGCGGACCAAACAGAATAGGCCAGGGAATTGAGTTTGACTACTGCTGCGTGCACGCGGCTTTTGCTTTAAGAGAGGACGGTTACGAGATAATAATGATCAACTGCAATCCCGAGACGGTCTCCACAGACTATGACACTTCCGACAGGCTTTACTTCGAGCCCTTAACCTTTGAAGATACTTTGCATATTCTGAAACGGGAAAAACCCGACGGCGTAATCGTGCAGTTTGGCGGGCAGACGCCTCTGAAACTGGCGCTCCCGCTTTTTAAAGAGAAGGTGAAAATAATCGGAACCAGTCCAAAAAGTATTGATGTCGCGGAAAACAGGAAGCTCTTCGGGGCGCTTTTAAATAAATTGAAAATACCCCAGCCTGAGAATGGCACCGCTCATAATCTAAAAGACGCGCTCAAAGCAGCCAAACGGATAGGCTATCCCGTACTTGTGCGCCCTTCCTATGTTCTGGGCGGCCGGGCCATGGAGATAGTTTACGACGAAGAGAGCATGGTTAATTTCTTTAAAATGGCCCTTGCCGTTTCAGGCAAGCATCCTGTGCTGATAGATAAGTTTCTTGAAGATGCCGGGGAGATAGATGTTGACGCGGTTTGTGACGGCTCGACGACGGTTATTTGCGGAATAATGGAACATATCGAGGAAGCAGGTATACACTCGGGAGATTCAGCCTGTGTGATACCCGCTTTTTCCCTTGCAGAAAGCCAGCTGGCGACTATTAGAAAATATACCTGTGCTTTAGCCAAGGAACTAAAAGTTATCGGACTTATGAATATTCAGTATGCTTACAAAGGCGATATTATATATGTTTTAGAAGTAAATCCGAGAGCTTCCCGCACCGTGCCTTTTGTTTCAAAAGCCACAGGCATTCCCTGGGCTAAGGTTGCGGCCCGGGTTATGACCGGGAAAAAATTAAAAGAAATGGGAATTACTAAAGAAATACAATCAGAACATTTTTCCGTAAAAGAATCTGTGTTTCCTTTCGCAAAATTTCCGGGGGTGGACTCTGTTCTGGGTCCGGAAATGAAATCTACCGGCGAGGTTATGGGCATAGATTCTGATTTTGGCCGGGCTTTCGCAAAATCACAGATGGCCGCCGGGGCTGCTCTTCCGGTCAAAGGTACTGTTTTTATAAGTGTAAAGAACAAAGATAAAAGGAATATAATTTATGTAGCCAAACAGCTTGTGGATCTGGGTTTTAAACTTGTAGCTACGGATGGGACCGCCTCCCTGCTTTCCAAGAACGGTATGGAAGTCTTGCAGGTAAAAAAAGTCGGCGAAGGCCGGCCGAATATCGTAGATTCTATCAGGAATAAAGAGATAGATCTGATAATTAATACCCCAACCGGCAAAGGCCCGAAAACGGATGAGTATCATATCCGGCGGGCAGCGATTGTCAGCAATATCCCCTGTATCACCACGGTTGCCGGCGCGCAGGCCGCGGTCAACGGTATAGAGTCTTTACTTAAAAGAGAGCTTTCGGTTAAGTCTCTGCAGGAATATCATTTTAAGGCCAAGTTGAAATAGCGGTGAGCGGTAAAGGAGCCTATGAAAACTTCTTTGAAGCCGTTGACGGTTGTCGGGCATCTTGAGGAACTGCGCAAAAGAATAATATTCTGTCTGGCGGCCTTTATTTCCGTCTTTCTGGCCTTTGTGACCCTGCCTTCGTTTACTGATTCCTTTGGCACCCGCATGATGAATTTTCTAAGGCAATATTTTCTTGACAACCTGATCAAAGGAGCGGAAATAAAACTGGTATTTTTAGATCCCCTGGAACCGGTTTTCACTGTTCTCAAATTAACCCTGGTGGCCTCTCTTTTCCTGCTTTCACCGGTTTTCCTGTATCAGGTTTATGCCTACATCGGACCTGCTCTGAAAAAAAAGACGAGAAAATATATACTTCTGTTTTTCCTTGGAGCTTTTATTTTGTTGCTTTGCGGTACTGTATTTTCTTTCTACCTCTTGATGCCTGTTTCTTTTAAGATTCTTATTCAATACGGCCTGGCTACGGGCGCCAATCCGGTTTTGAGCATGGGGAAGTTCTTCGATATGTTTATCTGGATGCTGATATTATTTGCCCTGCCATTTGAGCTGCCGATTGTTATCGGCATCCTGAGTAAAACCGGTCTGGTCTCCGCAAAAATGCTGGCAAAGTCCAGAAAAGTCATGTATCTGGGAATGTCTGTTTTTTCCGCGGTCGTCACGCCCGATCCGACTCCGGTCTCGATGTTGATACTCCTGGCCATGCTCTTAGTGCTTTTTGAATTTGGCGTTTTAATTGCAAGAATGTATGAAAAGGGGAGAAAATAATGGGGACTTCAGTTCAGTTTTTTGGTGCCGCCAGAACCGTAACCGGATCTAAGTACCTGTTAACGGGCGAGAAGGGTAAGATCCTTATAGACTTTGGGATGTTTCGCGGCGAAGACCGGCTGACTCAGAAAAATTACGAGGAGTTTGATTTTAATCCCGAAGAAATACAGTATGTTATCCTTACTCATGCGCATATTGATCATAGCGGTTTAATCCCCCGGCTCGTAAAAAAAGGTTTCCGGGGACGAATTCTCTGCACGAAGCCCACTTTGGATCTCTGTAAGATAATGTTTCTTGATGCCGCGCATGTGGAAAGTATAGAAATTGAATGGCGGAACAGGAAAAGACAGCGCGCAGGAAAGCCGCTTTTAGAGCCGGTCTATAATGCCGAAGATGCCGCTTTTTGTATGACTTATTTTGAAACTATAGAATACGGCAAAATAAAAGATCTAAAGAACGGCTTTAAGGTGAAATTTGCGGATGCAGGGCATATTCTCGGTTCTGCAATCGTCGAAATATCCGCTAAAATTGACGGAGAGGAGAAGAAACTTGTTTTTTCCGGAGATTTGGGTAATGAGATGCAGGAACTTATACGGGATCCGGAAAAACTGGTTAATGCGGATTATCTTTTTATAGAGTCTACTTACGGAGACCGCCTGCACAAGAGCCATAAAGATACCATAAGAGAATTTGAGAATGCCATTATTAGTGCCGAAAGAGACCGGGGGAACATTATAATTCCCGCTTTTGCCGTGGAACGGACCCAGGAAATTATTTTTGAACTCTCGCATATGTACAAGAGAAATAACCTTGACGGTTTTTCTGTCTATGTTGATTCGCCCCTGGCGATTGCGGCCACCGAAATTTTTGAAGCCAATAGCCGGTATTTTGACGAAGAAACTAAGACGGCTATGAAGAAAGGTGTGCATCCTTTCTCCTTCCCCTCGCTGGTTTATTGCAAGCGGATGGAGGACTCAAGAGCCCTCAACGACTTAAAGAGTAACGCGATTATTGTTTCGGCAAGCGGCATGTGCGAAGCCGGCCGCATTAAACACCACTTAAAGCATAACTTATGGCGCGAAGAATGTGTTATAATATTTACAGGGTATCAAGCCATAGGCACGACCGGCCGGGCCATCGTGGACGGAGTCAAGACCGTGAAAATTTTCGGTGAGGATATTGCGGTAAGGGCCAAGATATTCACCCTGGGCGGTTTTTCAGGACATGCGGATCAGAATGGACTTTTAAAATGGCTCTTTAACTTTAAAAACAAAAAAATGCAGGTTTTTGTAGTGCACGGCGAAGAAAAGAGCGCGCTTGCCTTTGCCGAAAAAATAAGAGAAAAGAAGAAGCTGCAGGTCACCGTTCCGGAGTTAGGTCAAAAAATTAAATTATGAAGATCAATACCACTGCCCGCATAATATACAATAAACAGGTTTCCAATGAATATTGGAATATGAAAATTTATCTCCCGCAAATAGCTAAACAAGCCTCTCCGGGGCAATTCTTAACTATCCAAACTTCAAAAACAGGGTCTCCGCTTCTGCGCCGGCCGATGTCCATTCACAAACTAACCTCCACCTCTATTGAAATCCTTTATAAAGTCAGAGGCCGGGGAACTAATCTCCTGATGCAGGTAAAAAAAGGAGAAGAGTTGCAGGTTCTGGGTCCTCTGGGTCACGGTTTTGACACTGATATTCCTTTTACAACGGCAATTTTGACGGGAGGCGGCTACGGTATTGCTCCTTTGAAAGCTTTGCACGACCTGCTTAAGAAAAAGAAGAAGAATATAATAACTATAGTCGGTGCCCGGACTGCAAAACTGATATACAAAGAAGGTTTTACCGGAGTAAGGGTGTCCACCGAAGACGGAACTGCGGGAATTAAAGGTCTTTTGACGAAAGCCCTCGAGAAGGCCTGCTGCTCCAATCTTAAAGGGCCTGCCGCTATTTTTGCCTGTGGCCCGGATAAAATGCTCCAGGCTGTGGCCGGAGTCGCTGCAAAATATGGGTTGCCATGCCAGGTTTCCCTCGAAAAGATGATGGGTTGCGGTATAGGCGTCTGTCTTTCCTGCGCTTGTAGACTGGAAAAAGGCGGGCTGGCCCGGGTATGTGTGGACGGCCCGGTTTTCGACGCCAAGGAAATAAAATGGAACAATTGAAAGTTAAAATTGGGAAGCTGATATTAGAAAATCCCGTTTTGACTGCTTCCGGAACTTTCGGTACGGGCGAAGAATTTGAAGATTTTCTTGATCTTGATAAACTGGGTGCGGTTGTGGTCAAAGGGATCACCTTAAAGCCCCGTGACGGAAATCCTCTCCCCAGAATTGCGGAAACACCGTCCGGTATGCTCAATGCTATCGGCCTGCAAAATCCCGGCGTAGATATTTTTATAAAAGAAAAATGTCCGGTATTTTTAAAGTATAAAGTGCCCTTTATTGTTAACATATCCGGCTACGAAGAGAAAGAATACGGTCTGCTTGCAAAGAAACTTGAGACGGTGGCCGGGGTCGCCGGTATCGAAGTAAATGTGTCCTGTCCGAATGTTAACTATCGGCACGGTATGATTTTTGCAAAGGATCCCTTAGCCGTCTCAAGAATAACCCGCCTGGTAAGAAAAAATACAAAAAAAACGGTTATTATCAAATTGTCTCCTGAGGTTTCGGATATTAAAGTAATTGCCCGGGCAGCAGAAGAGGCCGGCGCGGATGCTTTGTCCCTTATCAATACTATTTCCGGGCTGGCGGTGGATGTTGAAACAAGAAGGCCGAAAATTGCGAGTATAATCGGAGGGCTTTCGGGGCCGGCGGTCAAACCTATCGGCCTGCGTTGTGTCTGGCAGGTTTACAATACTGTGAAGATTCCAATTATAGGAATGGGTGGTATTTGCACATATGAAGATGCCCTTGAGTATCTTATAGCCGGCGCCGCGGCGGTGGCGGTCGGGACCGGTAACTTTTTAGATCCGCAAAGCACCGTTAAAATCGTTGACGGTTTAAAGAAATACTTTATCTTAAATAAAATTAAGAATGTCGCCCAGTTAACGGGCAGTTTGCGGCTATTTAATAATTAGGCGGTTAGTTATGTTTGAATACAGGTTAGAAAAAGACAGCCTTGGCGAAAAGAATGTGCCCAAAGAGGCCTATTACGGCATTCATACCCAGAGAGCCGTTGAGAACTTTGTTTTAAGCGGAAAAAAGACCAGCAGTGCCCTTATCCGCGCGCTCGCTCTGATAAAGAAAGCCGCAGCAGAAACCAATCATGAATTAAAATATCTGAGTGCCCCGCAGGTTAAAGCTATTGTTACTGCGTGCGATGAGATAATGGACGGCGGACTGGCCGGGGAATTTCCTGTAGACGCGCTGCAGGGCGGCGCCGGTACTTCTACGAATATGAATATCAATGAAGTTATCGCCAACCGGGCCATAGAACTTATGGGCGGGCAAAAGGGGGATTATTCCCTGATAGACCCTCTGGCGCAGGTGAACTTGCATCAGTCCACCAATGATGTTTATCCTACAGCTTTAAAAATCGCCTGCATATATTCCTTAAGAACACTGAGCCAGACCATTACTGCAGTGCAGGGGGCTTTTCAAAGAAAAGAAAAGGATTTTGCCGGCATTGTAAAAATCGGGCGGACAGAACTGCAGGAAGCGGTACCCATTACTCTCGGCGCGGAATTTTCGGCTTTTGCCGAAGCTTTTGCAAGGGATCGTTGGCGGACTTTTAAATCAGAGGAACGCTTGAGGGTCGTAAATATCGGCGGGACCGCCGTCGGGACGGGCCTGGGGGCGCCCAAAACTTATATTTTCCAGGTTATTGAAAAACTTAGGGCTTTATCCGGGCTGGGTATTTCCCGGAATGAGAATGTCGTGGATGCGACGGCAAACGCGGACTCTTTTGTGGAGGTTTCCGGAATTTTAAAAGCACACGCCGTAAACATTATTAAGATTGCAAATGACCTCAGGCTTTTGAATCTGCTTGGAGAAATAAAACTGCCGGAGCTGCAGGCTGGTTCCTCGATAATGCCGGGGAAGGTCAATCCGGTGGTAACCGAAGCGGCCATACAAACCGGAATAAAAGTAATTGCGAATGATTCAATTATTACCCAGGCGGTTTCGAGAGGAACTTTGCAGATAAGCGAGTTTATGCCGGTCATTGCCGAAGCTATGCTCGAATCCCTTGAACTGTTAAATAACGCGGATATTATGCTCCTTAAACTAATAGACGGGGTTACGGCGGATGAATCGCGCTGCCGTGAGTATTTCGAGAAAAGCCCCGCGCTCATAACAGCTTTTTTGCCGCACCTGGGATATGAGAAAGCGGGCCAAATTATAAAAGAATTTAAAGAGTCAGGCAGAACTAATCTTAAGGAATTCCTCCTTGAAAAACTGGGAGCAGAGCTTGTAGAAAAGGTGCTTTCCCCGTATTCCCTGGTGGCACTGGGTTATAGAGATGATGCAGAGCACACCTAAATCCCTCCGTCTTCAAATAGGTATATTCGGCCGGACAAATATCGGTAAGTCAAGTTTTCTCAATCTGGTTGCCGGTCAGGATGTTTCTATTACCAGTCCGGTGGCCGGCACGACCACGGATGTGGTGGAAAAAACCATGGAACTTCTGCCCTTAGGCCCGGTCGTATTTCTAGATACCGCGGGTTTTGACGATAAATCAGAGCTGGGGACTTTAAGGGTGAATAAAACAAAAAAAATATTTGACCGTTCGGATATAATATTGCTGCTGGTTGAGACGGGCATCTGGTCTTCCTTCGAAGAGGAGATACTTTCCTCGGCAAATAAAAGAAAGATTCCCGTAATTTTGATTGTAAATAAGATAGATCTTAAAAAGCCGGACGCCGGGTTTCTTGCCCTCTTAAAGCAAAAATCCTCTCAGATAGTTGAATGTTCTTCTCTTGAAACAAAAGAAAGGGATAAATATATAAACAGCCTGAAGACCGAGTTGATTAAGGCCTGTCCGGAAGGCTTCCTTAATCCCCCGGCGCTTCTCGGGGACCTTATTAAACCCGGCGGGATGGGGATACTTATTGTGCCGATAGATATTCAGGCGCCTAAAGGGCGTTTGATACTTCCTCAAGTTCAGGCTATCCGGGATGCCCTGGATAATGATGAGGCTGTCGTGGTATGCAAGGAAAGAGAGTATGCTCATGTTTTAGCCAATCTGAAAAACCCTCCGGATCTTGTAGTCTCCGATTCGCAGTCGGTCCTTAAGATGGTTGCGGATACTCCCCCGGGCATTAATTGCACCACCTTCTCCATCCTATTTTCGCGCTATAAAGGCGATATCACGGAGGCGGCGAAAGGTATAGCGGTAATAGAAAAAATGAAAGCCGGCGATAAGATCCTGATAGCGGAAGCCTGTTCTCATCATGCTATAGAAGATGACATCGGCAGGGTTAAAATTCCACGGTGGATACGGCAGTATATCGGCGGGGATATCAAAGTGGATATCTGCTCTGGCCGGGATTATCCCGACGACCTTTCCGGTTATAAACTGGTCATTCCCTGCGGCGGCTGTATGCTTACAAGGCGTGAGATGCTGGCGCGGATACACAAAGCGAAGGAATACGGGGTCGCCGTTTCAAATTACGGAATTGCCATTGCCTTTTTACAGGGCGTATTAAAAAGAGTGTTGTCGCCTTTTCCCGCAGCGCTTTTGGCTTTTGAAACAGAAATGGAAAAGGTGAAGAAAAAATGAAGAAGATAAGACGGCGGCAGCTTCCGTCAGGCTGGTATCCTGCTTCTGAACGGGAGACTCTGAAAGAAATTGAGGGTTTTAAAAAAATCTACCAAAACTCCCTCTTATCGCAGAAATATTCTATTGGCGGAATAGTCCCCCACGCCGGCTGGTATTTCAGCGGGGAAGTCGCTGCAGTGGTGATGGAGTTACTCTCCCGGAGGCAACCCGAAGTTGTGATTATTTACGGCGGACACTTGCCTGAAGGGGATCAACCTCTCATAACTTTAGCCGAAAGTATGGAAACACCTCTTGGCGACCTTGAAAACGACACAGGCCTGGCGGCAGAAATATTTGAGAAGTTTGATTTTGCGGAGGATGTTTTTCCAGATAACACCGTTGAGATTCAACTGCCTCTTGTAAAATATTTCTTTCCCGGGGCAAAAGTACTTTGTCTTAGGCTGCCAGCTTCACTTGAATCTCTTCGTCTGGCGCCGCTAATTCTTGAAAAAGTTAAAAAATATTATTCAAAATATATTTTTTTAGCGAGCACTGACCTTACGCACTACGGGCCCAATTACGATTTTTCCCCCAAAGGCACCGGCAAAAAGGCGCTCGACTGGGTGAAAGAGGTAAATGATAAAGGCTTTATTGATCTAGCCGTGGCACTAAAAGCAAAAGAGTTAATCGAATATGCGAACCGTTCGGGCAGTGCCTGCTCTGCAGGGGCGGCAGCCGGACTAATCGTTACGGCAAAACAGCTGGGCGCGGTTTCCGGGAAACTTTTAAAGTATAAGACGAGTTATGAGGTTATGCCGGATGCGGAAGGGTCGTTTGTGGGGTATGCGGGAATTCTTTTTTAAAGTACGAAGTACAAGGTACAAAGTGAAGGAAGGTCTGTAAGGTTTGTAAAGTTTGTAAGGTTCGTAAGGTCTAAAATCTATGTAGGATATTGCTTAAATCAGTGGAATCAAAAAGTTTTGTAATCAGTGGAATCGTTTTAGAAAAGGAGGGAGTTATATGATAAAAGGATTTGCGCATATTTGTTTCATTGTTTCTGATTTGGAAAAATCTATAAAGTTTTATAGGGAGGTTCTTGGATTTAAGGAAGCGTTTGATTTTGTGGACGAAAAAAGAGGGAAGTTCGGTGTCTATTTCCATATTAATAACAGGTGTTTCCTTGAGTTATTTAGAGGAGAGTTAAAACCCAGGAACGAAGGCCAAGCCTATAACCATTTTTGTCTGGAAGTGGACGAAATTGAAAAAATCGTGGCCGAACTCAGGATGAAAGGTGTGGCCGTAACGGATGTCAAGATGGGCTCTGACCAAAGTTTTCAGTCCTGGCTTGCCGATCCCGACGGCAATAGGATAGAACTTCATCAATACACTGAAAAAAGCAAACAAAAACCACACTTAAAATGAATTTAGCCTTGACTAACATTATTTTGATGCTATAATAACCAATTGGAAGAGACTTTTTCAGTTTGATTTTTGAAAGAGGAAAGGAAATATTAGAAAGTTTTATAAGTTCTGCTAAATTAAGGAGATAAGAAAATGGGAAGACAACTGGTAATGGCAGTTCTTGCAATATGCTTCTCTATGTCGCTGTATGCTGCAATAATAACAGAAGGCTTTGAGGACAAGGCAGTCCTTAAGAAGTGGGAAATAGAAGGTGATGTGACAATTTCTGCAGACCAGAAGCACGAAGGAAAATACTCTCTTTACACCCCGGCCGGTTCAACGGCAGTATTACGGTTTAGCCCTGAGAATAAGTTTGGCATGGTTACTATGTGGGTCTATGATTCCGGTGTAAATAGCAAAGAGTCAAGTGTTGGCAAAGCGTGGAACGGCCCGTTTTTCGGCCTGGTAAACAGCGACGACGATAAAATGATTTTAACCCCTGTCTGGCGAGCCTACATGAAACCGTTTGGTTACGCCGTTTTCTTTACCGGGGAAAATCAGATGTATTCTCCCGGTTGGACTTCGGTTAGCAGGAAGGCCGCTGTGTGGGTCAAGGTTACTTTTACTTTTACTGATGCGAAGACACTGAGTGTTACTTTTGATGATGAAAAGGAAGCAAAACATGTCCCGGATAAACTGGAGTTTTTTAATAAAGGTGCCAACGGCATTACATTCGGCGGAGGCCAGGATCTTAAAAAGAATAATGAGACCTTTTACTTTGACGATATAGAGATAGATGTCAAAGAGGCTCCAAAAAAATAATTTACTAAAATATTTTCAAAATTTTCCAAGGAGGGAAAGTATATGGTAAAGAAACTGGTACTGACGGCAATGGTTCTGGGTTTTGCGGCTTCGTTGTATGCGGCAAAAATAACTGAAGGCTTTGAGGACAAGGCAGTCCTTAAGAAGTGGGAGATAGAAGGTGATGCTACAATTTCTACCGATCAGCAGCACGGAGGCAAATCCTCCCTGTATACCCCGGTCGGCTCGACGGCAATTTTCAGATTTAGCCCGGAGAATAAGTTCGGCACCGTAACCATGTGGATATATGATTCTTTTGTCAATAAAAAAGGTAAGAGCGATGGTCCTTACTTCGGCTTGATAAACAGCGATGATGACAAAGCTGTTGAGTTGATAAGCTTTGCGCCTTACCTTGCCATGAATCAATATTCTGTTGTTTTTACGGGAGAAAACCAGTGGTTTAACAAATGGAATTCCGGTATATCGAGAGCCAAGGCGGCCTGGATGAAATTTGTATTTACTTTTACAGATGAAAAGACTTTAGGGGTTACCTCCAATGATGAGAAAGAGGATTCCACTTTCCCGGGCAAACTTGAGTTTTTCAATAAAGGTGCCAATGGCATAGTCTTTGGCGGCGGAACAGATCTTAAGCCGAAGAATGAAACCTTCTATTATGATGATATTGAAATTGATGTAAAGGATGCGGTTAAGAAGTAGTTTTAAAAATAAAAATCTCGTGAGGTGCGGAAATGGCAAAACAGTTGGTAATGGCAGTTCTTGCACTATGCTTCGGGATGTCTCTGTATGCGGCAAAAATAACCGAAGGCTTCGAGGATAAAACAGTCCTTAAAAAGTGGGAGATAGAAGGCGACGCGGTAATTTCTACCGATCAGCAGCACGGAGGCAAATCCTCACTGTATACCCCGGCCGGCTCAACTGCAATTTTCCGGTTCAGCCCGGAGAATAAGTTTGGCACCGTGACTATGTGGGTATATGATTCTTTTGCGGTTAAAAAAGGAAAAGGCGACGGCCCGTACTTCGGTTTGATAAACAGCGATGATGACAAGGCTGTGGAGATAGTAAGTTACAAGCCTTATCTGAATATTAATGACTATAGTGAGATTTTTACCGCTGAAAGCCAGTGGTTTAGCCCGTGGCATTCCGCTATAAAAAGAGCTAAGGCGGCCTGGTCTAAGTTTACATTTACTTTTACTGACGCTAATACCCTGGGGGCGACATTTAACGATGAGAAAGAGAGTGCCGCTTTTTCTACAAAACTTGAGTATTTCAATAAAGGCGCCAACGGTGTGGTCTTTGCAGGAGGAGCTAATCAAGGAGCCAAGAACGAAACCTTCTATTTTGACGATATCGAAATTGATGTAAAAGATGCAGTAAAAGCACCGGCAGCAAAGTAATATTCGAATAAAATGGACGCTTGTTAACGCAGGCGTCCATTTTTTTTGCAAAAAAAGCGCATTTTTTGAGTCAATCTATTCTTAAATAGCCACAAAACCCTTTAAAACCATATA
>CAIYPD010000112.1 GCA_903928075.1 Candidatus Firestoneibacteriota bacterium
CCCCTGATGGAAGAAACACCCGTACATTTTGGAGCCGTCAGGCGTTCCTTTGGTATTAACCCCGGTAACGATTTTACAAAAGGGAAAATATCTCTAAAAATCCCTGCCCACTCAAACGTATCGTTTCTTCTTGATCAAGAGGTATTGACCACGGCATATTTAAATATTACTTTAAGCGGCGGCAAAGGAAGCAGAATAACCCTGACCTATGCTGAAGCGCTAAAAGATAAAGACAGGTTTAAACGCAATAGGAACGAGGTGGAGGGCCTGGAAATTGAAGGCTACAAAGATCTCTTTGTTTCCGACGGCGGCAAGAAGAGAAATTATCAAACACTTTGGTGGCGAACCTACCGGTATGTTCTGGTTGAGATTGAAACTAAAGCCGAAGAATTAGAAATAAAAGATATTAGCGGGATTTATACGGGCTACCCGTTTAAAGAGAAGGGCTCTTTTTCAAGCGATGACCCCGAACTTGACGATATCTGGGATACCGGCTGGCGCACTGCAAGGCTCTGCGCGCATGAAAATTATATCGACTGTCCTTACTATGAACAGCTTCAATATGTCGGGGATACGAGGATACAGGCGTTAATCTCCCTTTATGTCGCCGGGGATGACCGGCTTTTTAAGAACGCTATCGAACAGATAGACGACTCAAGAAATAACGAAGGTATAACAAGAAGCAGCTACCCGAGGTCCCAAAACGGCCAAATCATACCGCCCTTTTCCTTATATTGGATTGCCATGGTGCATGATTACTTTATGCACCGCCCGAACCCGGCTTTTGTGGAAAAATATATCTACGGCATCTACAGCGTGCTTAGCTGGTACGAGAATAAGATAGACGCTAAGACCGGCCTCCTGGGTGCGGTTCCGTACTGGAATTTTGTGGACTGGACGAATGAATGGCCCTGGAATTCTGTTATCGGCGCGGGCGGCGAACCTGCCGGTGGAAATGAGGGGGGCTCTTCCATAATAACCCTGCATCTTGCTTATACTCTTGATATGGCCGCGGAAATATTTTCATTTTTCAAGGATAAGAGAGCGGCGCATTATTCTTTGACAGCGGCAAAATTGAAAAAAGCCGTTCTTAAGACCTGCTGGGATAAAAAAAGAAAACTTCTTGCCGATACCCCTGCTAAAACTTCTTTCAGCCAGCATGCAAACATAAATGCAGTGCTTGCCGGCGCCTTTTCCAAAAAAGAAGCAAAAGAAATAATGGAAAGAGTAATTTCCGACAGTTCGCTCATACAATGCAGTTTTTATTTCAGGTTTTACCTTAACCAGGCGCTTAAAAAGGCGGGACTCGGTGATAAATATGTAGAGATGCTTGCCCCGTGGAAAGCTATGGTGAAAAACGGCCTTACGACCTTTGCGGAAGTTACCGCTCTGGAATGGACCCGCTCGGACTGTCATGCTTGGAGCTCCAGCCCCAATTATGATCTTTTAGCGACGGTTATAGGAATTGAACCAGCCTGCGAAGGCTTTAAAAATGTAAAAATAGAACCCCACCTGGGGAATTTAAAATACGCCGCCGGAGTTTTTCCTCATCCTAAAGGGAATATAAAAGCCGAGTTTCAAAATAAAGAAGGAAAAATAAGAGGTAAAATAACCCTCCCCAAAGGGCTTACCGGGAAATTCATCTTCGGCCGCAAAACAGTAATACTTAAAAGCGGAATAACAAAAATATAGGGAATAAAGAGTTCACCATTGCAAAACAAGGGTGGCCCTCTTTTATAATTGAACTTGAAAAAACACTTTGTGGATTTTAGTATATTCTACGGTGCGGGCGTAACTCTGCCTAACGCCAGCAAAAGCGCCAGTGGTAGAATGCCACCTTCCCAAGGGGTTAAGACCGATGACTGTTCTCCTTGTATCTAAATGATTATCTGAATCTAAAAGAACTTTTCTTAAAATTGTGTTTCTCACCTTAGCCCAGATTTACCCACTTGGGCGCATCCGTCTGGCACAAAATTGGCACAAAAGGGAATTCCTTGTAATTCTAAATATTAAACTATACAATACATTATAAATACATTTGATCTTAGAGGAGGGAGGATGGAATATTTTGTAATTTGGATAGTTGTTTTATTGGTCTGTATATGGGCAGGGGGAGTAATATTTGTAAAAAAAGGAAGACAAAAAGGAAACGGTCAGGGTTTAGGGTGTTTGCTTGGTCCACTTGGAGTACTAATCGCATACTTGATCCCCGACAATCCTGAAGGTGTTGAGAAAATTAAATTAGAGAGTGGAGATAATAAAAAATGTCCAGAATGCGCGGAGATTATAAAAGCTGAAGCAAAAAAATGCAAATATTGCGGTAGTAAATTAAATTAGGAGGTAAAAATGAAATATTTTATATTATGTTTGGTGTCTTTCTTTTCTTTGGTATCTTTCTCATATTCTGAATCTAGTAAAACTGATGCTTTTCAAAAAGGGTTACAACAATTTTTAGGCAAAGACATAAAAGGTGCTATTGCTACAATGAGCTCCATCCCTAAAACTGATGCTAAATTTGAAAAAGCTCAGAATAAGATTAAAGAGTGGCAAGGTATGATAGATAAAGAAGATAAAATGAACAAACTAAAAGCTTCTGTTAAATATGGAATTGTAAAAGAGAATTTGACTGTTAAAAAAGAAGTAGTTAAAGGTAATCGTGTTTTTCCAGAAACAAGAAGAATAGATGTTGTCATTTTGGTTAATAAAGATATTGCTGATGATGCACTAGAGGCCCTATGTTTGGTTTTAAAAGAGAAATACGCTTCGTACAAATTTGTAGGAATAGATATATGTGATGAAAATGATGCCGCGACCTTATTTTCCAAAGGCGATTCCTATATGTTGAATACAACCGATAGCGAGTTTAAATACGCATATTCACATTTGAGAGGTCATTATGGTAAGGATGCTCTTCAGCATTTCTTTTCTTTCTATAAAGATGGTAAAGATTATAAGATGATTAAATATTAGTTTTTAATTTGAAGATTGTTATTGAGTTTAAGCCAGAGTTACTTAATTAAAAGGGGGCTTTATGTTTAAACTAATTGTGGTTGTCACTTGTTTTGTTTTTTTGATGGGATGTTCTGATACTTCTCAAACACCTAAAATAGATAATAAGACAGCTATAAGAGGGACAGCGCCCAATTATTGACAATACGGCAGGAAGAAAGAGGGACAACCACCCTTAGGTTGGAATATTCTTGCAATTGATAAACCACTCTTGTACTTCGTCCCGTACAATTCTATTTCTTCGGTGTTACACCCAATTCCTTTTTTGCTTCATTTACTATTTCGGTTAGGGTGTTATTCAGAGCGGAAGAGACCGGTTCGGGTTTGTGATTTTTTAGGATTTCTTCTTTTTTCAGTTTACAGCGGTCTTCCATGCTCAAAGCTTTATTATCCATCCAGGCCTGGTAATAACTCCGGTCGATTAATTTTGGAAACCAGAGTTCTTTTCTAAAGTTTTCTGCGGTAAAATCTGTATCAATAAAATTGCCGCCGGGGCCCCGGGCTGCAATCTCATCCAGCGCAAAGGCCTTGTCGGAAAAATCGAGTTTTCTTAAGGTACTTTCCGTGTAGGAGATAATTTCGTTTTGCATAAGCAGAATATCCAGAGAACTCCCCTGGTCGACGCCGCAGATTCCCATATGCCCGAAAATATCGGCTCCGGCTGCCGCGCCAAAGGAAAGAGTGATACCTGCTTCTATACCTGCCTGGGCATCTGCCCGTTTTGAATCGGTCAGACCAACATTAATATAGACAGGGAAGCCATAGTGTTTTCCCATCTGGGTCATTGCGACTCCAAGTATCGCCTGTTCCGGCCCGCCAAAGATTAACTGTGTTGAGGCCATATCAAAAGCATGGCAGGTCCCGCCGTAACAGATAGGCATTCCCGGTTTTATAAGTTGGGTCATGCAGATGCCGGCTAAAATTTCCGCATTCTGCTGTGCCAGGGTTGCCGTTATGCTCATCGGCGCAGACATCCCCATCTGGGCCATAGGGCCGATCGGGACCGGTAAATTTATTCTGGCGGTTTCAAATATCAGGTCTATACCGTTAAAAGGAAATTTTAGTGGGCTAATGGGTTCAAAGAAGGGATAACACAACGGATATTTTTCCGCTTTTTCGGCGCTGCCCCGGAGCGCTATTAACATATCTATAATATATTTTGTCGCAGCGCGGTTATGGAACCAGAAAGTTACCGGCTTTGTGGTATTTCTTATCATCTCCGCCAGGACTTCTACACTGCGCCAGCTCACATCAAGTTCATGCGGATCAGACATTGCGCCGGGCATGTTTATCCAATCAAGCGCATCCGCAAAACGGGTCGCTGTTTTAACATCTTCTAAAGTCGTATATCTTCTTTTTTCTCCGATAGCTTCAACCCAGGAGGCCTGTCCCGCGGTCGAGTTGTAGTTCCTCTTGCCATAGCCGAATTCCGCTGTTTTTGCAAGATCTCTTCCATATAGTATGAATTTTTTAGAGGCAATTTTAAGAGATTTTTCAACGAGTGAGCCGGGAATTTTGACGATTTTGGTATTAAAATCCACTTTCGCACCGGAATCGGAAAACATCTGCAGCATCTGTTCGTGCGGTATATGGATGCCTGTTTTTTCCAGAATAGTTAACGAGGCGTTATGAATCTTTTTAATCTGTTCTTCTGTCAGAATACTGCTTAGCATATCAACTCCTATCATAATTACTGATTGCTAATTACTAATTTCTGATTAAACAATTAAAAGCAGAAAAAGAGTCCTTACTAAATTTTCTTCATTTTTTCATGTCCTGTTTGACACTACCTAATTTTTGGTAACCGGTCAGTCATCTAAGGAGATTGGTAGCCGCAAGCTTTAGCTTGCGCAGTTTCGCAGGCTAAAGCCTGACGCCTACCCTTTGACTGACCCGTTACAATTTTTGTTACTTTAACATTGTATTTTTACCTATTATAATCTAAAATATTCTGATAGTCCAGATTTACATATTTTTGTTAGATTATAAAACGGAGGAACTTATGAGCCTGAGTATAGATAATATAAAGATAAAATCAAAACCGGATTTTAACAGACTGCTAAAAGTCCTAAAAAGAGACGGGCGGCCGGACAGGGTGCCATTCTATGAACTCCATATTAATATCATAGACAGTATAATGAAAGATTCTATAAAGAAAGGCGATTGCAAAGACGCTTTTGAGTATGAGATAAAAAAGGAAATCGCCTTCCACTCCAGAATGGGGTATGATTATATTTCGGTAAGGGCGGATTTTTCCGGAATACGGGGGCACGCCTCCAAAGAATTCCAGAGCGGCAGTGATTATCTTAAAGCGGATGAAAATTTTTTATTTGCAAAACCGGGGACCCATCAGGGAAAAACAACGGAAGGAACCAGGGATTATATCCAGGCCGGGGATTGTATTGTCGGGAGTATGGAAGAGTTTGAAAAATATCCGTGGCCGGATATCAGCAAGGTTAATTTCTCCAATCTTGATAGAATCAAAACAATGCTGCCCGATGGAATGAAGACCCTAAACTTCGGGCCCGGCGGTGTTTTGGCCAATGTTATGTGGCTTATGGGTTATGAAGCCTTGAGTTTTGCCCTTATAGAAGATAAAGTCCTCGTAAAATCTGTTTTCGATGCCGTAGGCAGCCGGCTGGTAAAACTTATCGGGGCTTACGCCAAACATGAGGTAGTCGGCGCCCTGGTACTAAATGATGATATGGGCTTTAAGACTCAGACGCTCATCTCTCCCGAGCACCTTCGCGAATACTGTTTTCCCTGGCACAAAAAAATAGTTGACGCTGCGCATCAGGCCGGTAAACCCATACTTCTTCATGCCTGCGGGAACTTAATAGAGTGCTACGAAGATATAATCGCCTGCGGCTGGGATGCAAAACATTCCTTCGAAGATATTATAGACCCGGTCTGGAAATTTAAAGCCAAATACGGGAAAAGGATTTCTGCTCTCGGCGGTTTTGATATGGATAAGCTCTCCAGATTTACGCCGGAAGAAATAAGAAAGCACACAAGATTTCTTATCGACAACTGCGGCAAAGACGGCGGCTATGCTCTCGGGGCAGGAAATTCCGTGGCTGATTATATTCCGGTTGAGAACTACCTGACGATGCTGGAAGAAGGATTTAATTATAGATAAAGCGTTTATAAAGTTTGTAAGGTTTTTAAGGTTTGTAAAGTGTTGAGGTAAAGCGTTTATAAAGTTTGTAAAGTGGTAAATAAAGGTACAGAGAACGAAAAATCAAAACAACTGCTTTGCTTTCTGGAAAATACTCCTTCAAAGAGGTTATTATCGGGCTATGAGATATTATTTTTTTAGACATGGGGAAAGTGAAGCGAATGTGGCAAAGGTCTTTGCCTGGATGAAGATAGACCCGGATTTAACCGGGACAGGAAAAGAGCAGGCAAGGAAGATGGGGGAGTTTGTTGAGGATATTTCCATAGAGAAGGTCTTTGTCAGCCCTTTAAGAAGAGCGCAAGAAACAGCCAAACTTATATTTCCAACCAGAGAACTTATAACCGATGAAAATCTCAAAGAAACGGATGTGGGGATTCTTGACGGAAAAAGTCATGTTGATCCCATAAACTGGAAAATATATATAGATGTTGTAAATGCCTGGGAGGCGGGGGATAATGCCGCGCGAGTGGAAGGAGGGGAGTCCAACGAGGAAATAAAAGCCAGGTTAATAAAGGTCTTAAACCGGGTCAACGGTGAATGCACAGAAAGCGCCGCCCTGGTTGCTCATAGCGATATCCTCCGGAGTTTTTTCTTCCTTTTCTGCCAAAATCACGGAAAGCACATGCAGGATAACTATATGGATAAAGGCAGGATGACAATAGTCACCAGAGAAGCCGGAATTTACAGGATAGAAAAATTTAATATATCCCCATAAAAGTATAGTACAAAGATTTTAGACCTTACAGACTTTAAAAACCTTAAAAACCGTTTTTTCCCTTACTCCGACAACCTCATTATTATCCCATTCTTTCTCGACCTCTGGTATGCCCAATTTATGGCAATTATAATAAGGCCGATGTAAGCAAAGGACATAACAAATCCCTTTAAGAGCAAATGAGTAAGTACAGGCGTAAAGCCGTACCCGCTTCTAAAGTATTCCAGAAAATAGGTTAATGGTATCATTTCTGCCAGGAGTTGAAAGAAAGAAGGGAGCTGGCTTACCGGATAATATATTCCGCAGATGAGCATAACCAGTGTAGCAAAAGCCCAGGCGACAATCTCCACCCGCTGGCCGTAGAGTGTGATAAGAAAGCAGATAACCATACCCATTATTAATGCGTTGAGGAAAACCCCGAGCATGAATATCGTTGCAATCTTGTAGGAAGGAATTTCAAAACCAAAAGCGTAATAGGAAAAAACAGCCATGAACGCGAATATTATTATGCCCCGGATAATTCCTACGAGCCAGGAGCCGATTATAAAGTGAAAATGTTCTATCGGCGCAAGAAAAGTATGTTTGATACTCTTTGACCAGACATCATAGAGCAGGCCGTAGGCTACATCCAGAGTCGCAACCTGAATTGTACCGGCGGTTATTGCGCCCGTTAAGACAAAATTAAGCAGGTTCTGGTCCAGTTTAAGAAAGCCGCTCATAAGCCCCATCGAGACCAGGCTGACCACCGGCCAGAATAATAATTCAAAAAAAGTGAAGAGATTGCGCTTTGCGAAGATCCAGTTCCTGTATGTAAAGGCTAATATTTTTACCAGCATGCTCTATCTTTGCTCCCTCTTTATCTGGCCAGATCCATAAATACTTCTTCCAGGTCTTTTGCGTGGGTTTTCTTTTTTAATTCCGCTTTAGTTCCCAGCGCCTTTATCCTGCCGTCTTTAATGAAAGCTATCCGGCCGCAGAGTTCTTCGGCTTCTTTCATATAATGCGTGGTCAGGATTATTGTGGTTTTTGTTCTTTTATTTATTTCAAGAATTTTTACCCGGAGTTTCCTGGCAATATCCGGATCCAGGCCGATAGTCGGTTCATCGAGTAAAAGTATCTCCGGGTTATTTATCATGGATTTTGCGAGCGCCAGCCTTTGTTTTGTGCCTGTTGAGAGCCGGTCATATCTTGCCGCGCGGTATTTTTCAAGCTCAAAGGTCTTTATCAGTTCATTTACCTTGTCGTTACAAGCAGAAAGCCTGCAGCCATAGAGCATGGAATAGTATTTAAGGATTTCCTCAACAGTCAAACTCCAGGGAAAATTCGGATTACCCGAACACATATTTATCCTGGATTTTAAAGCGGAAAGTTCATGCATTGAAAGTTTTGTGGTTTCCCGGCCAAACATCTTTACGGTGCCGGTGTCCGGAAGAAGTTGTGTGGAAATGACATTTAAGAGGGTCGTCTTACCGGCGCCATTAGGCCCTAGCAGGCCGAATATTTCGCCTTTTTTTACAAAGAGAGAGACCCCGCTTAGCGCCGTGTTTATCTTTTTTTTAAAGAAACCCGAAGCAAAGGATTTTCTAATATTATGTACTTCTATTACTTTCTTTTCCATAGCGTAAGATTCTACCATATAAAAGTCAAAATAGCATAATAGATAATGTATAACTAAGTATAAAGGATTCTATCTGTGTCCGCCTTCGGCGAGATCTCGCCAAAATTTTGGCGGACCATCTCTTTTCCCATCCGTGTCATCAGCCCGGAGCTTATTAATTATAAGGCTATAAAAACATTTAAATTTCGGGCATATTAGTGTAAAATACCAATATGTTAGAAAAAGAATTTCAAGAAATATTAGATGTAGGTATCTCCTTATCCAGCGAACATGATTTGGAAAAACTTTTAAATTTGATACTTTCAAAAGCCCAGCAGCTTTCAAAAGCCGACGGTGGTTCTATTTACTTAATCAATAAAGATAAGATGGTCTTTAAGACCAGCCGGAATAATACACTTTTAAGAAAACTTGGGCCGGAGAAAATAAAGGAGATAGTTAAGACCTTTGAAATGCCGGTAACAAAGCAGAGTTTGGCGGGATATGCGGCGGTTACGGGCAAGCCTCTGGTTATTCCGGATGTAAGGCAAATACCGAAAGACGCTGATTTTCATTATGACCCCTCCTTCGACAATAAATACGGCTATAGCACCGTATCTATTCTTGTTGTCCCGCTGATGAATAAAGAAAATAAAGTTATCGGGGTCTTGCAGTTAATAAACTCCCTTAAAGACGACAAACCGGTTGCGTTTGATCCTGCGGTTAATAAAATAATATTTTCTTTTTCTTCCCAGGCTGCGGTAGCAATAGAGAATACGCAGCTTACTGACCAGCTCAAAGAAGCGCATTATGAAACTATCTTTCGCTTATCGGGTGCAGCTGAATACCGGGACAAAGAAACCGCCAATCATATTATGCGGGTGAGCCACTTTGCGCGTTTACTGGCAGAAAAACTGGGGCACGACAGAGAATTTTGCGAGATGATCTTCTGGTCTTCACCGATGCATGATATCGGTAAACTTGGTATTCCTGACTCTATCCTGCAGAAACCCGGACCGCTTACTCCGGAAGAAAGAAGCATTATGGAACGCCATACTATTATCGGGGCGCTGGTAATGAAAGATTCCGAGGTAAAGATAATTTCTCAATCCAGAATAGTCGCGCTTACGCATCATGAAAAATATGACGGGACCGGCTATCCGCAAAAATTAAAAGGGACGGAGATTCCGCTTGAAGGCCGTATCATTGCTTTAGCCGATGTTTTTGACGCTATTTCCAGTAAAAGAGTTTATAGAGAGCCTATGCCGGAAGAAAAAGTCCTTGCGATAATTCGGGAAGGCGCGGGCAAGCACTTCGACCCGGAGCTTGTTGAAATTTTCCTTTCCTGTCTGGCTGAAGTAAACGAAATAAAAGTTAAATATGCCGACTTGGAAGAGCAAGCTGATAAATTTAGAAAACTTGAAGGACTTGACCTGAAAGCCCTGCTGTAGCAGTCAAAAACCAGACGGGTTTTTCTCTTACTCCAAAAAAGGAAGACACTCCGGAAATACAAATGATTTTTATGAGTCTATTTACTTAAAACAGTATTTATTATATGTGAAACTGTGCCTTTGCGGCTTGTTAGGACTATTTCTAACTTGTAAACAGCCTTCTATATATACTACAATACTCATACTAAAGTATTACAAAGGAAAAAACCTTGAATTTCAATGAAGTTATAAGAAAACCCGTTGTTATAATTATTCTCTCGGTATTGGCGCTTTTTGCCGTATATGCCGGAATAAAGAGTGTTATTCCCACCGGGCAGGAAAAGGAATTTTGCCAAAAATTAAACCTTCTTGCGGAAAAACATCTTATTAAAAGTGTTTACAATGAAAAAGGCGAACAAATAGACTTATATTCTCCGGGCAGAAGTTTTTCCGGCCGGGCGGTCTTTTCGCTGGCCGAAGAAGAAAACCGGCCGGCGGAAATTTATTCCGCCAGATTGAAAATAAGTTCTTCCGGAAAAATAAAAAAAGTAAAAGGTATCAGGAATCTTTCGCGCACTCCGGACGCGGAAGAAGGTGTTTATGATGTAAAAAACGGCTGGGTCGCGTTTGCCACCTCTATGGGGGCGAGTTTCCAATCGATAACCACGGTCCGGACTTCGGGCGAGTATAGAAAATTATTTGTCTTCAAGCCGGCGGTAAAAAAGGTCCAGCTCTCTTTTGAAGAAAACGGTATTAAGGTCAAGGCCGCCTATAAACTAAAAGACGAAATTAAAAATCTAATTCTGAGTCCGATAAAGAATACCATAACTCCTGAAATGGCAGAGCTTAAATATTTTCCGGAAGTTAAAGGCGAGGAAAGCCTGATTGCGGCCTGCGTAAATTTTGGACGGAATATAATGGGCGCGGAATTTGTCGGCAACCTGGAAGCGGTTTTCTTTTCTGTTAAAGATTGGATCGACAATTTTACCTATTCCCTGGGCGGGATCTTCAGCAATATTCAAAATAAATTCAGAGAAGGGGAAGCAAACACAGCCTTAAAAAATATTGAACCTTTAATAAAGCAGGAGCAGTTAAAAGGCGAAGGTATCTGGACTACCGAAGGACTGCCAAAAGGCGAGAATTTGAATAAAGCTTTACTGGCGCGGACTATTATCCGTCCGGATCCGGAGAGGCCGTATGCCCTTGTTGATCTGTTATATATAGATACGGCCGAAACGGAAATATTTCCTGTGGGCGGAACCATTCATCCCATCTCTACTACCGGTATAAAAGGAAAAGGAATAATACCTTATGATGATGATACCCGGGAAAAAGTTCTCCTGGCTTTCTCGGGAGGTTTTCAAGCCGTACACGGCGCTTATGGAATGATGGCTGAGGGGGAGGTGCTTCTGCCGCCGGTTAAAGAAATTGAAACTGTTGCCATGTACGCCGACGGTTCCATAAAAATGGGTGTTTGGGGCGAAGACCTGACTGAAAATTTATCCCTGGTCTCATACAGGCAAAATCTTAAGCCGCTGATAAGAAAAGGTATCTTCAACGATAAAAATAAATACTGGGGACTTTCAGCCGATAAGAATAAAAGTATCTATGTCTGGCGGACCGGTTTTGGCCTGACGAAAGAAGGCAAAGCCGTATTTGCCATCGGTAATTCTGTTTCAGCCTACACTCTGGCGAAGGCAATGCTTTTAGCCGGGGTAGAAGAAGCTATGCATCTTGATATGAATGTGGTTAATGTTGCCTGTGAAATATATTTTCCGGAGAAAGACGAGACAAATGCTTACAAACGGGGAAAAAACGGGGAAATTCTTTTAAAAGCAGCGCATTTAAATGACCGGTTATACGGCACAGCCGGAAGATATTTAAAACCCCATACAAGAGATTTTTTTTACATTTCAAAAAAGAAAAAATAGCCGGCCGGGAATGTTGATATGCGCATGCCCAAGGGGAAACGATGAACATACCTGAGATAGTATTTGAAGATGTAAACCTTCTGGTTTTTAATAAACCGTCCGGACTGCTTTCCATCCGTGATTCAAAACATCCCAAAGAAAAGACCGCTATTGACGCAGCGGTGGAGCATCTTGGGGGCGCGCGAGTTTTTCCCGTGCACAGGATAGATAAAGAGACCAGCGGTGTCTTAATAATGGCAAAAAACCGGGAAACGCAAACTGCCATGGGGGAACTCCTGGCGACCCAGAAGATGAGAAAACTCTATTTAGCTCTGGTAAAAGGGGAAGTTAAAGGCCCGGGCCAGGTAACCCTGCCCATTCTTAAGGGTTCTTCAGGAAAGGTGAAGATATCTAAAGACGGTAAAAAATCCCTTACACTTTATAGGATCAGAAAGAAATTTAAGGGCTATACTCTGCTTGAGGTAGAACCGAAAACCGGCCGGACCCATCAGATAAGAATTCACATGGCCTCTATCGGAAAACCTCTGGCGTATGACCGTGTTTACGGCGACAGGAAACCTCTGGTTTTGGAAAGGCCCGGCAAAGAACCTTTTTCGACAAAGCGCCTGACACTTCATGCCTCGGATGCTATGTTTATGTATTGGAAGACACACCGCTCTCTGCACCTTCGAGCAAAATTACCGGAAGATTATAAAGAAATAATAGGCGTGCTGGAAGAGAACTACGCAGAGGCGCCTGAAAAACCAAATCAATAGAATATGTCGGTGTCCATCTGCGGTGAGATCTCGCCAAAGGCTCTACAATCCGCGTAATTCTTTTAGAGGAGTTGTTAATGATCAACAGGGAAAAAGAGATTCTGCTCAGACTTGCCGAAAAAAAAGTCGAACTCTGCGGCAAAAAAGAAAATTTAGAAAAGAAAAAACTTTTAAAAAGCATCAATGAGCTCAAACCTCTAAGGCCGGCCATCCTGGTTTTTCCCGAGGGCTCCTGGAAAGAATTAATTCCTGACTTTTCATTGGAGTGTGAAGATAAACAACTGCGCGAGTGGGAATACACCTTAAAAGCTGAAATTTATACCATGGAAGTCATCAAAGATGACAAAGCCTTTGAACCGTATCTTAATATTCCCTGGGATGTTAAAAAGGGAAATTTTGGTTTTGATGTTGAATATACACACGGGGATAACGGCGGTAGTTATGTCTGGGATGCGCCTCTTAAGGATTTGGAAAAGGATTTTGCTAAATTAAAATTTCGCGAACTTTCGGTAGAGCGAAATAGTACTTTCAAAAAAATAGAAACGGCGAAATCAATATTTGGGAATTTACTCCCCACGCGTATCCGCGGTCAGTACTGGTGGACGCTCGGAATGACCTGGGAAGTAATCAGGCTTATCGGTCTTGAGAACCTGATGCTCTATATGTACGACCAGCCGGAGAATTTGAACAGGTTAATGAAGTTTTTGATGGAGGAACATATAAATTATGTGGACTGGTTTGAAAAACAAGGCTTACTTACCCCGGTAAACGAAGACGATTATGTGGGTTCCGGCGGGGTGGCCTATACCGATGAACTTCCTCAAAAAGACTGGCATGAGGGCGACCGGGTGCGGCTTAAAGATATCTGGACTTTGAGTGAGTCCCAGGAGACCGTGGGTGTCGGCCCGGAAATGTTCAACGAATTCATTCTAAAATACCAGTCGCCTGTCACAAATAAGTTCGGGCTGGTTTGCTACGGCTGCTGCGAAGGACTTCATTTAAGGATAGATTCTATTATGAAAGCGATGCCTAACTTAAGGCGGGTTTCTGTTTCACCCTGGGCCGATCAGGAGATAATGGCCGCTAAACTCGGGAAAAAATATATCTTCTCAAGAAAACCCAATCCGGCCGCCATCGCCGTGCAGTTCAAAGAAGAAGCAGTAAGAGAAGATTTGAGAACCACGCTTAAGATTGCCGGAAAACTGCCCCTGGAAATAATAATGAAAGATCTGCACACCATTCAAAGCGATCCTACGCGCATTACCCGCTGGGTTAAGATTGCCCGGGAAGAAATTGACAAACTGCAAAGATAGCCCTTTCGTAAAAACTGCGATTACACAGCTCTGTCACTTTACGAAAGTATAGGCCCCGATATCCATTGCTTTGCCGGAACTCCGCTCCCGTCCGTCGTGATCTTTTTGAAAATCAAAGTCGGGGAAGGCCGCTTTCGGGTAGAGCAAGCTTACATCAACACCGGCTGCTATGGCCGGACTTTCCGGTCTAAGGCGGTAGTCGTCTTTTTCCGGATCGACAAAAACTTTCAATAAATTTGGTTCAATCAGATTTCCTTTAGGGAGCTTAGCTTTTCCGCTGCGGGTGAAGAGGTTGTGCTCTACCTCATGGCCGGCCACTGCTCCACCTAATTCTATTCCGTCAACTATATTGTTTTTGATGATAAACTTCGAATCTTTTGCGGTGTTATTGCTAAAGATAGAAAGATCTTTAGCCCAATCCGGACCTGTACTTGAGCCGATCAAAACATTGTTTAAAATAAAAACATTTTTTAAGGCTTTTCCGCTCCAGAGGCCGATGGTGCTCCCGCCGCCGCCATGAAAGACATTGTTTCTTACCGTAAAATTTTCGCCGTCCTGAAGAGTCAGCGCCGTGCGGTCAAAAGAGGTATTTCCTTCTATCAAAATATCCGAACAATCCGCGTATATAGCCATACCTTGTGCGTGCACGGCAAGGTGTCTCCGGATTGTATTATTTAGTA
Organism: Candidatus Firestoneibacteriota bacterium; assembly: GCA_903928075.1. GTDB lineage: Bacteria > Oederibacteriota > D2-FULL-39-29 > D2-FULL-39-29 > D2-FULL-39-29 > CAIYPD01. The sequence goes on from CAIYPD010000112.1 coordinate 14,606, forward strand.
TCTTTGTGCGGTGAGTTCTGAAAAGAATTATACCCGTCCCGCCGTTTTTATCGAGAAAATTATCCCGGATAACCGAATCATTACATTCGTCAAGAATTATTACACGAAAGAAAGGATTTTCCCACAACCGGTTTTTTTCGAGCAGGCTGTTTGTGCACTTTATCAAACCGATAGAGCCCTGCCGGGGAAGGGAACGGACCATAGTTATTTCATTGTTCCGGATAATTACATTTGTGGCCGGGCCTACGCTTTTGATAGCGGTCCCGCCCTGTTCTCCGATGCCGGCGCATTGTTTCTGTATTCTTAATCCTTGAACGGTTACATAACTCTTTCCGTTAAGATCTATACCGAGTTTTCGTCTGGAAATTGTAAATACTTTCTTGCCTGCCGCACCTTCCGTCAGGGGCCAAACATAAATTATTCCCCTGGCTTCATCAACCGAGTATTCTCCCGGCCTGTCTATGAGCCGTACATGATTGAGCAGGGCATATTTAGTTTCAGACGGGTAGAGGCCTGTAATCTTATCTCCCTTGCTAAAACTCATCTTTTGGGATGCGGTGTCGTAGCCGGTGATATTGCATACGGAGAGCCAATTGGGTTTGCCGAAATAGAGGAGCTGGCTGCCGATAAGTTCCTTGCCGCCAAAATCCGCAAAACGCTTATCAATTATTGAATTCAGCGTACAGGCCGGAGTCGGTACCTTATAATAACTCTCAAGATCATCCGCCCAGAACGGGTCTTTTGGATTGGGCTGCTGTGCCAGAAAAAGTAACCGGTCTCCTTCACAGAGGTTCCAGCTCATGGTTTTTGTGCCCTTTGGTAAGACCAGTCGCAGTATTTTCCCCCAATTAGGGTTACCACCCGCCTCTCCCGAAGAAGCGCATTTTGCGCCGCCGGCAAGAATTTCAGAGCCGTCTATGATGGCGCGTCCTGTGCCAAAATTATCGGCAGAGTTTCCGTCCAGTGTTAAAGGGTTTCCAGCCTCCCCCCCGGATTTAAGCGTAATAGTGCCTCTGTAGTATACGCCGCCCTTAAAAAATATTGTGTCTCCGGGAGCAGGCTTAAGCGAGGAAGCCTTTCCTGTTGCGGTCTCGTCTCCGGGACAATGCTTAAAAGGTTTCTCCGGGTTTGTGCCGGAGTTTTCATCTCTCCCCCCGTCAAAATCTACATAGTAACTTGCGGCGCTCAGGTTTTGAGCCAAACCCAGAAACAAAATAATAAATAAAATAATTTTGCAAATATGACCTGAAAGCGCAATTTTTTCTGTTTTATTAAGCATAACCGGAATTACGGCCGGGCTTATTAACATAATGTATCTCCTTTCTAAATTTTATTTTTCAGGCCCTGTTAATTTTTATTCTACCCTGTTATAACAAAAGAAACTATAGTATTTCTATCATTAATTGTATCCGGCCCGGCAACTCAACTTATAAAGTGCAAAATAATTATCACAATAAGAGTGACAAATTTTATAATAAATGCTATTATTCATCAAATTCACTTAAGGGGTGAAAAACCATGCCAAGAACAGCCAGGTTAATTGACGTTAAAATTCCTCACCATATATGTCAGAGGGGAAACTGCAGGCAAACAATATTCTGCGAGGATAAAGACAGGGAATATTATTTGAAGCTACTTTCCAATTTAGCGCTAAAATATGAAATGAAAATACTTGCATATTGTCTTATGGGGAATCATGTGCATTTGATTGTTATTCCGCAAAACACGAAATCGCTTTCAAGAGCGTTTAGGGGTGTAAATGGCGCTTATAGTTTCTACTTCAACAAAAAGTACGGTAAAAGCGGACATCTCTGGGGAGATCGGTATTTTTCTAAAGTATTAGACAGCCAAAAGCTTGCTATAGCCGTTAGATATGTCGAGAGAAATCCTGTAAGAGCCGGTTTGGTAACCAAAGCGGAGGAGTGGAGTTGGTCAAGTGCCCGCGCGCATTTAAAACAGGAAAGAAATATATTAATAACTGATGATTTCTTTAAGTATACAGAAATTTCCAGGAAACAATGGAAAGAGTATTTATCCGGATTTGAATACAACAGTGAATTAGCAGAAATAAGAACAATAACAGGAAAATAACCACCTGTCCCCGAGTGACAGTCCCTCAGGGACTGTCACTCGGGGACACTCGGGAATTGGACATTACGGGGGATATCTGGTAAAATGATTTGAGTGCATAGATAAAAATAAAGGAGAGCAATAATGAAAAAGTCAGTTCTTCTGTTGTTGGTTTTGTGTTTCTCTTTTCTTTCCTACGGGGAGGACAAAGGGGGCGGGAAACTTTTACTTAAGGAAGGCGCGCGCCTGGCCGTAGTCGGTGATTCTATTACGGAACAAAAGAAATACAGTGCTTATATCGAAATGTATCTTGCCGTCTGCTTTCCGCAGTTGAAGGTTAGAAATTTCCAGTTTGGCTGGAGCGGGGAACAAGCCACCGGTTTTGCGAAAAGGATGGACAACGATATGCTGGATTTTAAGCCGGGTGTGGTCACTCTTTGCTACGGTATGAACGACGCAGGTTACAAGGCCTATAGTGAAAATACGGGAAACAAATATGAAGCAACGATGGATAAGATCGTAAAAAAACTGAAAGATGCAGGCGTGCTGGTAATAGCCGGATCACCGGGCGCGGTCGATACAAAATGCTGGAAGGGAAAGGCCGGACCGGAAGTCTATAACGAAACCCTTAAGAAGTTCGGCGAAATAGGAAAAAAGATCGCCACGAATAATCAGATCCCGTTCGCCGATGTTCATGGGCCGATGATGGAAGCTATGGAGAAAGCAAAAAAAGAATTAGGCGAAGATTATGATGTCTGCGGAAAGGACGGTGTGCATCCTTCAGCCAACGGGCATTTAATAATGGCTCAGGCTTTTTTGAAGGCCATGGGTTTTGACGGGGATCTGGGAACGATAACCATAGATATGAAAGGGCCGGCAACGGCAACGGGCGGCCACAAGGTGCTTTCGTCTTCTGCAGGTAAAGTGGAAATAGAAAGCAGCAGGTATCCATTTTGTTTTTACGGGGACGGCAAATCTTCTTCCTCGGATAGAAGCATCCTGCCGTATATTTCTTTTAACCGGGACCTTAACCGTTTGACTTTGGTGGTAAAAAATCTGGAAGGCTCCGATGCCAAAGTGGAATGGGGCAATGTTTCGAAAACTTTCAAACGCGAACAGCTTGAGAAGGGCATTAACCTGGCCGATGAATTTTTGGATAATCCCTTTTCCGAGCCTTTCAAGAATATAATGGCCGAGATTGTAAAGAAAGAGGTTTACGAAACAGAGATAATAAAAGGATATATAACCAGCATCCCGCGAAAGTTAGTTGCGGCGGAGACAGAGCAGGCCAAAGAGGAGATAATAGCAAAGCGTACGGGTATGTGGGCCGAATGGGAAAAAAAGCAGAATAACCTTCCGGCGCTTGTGGTCCCGGTAAAGCATACTCTTAATATTATAAATTAAGCAAAGCGGATGTAAAAAAAGGCAGGCCTCGAATTAGAATCGGTGCCTGCCTTTTAAAAAATTAGCAGGTTGCTGAAAAACTCTTTTAAGACTTTTTCAGTTGTAATTCTGATAATTTTACCAGCCATTTGGGATTAAATGGCGAGGTAACAGGCTGCTTTATGTCCATTATTTTAGTTTTTCAGCAGCCTGTTAGAATTTAAACAGAAGAGTGATTATTTCTTTTGGCAAGGCGGTTATGGTTACCTTCCCCGCGGAAATATTTAACTTCTTTAATACGGCGCCGTCCAGCCGGGTCAAGAAAGCTTCTTTTGTTTTAAATCCCAAAGTTATGCAAGCAGTTAATTTTTTTTGGGATATGTTGTAGCCCCGGAGTTCGATGCCGGTACCGGCCTTGTTATTTCTAATAGAAGTAATCACAACCTCGGCTCTGTCGATATTAAAGAGGGGCTCTTCCTGCTTTTTATGAGAAGCCATCTCGCTGTCTTTCATATCAAAGAATATGCAGGTCGCCTGTAGTTTTCCGGCTTCTATATATGACCCTGCTTCCAGCCAGCTGCCTTTATGCAAAACCACCGCATATTCAAAACGCCAGATTCCCGGGCACTGCGCATCCGGGGTTGCCAGATGCGGCCCTGCGTGCCCTTTTCTGGTCACCATATCTTTGTTTGATAAAAAGCCGCAGCATCTTAAAAGCGTCAGGCAAAGTTCCACTGCCCCACTTCCGGGCCGGGCTTCGTATTCAGGCAGGCCTTTTGAGATCAAAGTGAACCCACTTTTTTTGTCCGCGATAGAAACAAAATCATCCATATGCTGGGTGGGAACCGCGGGCTGCTCGTCTTTTTCTGTTCCTTTAACCGGATCGACAGGCCTCTTAAGCACATCAAAATGCTGACTGGCTTCTACTATCTTTGTTTTTACGGGTGTTTTAAATACCGCTCTAATTCTATGATCTTTGGCGTTATTTTCGATTTCGGTAGAAAAATCAATTCTTTTTTCATTAGAGGTGAGTTTTACCGTCGTCTTTATTTTAAGAATTACTGTTTCCCTGCTTCTGGCTTTTCTATCCCTTTGTAATTCTGCAGGAATCTTCAGTTCTATTTTTGCGGTCAAGCCTGCCGACCAGGGGGTAAGCTCAGGTTTTTCAAGCTTTGCTTTTTGCCCGATAGAATTATAGGTTTTAGAGGCTTTTGCGGGAAGAGGGGAATAATCATATTCGTCCCCTGCGTCCTCGGTGTCTTCAAAGTAGTTGATGCGCTTGTAGAGGAACCCCGTCTCTTTATCTTTAATTGTAAGGCTCCCATCCGGGTTCATACTAACCCGGTAATATCTGTTTTCTATGGTTCTTCCCTGAGCGCTTATATCCATAAAGTTTGCGGTGTTGGCTCCTTCCTTTACCGCATAAAGCTCAAGGTTTCCCGGCTTGATCGTCCGGTCCAAAAAGGTTACTTCAAATTGGCTGCCCAGCGGCTGGTCCTGAAAAAGATGATTTACTTTATACTTTAGAGGTTTTATAACAGAGGGAATATTTCTGCCGTCTAATGTTTCCACATGCATTTCTTTGGTGTCGGGAGTTGTGACAGGAAGAGAAATGACCCCTTTGATTTCTTTGCCCGGCTTATAAAAGGAGCCGTTAAACACGGCAAAAGTCCGGACGGCGTTTTTCGCGCGGGGAAGCTTTTCGGCTTCGTGCCGTAAACCATCCAGCAGGAGAAACTGTCCGATATCTTCCGCAGCTTTATAATTAAATTTATTGTCTTCATGGGTTGCATCCACCGAGCAGCCGCAGATATCGTCATGCGGGTGGCATTTTAAGAGATGTTTCCATGCGGTGGTAAGCAGGGCCTCGTCGTACTTATACCCCGTAACCGAGAGTCTTGCCAGATAAGGCTCAACTGTTTTTTCCAGGAAATTTTGAACTTCAAAATTTCTCTGATGCAGCCACATCCTTGCAGAAAAAGTGCCGGAGAGAATATGCCACTTGTAACCGGTATGCATCTCTCCTTTGTAGGAATATAGTTTGATATTTTCTTTTATAATTCTTTTTACATAGTCTTCGTAGTCGGCGTTTATTAGTTTTATGTCACTGCAGTTTTTGTTTACATGTTTAATCATGAGTGGCACGGCTTCCTGCGCGGCAAAATGGTCTATTCCGTTATTTAAAAGTATCGTCTTGTGCCGGGCGCCCGTTTTTTTCCATTCGATTATGTTTTTTTCAACCTGCTCGAGTGCTTTATTAAGGTCCACATCCAGCCCGTTAAATTTATCTCCGCCCCAGGCCATAAGATTAAAATAACCCCGGAACTGTTCAATACCATAAACCCAGGTTTTTTTGTCGGCGGCATACCATTTGAAAATAGGGCCGGTTTTCTTAAGCCACCTGCCCCCGCCCCGCATAAAAATAACTGAATTTAAACCAAAGCCGTTTATTATTGCCGGCAGCTGGGAGATATGGCCGAAGGGATCGGGGATATATCCCGCCTTCATTACTCTGCCAAAACCATTTGCTATTTTGTGGCCTATTTCGAGATTTCGAATTAGGGCCTCGCCCGAGACCAGAAACTCATCAGGCAGAATATACCAGGGGCCGATACTTAACCTGCCGGCCTTGACCAGTTTTTTTATTTCTTCCTGCTTCTCCGGATGTATTTCCAGAAAATCTTCAAGGACCACCGTCTGGCCGTCAAAAGTAAAATTTTTATAATCCTTATGCTCTTTTAAGATCCGGAGCAGATCAGTAAATATCTTTACCAGCCTGACACGAAACCCCTGAAAAGGGTAATACCAAGCTCTATCCCAATGCGTTTCAGGAACAACAATTCCGGTATATTTTGTCTTTCTCTCCATAATTTATCTCCTCTTACTATATATAAGCCAATAAGGATGAAACTTTGTCCAATATTGTACCATATTTTATATTATTAGAGTTTGAGTTTTACAAATTATTCTATTTTTAGCAAAATTTGCAAAAGCAAAGTGTTTCATTATGAAGCTCAACAATGACACAACAGTTTCATTTTGAAACATTTTTTGTGTTGATAAAGGTGTTAATAAGTTATCTGAAAATACCAAAACATCATAAATATCAATGTAAATCAATGATTTTGTGTTTGTTATTAAGTATTGGCACGGTTATTGCTATACTATAAGACACAGAGGCTAATAAAAGCCATAAAAAATGCCTAAAGGCATAATTCTATAGGAGGTGTAAGGAAATATGAATATAAAGCCGTTGGAGGACAGGATTTTGGTAAAACCCCTGGAAGCAGGGGAAACAAAGAAAGGCGGGATAATCATCCCGGATTCAGCGAAAGAAAAACCTGAAGAAGGTAAGGTAATTGCGGTTGGTACCGGAAAAATACTCGAAAACGGAACTAAAAAACCGCTTTCAGTAAAAAAAGGTGACATCGTGATGTTCGCAAAATACGCGGGCAATGAAATCACCATTGACGGGGACAAGCACCTCATTATGAGAGAAGAGGATGTTCTCGCAATAATTGAAAAATAACGGTGAAACAAATTCGAAATTCTAAACTTGAAATTCGAAAAAGAAAAAGCTAAACCAGAAATTCAAAAAAATAAGAAGAAAAACTAGAAAATTGGGAGGAAGTTTAAAATGGCTAAGCAGTTAAGGTTTTCAGAAGAAGCAAGAAAGTCCTTACTCAAGGGAGTCGAAGCGGTTGCCAATGCGGTAAAGGTAACCATGGGGCCCAGAGGAAGAAATGTAGTGATCGATAAAAAATTCGGCGCACCGACGGTAACCAACGACGGCGTGACGGTGGCAAAAGAAGTTGAACTGCCTGAACCTTTTGAGAATATGGGCGCCCAGTTACTTAAAGAAGTTGCCAGTAAAACTTCGGACAATGCGGGCGACGGCACTACCACAGCGACCGTTCTTGCGTATGCGATATTCCGCGAGGGTTTAAAGAATGTAACAGCCGGCGCGAACCCTATAGCAATTAAAAGAGGGCTCGATAAAGGCGTGGACGCCGTGGTTGCGGAATTAAAAAAATTCAGCAAACCCGTAAAAGATAAAAAAGAAATTGCGCAGGTTGGCGCGGTCTCGGCGCACAATGACCAGAAAGTCGGCGATCTTATTGCCGATGCTATGGACAAAGTCGGTAAAGACGGCGTCATCACCATCGAAGAAGCTAAAGGTATGGAGACCACAGTGGACCTGGTAGAAGGTATGCAGTTTGACCAGGGCTATCTTTCTCCTTACTTTGTAACCAATGCCGACAGGATGGAAGCAGAACTCGAAGATCCTTATATTTTAATCCATGAGAAGAAAATTTCAGCGATGAAAGACCTGCTCCCGATACTGGAAAAAGTCGTGCAGAAAGGCAAACCCTTACTCATCATCTCCGAAGAAGTCGAAGGCGAAGCGCTTGCGACCCTCGTGGTGAATAAAATAAGGGGCACTATAGCCGTTTGCGCGGTTAAAGCTCCGGGCTTTGGCGACAGAAGAAAAGCCATGATGGAAGATATTGCCATCCTGACCGGCGGCAAACTTATAGCCGAAGAGCTGGGTGTAAAACTGGAAAGTCTTGACCTGGCCGATTTAGGGCGCGCCAAGAAAGTTTCCATAGACAAAGATAACACAACCATAATCGAAGGCGCGGGCAACAAGAAAGAAATACAGGGCCGCATCAGCCAGCTTAGAAATCAGATTGGCGAAACCAAGAGCGATTATGATAAAGAAAAACTTCAGGAAAGACTGGCCAAGATAGCGGGCGGGGTCGCCGTAATTAATGTAGGCGCGGCAACAGAACCCGAGATGAAGGCAAAGAAATCAATTTTTGAAGACGCGCTTCACGCTACCAGGGCCGCGGTTGAAGAAGGTATCGTTCCGGGCGGCGGCGTTGCTATGCTGCGCGCCATGAAAGCGCTTGATACCGTGAAACTTGCCGAAGACGAACAGATCGGCGTCAATATTTTGAGAAGGGCACTTGAAGAACCCGTAAGGCAGATAGTCTATAATGCCGGGGAAGAACCTTCGGTGGTTGTAGAAAGAATCAAAAAAGAAAAGAGTCTGGATTTTGGTTTCAATGCTTTAACCGGCGAGTACGAAGATCTTACCAAAGCCGGGATTATTGATCCGACTAAGGTAACAAGGACCGCGCTGCAGAATGCTGCAAGCGTAGCTGGTTTGCTTCTTACCACAGAAACCCTCATTACCGATATTCCGGAAGAGAAGAAAGATGCTCCGATGCCGGGCGGCGGTGGCATGGGCGGCGGAATGGGTGGTATGGGCGGAATGTACTAAAAAAAGGCTAAGGGCCGGAGCTCTATTTTGTGAAAACAAAAAGAGCTCCGAACCCTGCTTAAGGATTGGTGATAAAAATGGCTAAAATAATAGGAATAGATTTAGGAACGAGTAACTCAGCAGCGGCTACGATGGTGGGCGGAAAGCCTACTATTATACCTTCTGCCGAGGGTACTTCGATTGGCGGAAAGGCGTTTCCCTCTTATGTTGCCTTCACAAAGGACGGACAGAAACTGGTAGGGGAACCCGCAAGACGGCAGGCCGTCTCCAATCCGGAAGGAACTGTAATGGCCATCAAAAGAAAGATGGGCACTGATTACAAAGTGAAAATCTATGGGAAGGAATACACCCCACAACAGCTCTCGGCTTATATTCTTCAAAAAATAAAATCCGATGCGGAAGCTTTTCTCGGCGAGAAAGTCGAAAAAGCAGTCATCACCGTGCCGGCGTATTTTAACGATAACCAGCGGCAGGCAACCAAGGACGCGGGCACTATCGCGGGCCTGGAAGTGGTCCGTATAATAAATGAGCCGACAGCGGCCTGCCTGGCGTACGGTCTGGACAAGATGGGCAAGGAACAAAAAATCCTGGTCTTTGATCTTGGCGGCGGCACGCTCGATGTGACCATTATGCACATGGCCGAAGGCGTCTTTGAAGTTATTTCCACCAGCGGCGACACCCAGCTTGGCGGGACCGATATGGATAATTCCATTATAGATTACATAGCCGGTGAATTCCAGAGAGCTGAAGGCATAGATCTGAAAAAAGATAAGATGGCAATACAGCGTCTCCGTGAAGCAGGCGAGAAGGCAAAAATTGAACTTTCCACAACGCTGGAGACGGATATAAATCTCCCGTTTATTTCCGCGGACTCTTCCGGACCGAAACATCTGGTTATGAAGATAACCAGAACCAAATTGGAAGATTTAATCCGGCCGACGATTGACCGCTGTAGAAAACCGGTCGAACAGGCGCTCTCTGACGGTAAAATGACCGCCAAGGATATCAATAAAGTTATTATGGTCGGCGGGCCTACAAGGATGCCGATAGTTTTGAAGTTTGTGGAAGAAGTAATAGGCAAGGTTGTGGAGCGGGGCGTTGATCCGATGGAATGCGTTGCCATGGGCGCCGGGGTGCAGGGCGCAGTTTTGACCGGAGACATTAAGGATGTGCTTCTCCTTGATGTGACTCCGCTTTCCCTTGGAATTGAAACGCTGGGAGGAGTATTTACAAAGCTCATAGAAAGAAACACCACTATTCCCACAAAAAAGAGCCAGGTTTTTTCTACGGCGGCCGATAATCAACCGAGCGTGGAGATAAATGTTTTGCAGGGCGAGCGCCCTCTGGCCGCGCACAATACTAATCTGGGCCGTTTTCAGCTTGTTGGTATCCCTCCGGCTCCGAGAGGCTTACCGCAAATAGAAGTGACCTTTGATATTGATGCGAACGGGATCATTCATGTCGGCGCGAAAGATTTGGGTACCGGCAAAGAACAATCCATGAAGATAACTGCGCAAAACAAACTTTCCAAAGAAGACATTGAAAAGATGGTAAAGCAGGCAGAACAGTTTGCGACGGATGATAAAAAGAAAGCCGAAGAGATTCAGGTAAGGAATGAAGCAGACGGGCTTATTTATCAGACGGAGAAAACACTCGCAGAGCATGCCGCAAAAGTGGACGATGCGATAAAGACCTCTATTACTGAAGCGATAGCCGACCTTAAAAAGAAGGTTGAAGCGAATGATACCGAAGGTATTAAGGCCGGAATAGAAAACTTAAAAAAAGTTTCCCAGAAGCTCGGGGAAGCCATATACCAGAAAGCCCAGCAGCAGAAAGGGCCAGAAGGTGCGCCGGGCTCCGGACCTGAAGGAAGCCCCGAACAGGGTGCTCCTAAAAAAGAAGGCGACAATGTAGTTGATGCCGACTTTAAGGTCGAGGATGACAAAAAATAACGTTAAGCGATAAAGATAAGCAATAAGAAAAGGCGCTCCAAAAAAAGGAGCGCCTTCTTATTCTCACAAACCTTACAAAACCGCCATTATAAAATAAAGAATTCCGTCGGGTTGGAATTTTCAATGTTTTCGTGCTGTTTTTGGGCGTCTTTGACCCGGGACAATAACTGAACTTTTTTCGAAAAACTGCTACTAAAACACTGGAGACAGGTTATAGAAAATAAGAAACATATTATTAGGTATTGACGAACCTTTGCAATATGATGTAAAATATGATGCATAATAACAGACAGTTTTATGTGGGTTTTAAAGGAGCTTATGAAAACACTACACAAAACATTAGTTGTTCTGACACTTGCCGGCAGTTTGATGTTTTCCTCTGATAATACTTCGGGTGGTTCTTTGCTCCAGGATCTTGGAGCTAAAGGTGCCGGTATTGCCGGAGCAGGGGTCTCGATGGCCGGAGATGTTACCTTCCTTAAATACAACCCGGCCGCACTCGCTTCCCTGAAAAACCCGCAGCTTTCGCTTTTTTATTTTAACGGCGGGGAGATTGGAAGTAACTTTGGAAGCCTTACCTATGGCCAGAAGTTTGGACCCGGGGTGATTGCTCTCGCCGTCTCTTATTTAAACGGCGGACAAATGGAATTGAATTTCTCAAGCGGAGTGACTCAGACGGTAATAAGCCAGCAGGATATTATCGGGGATTTGAGTTACGCACTTGAACTGTATAAAGATATAGAAATAGGTGTAAGCGTGAAAGCTCTCGCGAGTACGCTATTTGGTTCATTAAATGCGCAGACTCTTTGCGGGGATGCGGGCGTACAGGTAAAAAATATTCTGATTGAAAATTTAAATTTTGGCGCTGCTGTATTAAATGTCGCTTTAAATTCCGGTAACGGAATCAAGTATCTTAATACCAGCGAACTCCTTCCCACTAATGTCGCTGCAGGCGTTTCTTATTCCATGGCGGTTGACAATAAAATAGGTGTTCTTGCGGGGGTTGACGCAGTATCAAATCTTAATGATATCTCCCAGTATTTACTTTTTGGAACGGAAGTTACTTATGAAGACTATGCTTTA
>CAIYPD010000113.1 GCA_903928075.1 Candidatus Firestoneibacteriota bacterium
GCGGTGGCCCACGAAAAAGGATTAAATTTTGTATAGGCATAAGATTGCATAGGATTGAGGACCATCGGCATAGTACCCAGTTCACCGGAAGGCCGGCCAAATTTCATAAAACCAACCACCTCTTTTCCCCGGTCCACAAAAGGAAAGGGTGTTTTTTGTTTTGCCGCCGTGTTGTAAAAACCCGAGATCTTCGCGCCGGCAATGGAGGTGCTCTTGGCATTTTTGATATAAAAATTCTGGTCTATATATCTCTGAAAAACCTTATACACTTCGTCTTTTGTCGGGCAGTAGATATTATAAGCCCCGTGGGATTTATCCTGCAGAAGGTTTCTGGTCTTACCGTCAAGCTGTTCTACCGGAAAAGTTATATTGGGGGTCTCATGCGTGGGTACGGGCTGATAATAGTCGAAGACGGGATAATAAGAGTTGGAACCGTAAATAATAGCGTCATCATAATGAAAAGCCGGAGTTAAAGCGTTGCTCTCGGTGTTGTGGGTGAAATAATGCTGGTCAGTTGCAATACCCGTCCAGTCCGCGGGGCCCCATTTGTTCCTGCCTTCTCCGACCCTTACATCACCGTCAAAGCCGGTGGGGGTCCAGAAGGTCCCGTTGCAATGGATTGCCGGCCCTTTTAAGTTTTCTGACTTAAAAAAATACTGGTGATTTATCACATACCCGCTCGTTGAGGGGGAATCTAAGCCGGTGCAAATGTAGAAAGAGCCGTTGGCGTAGACCGGTCCGTTTATCCAGGTCGTATAGCTCAACCTCATTCCGGAGTCCCCGTTCCAGAAGAAAAGGTAGTCGGTCGGGGAGTCCATCCGGAGCCGCAAAATCAGAGAAACTCTGAAACCGTCCTTTCTCACATCGGTAGCGTATTCATCCAGCCGCTTGTAATCTTCTATCGGAACAGTTATGCCTTCCGAGGCTATTACAATTTCGTGCACGCCCGGCCCGTTTATCGGAGAGATTCCAACTTTATAGGAACCGCTGACCGTGCCGTCGCTGTTGGTCCCGAAGTTTTTCCCCTTAACCATTTTCTTGCAGATATCTATAATACCCGTATATCCGTTGTTTTGGTTCGGGTCCAGGTCCGGGTCAAACCAGTTTTTAACAACATAATATTTTGCTTCAGAAAGTCCGGCTTTGGCAATCCAAAAAGCTTTTTCACTTTCGGCGCTTTTTGTTATATGCATGTAGTTGAGAAGAATGAGCTGCAGCAGAACACCCGTGAGAAACAGGAGCATCACCATAAGCACCAAAGTTAGTACCAGTACCGAGCCCTTTTGCATTTTTCTCATTTGCCGCCTTCTACATTTTATACCGGAATTTTCATCTTACTGTAAGAAGTGCGTCCCTGTATTCTTCGTTTAAGGTCCAGCGCACGCGGTATTTTCCGGTAGCCGTGTCTTTTGCATTCCATTTAATAAGAAGCAGACCCTCTTTTCCATCCGGGCCGCCGCTAGTTTTGCCTTTAAAAATTTCTATTATTTTTTTACTCCCATCCGCTGAATAGAGGCTTATCTCGATATCCCCCGGCACAATACTTTTACTCACGATTATTATTTCTCTCCCGGACTCTATTTCTGCCGGCAGGAGGCAGACCATCGTTAAATATTTATTGCTGTTAAAAGGAAAAACAAAGTCGGTAACGGGAAGCCCCGCGTAGCTGCGCTTAAAACCGGTATTTGAAGCCGTTTTACCCGCTGCTTTTGCCAGGGTCTGGTCAAATTCCGTAAGTGCGCCCCACAGAGTCCCGGCTTTTTCTTTTGATTCGGAAACAGCCTGAGTCATTTTTATTTTAGCCGCGGCCCGCACCGCATTATTGGAATTCACCCATTCTTTGCCGCCCCGGTACATTTTGATATTGGTGTTTACTATTCTCTGCATATCTTCTTTTGTAAAAGTTATCCCCGAATGATAGGCCTCAGTTATATATTGAACCTCACCCTCCTGGTAGTTCCGGAAAGGATGGACATTTACCCAATGCCGCAGGTCATTTTTCTCCAGGCTTGCTATATCCCAGCTACCGTAAGGTTCCCAATAACTCCAGACATAGTGATCCTCAAACAAAGACAACCGGCTCTTGAACATATTAAATATTTTAAGCGCTTTTTCCCGGTAGAAATCTTGCCCGGTAATACGGTAAATACGGAGTGCTGCGATACCCATGACCATATTTTTATTAAATGGCAGCGTCAGGGCTGAGTTCTGCACCTCCGGCATCTTCTTCCACTCTTTCGTGTTTTCCGCGGTCATATACCTGTCCCAGGAGACATAATTTCCATAAGCTCCGTTGTCAATCCAGGTGCCGCGCTTATCATATTTTTCTATAAGATGTTTTTTTGCCAGGTCCACATAACTGTTTGCTTTTTCGCCGTATTTTTGGCGGAGTTTTTCGTCCCCGCTCTTTAAGACCGTCTCGGAAAAATCAAGCATCTGGTTTATAAGAATACCGTCCCCGACATGCACATCGGCAAGAAACTTTCCGTCGTACATATACGGCCCGACCCAGCCTTTATAGCCGTCCGGCGCCGGGTACATTTTAGAGATTAAAGCGTCATAATATTTAACGCCGGCGTCAAGATAGGAGACATCTTTTGTTGCTTTGTACCCGTCAACAAAAGCACCCATACCAAAAGCGGCATACCAGCAGGGTCCTTCCCCGGTAAAAGCACTTTTTCCGGTGAGGAGAGGAGTTTTCATTCTGCCTTCAAGGATTCTATCCGCACTTTCGAAAGCGCTTAAAGGCAGAGCCGCCGCCAGGGCAAAAAGTACCGCAGTTAAAGTTTTACTAAAATCCATAAAATGCACCTCCGTGTGTCGTAAGGTCTTTAAAGTGCGTCTAAAAGTCCATAAAGGTCCGTAAGGTCTATAAAGTCTAAAATCTTTGAGTGATATTTATTATTTCCATCAATTTATCTGTGTCATCTGTTTTTAATCTGTGCCATCAGCTACGCTTTTAGCAGCCTAAAATCGTTGAAGGATATTTATTATTTCCATTCATGTAACTGTGTCGTCGTATCCCTTCCTCTCCGCTGTCATTGCGATGAATCGACCGCTAGGGAGGGCTTATGACGAAGCAAACCCAGTTCTTCTATAGCGCTCGATGCGCCTTGCTTCGCAACTTTAAAAGCTGAGATTGCCGCGTCATATTCCACGACTATCGTCGTATTCCTCGCAATGACAGCGTTTTTTTAATCTTTCCAACTGGCGGCTTTTACCTTAATGATGGCTTTTATAATTTTGTCCAGATGCTTTCTGCCCAGGCCTAACTGGATATGATGGAGTGTGACCTGTTCTTCTGCGCAGGCGCGTTCCGCGTTCGGACAGCAGACTTTTTTGTAATCCATAACTTTCCCGTAATTACTGCATTTTACCGGACAGGAATTATTTCCAAAGTTGCCCTGCTGAAAAAGAGGTTCTTTATAGATAGGCTTACCATAACCCCGGCCCAATATTACGCCTTCTTTTGCCAGCGCGGCAAGAAAATCCGCCCGGGGCAGATTATTAAAATGCTTTGCGTCATACCTGATGACAAAGTAGTAATACCCTCTGCGGGTAATTCTCTTATCCCGCTTAAGGGGTTCCACCCCGCCTATCTTGGAAAGTTCAGCCGCCAGATAGACACCGGCCGCATGTTTTTCTTTCACCATTTTCTTATAACGGCGGAGCTGGCAGAGCAGGAGTGCTCCCTGAAATTCGGTCAAGCGGTAATTCCAGGCGGGATAGAAGAAATCATAGAAACCCTTCTGTTCCAACCTCCCGATATGATGGTAGGAATAACATTTATAAAACATCTCTTTGTTGTTGGTTATTATCGCACCGCCTTCGCCGGAGGTGATTGCTTTACTCATCTGAAAACTGAAGGTCCCTGCCGCGCCGAAAGTGCCCGCGTGTTTGCCTCTCCACTGTGTCCCCTGGGCGTGGGCGCAGTCCTCAATTACTATAAGTTTATGTTTTTTTGCCAGCGGTATAATCCGGTCCATATCCGCGGGGTACCCGCCGTAATGGACAAGTAAGATGGCCCGGGTTTTTTTTGTTATTTTTCTTTCAATATCTTTGGGATCCATCTGGTAGGTTTCCGGGTCTATGTCCACAAAGACGGGAACGGCGTTGACTAAAAGAGGCACCGTCCCGGTGACGACAAAACTCAAAGCAGGGACCAGGACTTCATCCCCCGCGCCCAGCCCGGCCGCTTTCAAAGCCAGTTCGGGCGCCGCGGTCCCGTTGGAGACCGCCAGGCAATGCTTTGCGCCGGTAAATTTTGAATACTCTTTTTCAAAGCGCCCGGTCACCGAGGCCTGCATTTCTTTTAAAGTCCCGCCCCGCCACCATTTCCCGCTTCTTAACACTTTTAGGACAAGTTTTTCCTCTTCTTTCCCAAAGATAGGATAGTTCACTTTAGTTTTCGCAGCCATTTTTTTCTCCTTCTGTTTCTTCTAAATTCTATTGTATTTTATAATCTTTCACAGGGTTTGTCAATTGCTAATGCCATAGGGTTGGAGGGTCAGAGGGTCGGAAGGACGGAAGGGCAGCTAGAGATTAGAATGACAGAAACAAAAGGACAGGTTTAAAGAATTACACCTATAAATTTCCTTCAACGATTTTAGACCTTAGGGACTCTTGCAGACTTTTATCTGTCATTGCGCCGTGTCCGCAAGGCTTAAGGGAGGAAGACAGCTTTATCGTCGAAGCAATCTTACCTTCAGTGCTTTAGAGATATAATAAGGATAGATTGCCGCGTCCTTATCAGTTCTCGCAATGGTAATATGTAAAAGACCTCCTTCCGAAGAAGGTGCAAATGGCTCTTTAAGAGCAGACCTTTTTTGTGA
>CAIYPD010000114.1 GCA_903928075.1 Candidatus Firestoneibacteriota bacterium
ATGGCGAGAATTGCGAAAGAGTCGAATTATTTGCAACCTGTTGGAATAGTAAGAAAAGATAGCTCTTTGGAACTAGCGCAACGTTAAAAACCGGACATTTCTACTTTGGTAGAAAGCGGACATTCTTACTTTGGCTTGACATGGGCTTAAATATATCTTGAAATAGCTGCTTTTTCTGGTATAATACTTACTCGCTAACCAAAGCGGGCGGAGTATCTACCGCCTGTTTGGTAAGGAAGTTTGCGAGAAAACAATTGAGGATGCTGTCTCAGAAGCTCTTACGCTGCTTTTGCTGACAGACGAGACATCCGGTATTAGCGGCGCCAACCTTCTGAAGTCGCATAAAACCAAAATGGATGTTCTTTTATTAATAATTCAAATTTCTTTAAGGAGGATCTTACTTTGACAGTTTATGAAACCACATTTGTAGTTGACGGAAAATATCCGGAGACGGAAGTTCTAAAGCTTTCAGAAAAGTTCACACAGCTCATTATTGCAGCCAAAGGTGAGGTATTGAAGTTGGACAAACTTGGCAAAAGGGAACTGGCCTATAGGATAGGTGCCGCCAAGGAAGGCTACTATATATATATTGAAGCAAAGATGGACGGCGAAATAGTTAAAGATCTTGAAAGGAATTATAGGATAGCTGATTCCGTTTTAAGGTATTTGACTATAAAGAAAATTACATTAAAGCCGATGAAGAAGAAAAAGAAAAAAACAGCGGCAGTCGCAGCACCCGCGGCCGCACCTGCAGCAGCGCCTGTAGCAACACCTGTTGCAGCACCGGTACCACCCGTAGCTTAAGCACTACAGAGAATAATTTTGACTCAAGGGGGGACTATGGCCAGCTTTAATAAAGTGATAATAATGGGAAATCTAACCAGGGATCCGGAACTCAAATATATTCCGAGCGGTTCGGCGGTAGGAAGATTGGGTCTGGCAATGAATAGAAAATATAAAGGTACTGACGGTGAGATGAAAGAAGATGTTTGTTTTGTCACTGTCGTAGTCTGGGGCAAGCAGGCCGAGAGTTGTAACGAATATTTAAGCAAAGGGAGCTCTGTACTGGTAGAGGGGCGCTTGCAGTCAAGCAGCTATGAGACCAAGGAAGGACAAAAAAGAAATGTGCTTGATGTCGTTGCAGATAGAGTTCAATTCTTAGGCTCAAAGAAAAAAGTAGGTTCTGATGAAGAGTCTGTTCCTGAAGAAACTACAGGTTCCAGTTCAGGTGCCGGTGAAGGAGAGGACAAGCCTCCGTTTTAAAAAAACGGTTTTGCAGTAAATTATCAGCCGAGAGCCGATAATACAAAATCAAAAATTGAGCCCCGACTAAGATATCGGGGACGGTTTGCCGGATAAAAATCCCGCGCCGAATTAAAGAGGAGTAATGTAATGGAAAAAAGATACGAACCAAGAGGCGATTCAAGAGGCGGAGATCGTGGCGATTCAAGAGGCCCGCGCGCTGACGGCACCGGAGGAAGAGGAGCAAGGCCCAGGGGTAAGTTTTTTAAGGGTCCGAGAAAAAAACAGTGTAGATTTTGCACCGAGGAAAACCAGGTAATAGATTATAAAAATGTTGCCATGCTCAGGCAGTTTTTGTCTGAAAAAGCAAAAATAATGCCCAGAAGAGCCACAGGCAATT
Source organism: Candidatus Firestoneibacteriota bacterium (assembly GCA_903928075.1). Taxonomy (GTDB): domain Bacteria; phylum Oederibacteriota; class D2-FULL-39-29; order D2-FULL-39-29; family D2-FULL-39-29; genus CAIYPD01. The sequence goes on from CAIYPD010000114.1 coordinate 1,643, forward strand.
GCGCAAAACACCAGAGGCATCTTACGGAAGCCCTGAAAAGAGCAAGAGTTCTGGCGTTGGTTCCTTTTACGGTAGAATAGGGAACCAGGTTTTTAAAGTTTGTAAAGTTTTTAAAGTTCGTAAGGTCTAAAATCGTGGAAGGATGTTTAGTGTAAGGCGCAACGAAGGGGTAAGGGATCAATACTGATATCTTGTCCCTTGTAGTTGTTTAATCAGATGTTCTGTAATCTGTGGAATCGTTTCTCCCAAAGGAGTGCTATATGAATGTAGTTCTTACTAAAGATGTGGAAAAAGTCGGTAAAAAAGGCGAAATTAAAAATGTTTCCGCAGGTTTTGCCAGAAACTTCCTTTTGCCTAATAAATTTGCGGTAGAAGCTTCGGCCGCCAATGTGAAGGCCGTGGAAGAAAAAAAGAAGAGGGATAATATCAAACTCGCAAAAGAAAAAGAAGTTTTTGTTGAGTTAGCCGCCAAAATGAGCAAGCTTTCAGTGACCATTGCCACGCAGGTAGGCGAAGAAGACAAGATGTTTGGCGCGGTTACCACGGAAGATATCGCGGTGGCGCTTAAAGAACTTGGTTTTGAAGTGGATAAAAGAAAAATAGATCTCTTAGAACCGATAAAGGTCCTCGGCGTATATGAGGTTCCTGTTAAACTACATGCTGATGTTTCTGCGACCGTAAAAGTTTGGGTCGTTAAAAAATAAATTGTCGGGTACAGCATTTTAGCGGATAAAGTATTAAAATCAGAGATAACCGGTAGACCAATGGCAAACGAAAAATTACCACCTCAAAATATTGAAGCCGAAAAATCGGTTATAGGTTCGATGCTTATTGAACCCGACGCTCTTTCCAGCGTTATCGAAATGCTCAAAATAGACAGTTTCTATAAGGACGCGCACAAGAAGATATTTTCCGTGGTTGTAGGGCTCTTCGATGCTAATCAGCCTGTGGACCTTATTACGGTCTCGGAAGAACTAAAAAAGAAAAATCAACTTGATGCTGTCGGCGGTGCGGAATACATTGCCGAATTAATAAACAGCGTGCCTACCGCCGCAAATGTCGAATATTACGCGGGCATCGTAAAAGAAAAGAGTTCGCTCAGGGATTTAATTACCATTTCCACCGGTATTATTACGGACGCCTATAACGAGACTTCGGATGTAGATTCGCTGCTGGACCGGGCTGAAAACAAAATATTCTCAATTTCCGAAAAGCGCATCCGGCCCGGCTTTGCAAAAATGAAGGAACTGATTCATACTGCGGTGCAGAAGATTGAGCATCTCACCTATAATCAGGCTCTTGTAACCGGAGTTGCAACCGGTTTTGATAAACTTGATGAAATGACCACCGGCTTGCACGAAGGTGAGTTGATAGTCGTGGCTGCCAGGCCGGGCGTGGGTAAAACTTCCCTTTGTCTGTCTATCGCGCTTAATGCTTCCATTAGATATAAAAAATCCGTGGCAATATTTTCTCTTGAAATGGCTGCCGACCAGCTGGCGTTAAGAATGCTTTCCAGTGAAGCCAAAGTTTCTATGCACCGGCTCCGCTCCGGAAAAACCTATGATAATGAATGGCCTCATATAACTATGGCGGCCAGCAATCTCTCCGAAGCCCCCATATATATAGATGATTCTTCTGTTTTGTCCGCGCTTGAGATTAAAGCAAAGTGCAGAAGGCTCAAAGCCGATAAAAAAATTGACCTAATAATAGTGGATTACCTGCAGTTGATGGAAAGCGGCAAGAGCAGTACAGAAAATAGAGTGCAGGAAGTTTCCCAGATCACCCGGAGTTTAAAAGGCCTGGCTAAAGAAATGGGGGTCCCTGTTATTGTTGCTTCCCAGCTCTCCCGGGCGACCGAAAAACAGGAAAAGTCGGAGCGCAGGCCGCTGCTTTCTCATTTACGTGAATCCGGCTCTATTGAACAGGATGCGGATGTGGTTTTGATGCTCTATAGAGAAGCCTATTACGACAGGAATATTGAAAACAAAGCTGAAACCGAATTGATAATTGCCAAGCAAAGAAACGGCCCGGTGGGTACCATAAAAGTCGCCTTCCTGGAAGAATACGCGAAATTTGACAACCTGGCTACGATACCTAATCAATTGCCGCCGGCCCCGGAAGATATGGGTCAGATTAATTAGCCGTAAATCTTTTGTGAGGGATAGCTGAGTGAACTCAAAAGAAAGATTTTTAGCCGCAATTCAGAGAAAAAAAACAGACAGGCCCGCAATAGGCACGCCCACCTCGATAGTTTGCCTTGAACTTATGGAAAAATTAAATATTTATTTTCCGGAAGGCCATTTGAAATCCGGGAGTATGGCGGCGCTGGCTGCGGCCGGGCATTCGATTATGGGTTTTGATAATGTGATGCCGTTGTTTTCCGTTTGTCATGAGTCCGCAGCAGTTGGTGTGGAAACAAACTGGGGTGAAAAGACCATAATGCCTTCGACTTTGACCCCCATCTGGAAAAGACCGGAAGATATAAAAATATCAAAAAAGTTTCTGGACAGCCCGTTTTCCCAAACCCCTCTGGAAGCTATTAAAAAAATACGCAGGGAGTTCGGTGAAAGCATCGCGATAACCGGTAAGGCGTTTGGTCCCTGGACGCTTGCTTATCATCTGGTCGGGATGGAAGATTTTCTAATGGGAACTATTACCGACCCGGACAAAACTCTGCAGATTCTTGATAAATTAAAAGAGATTACCGTGCTCTTTTCGGAAGCCCAGATACAGGCCGGAGCGGATAATATGCTGATAGCCGATCATGCGACAAGGGATCTATGCAGTCCCGAAGCTTACCGGGATTTTGTTCTGCCTATCCATAAGGAAATGGCAAAGATAATTAAAGTTCCGACTATCCTGCATATTTGCGGGTACACACTGGATAGAATAAAATACATCAACGAGACCGGACTCGACGGGTTCCATTACGATTCAAAGAATGACGATATTGAAATGAGAAAGACTGCCTCAAAAATTGCGCTTTTGGGCGGCACCAATAATACGCAGTTATTAAGAACCGGTACGGAAGCAGAAATAATTAAAGACATCGAAAAAAAGATAAAAGCGGGCGTCGAAGTTATCGGACCCGAATGCGCGATACCGCTGGACACACCGCTCAAAAATATGCTGGTTTTCGGAAAATACTTTAAAGCGATATAAGAGCAGTTCAAAAGGTTTGTTTAATTCATTCCCGGGGAGGAAACGGTATTGAATATTCTGCTTATCCGGACCGTTCCTAAAGGCGATGTTTTTGGAGCTGAATCCTTTCTTCCTCTCGGAATCGGCTATATTTCTGCTGTCTTAGAAATAGCCGGTCATGCGGTCAAAATCCTTGACCTGACAATACAAAAACTAACCGACGGTCAAATAATAGAAATGGTAATTAATGAAAAAATAGAACTTGTAGGTTTCTCTTCGGTTACACTGACAGTAAAAAGCGCTTATCGGATAGCCGGGCTGCTAAAAGAAAAGACAAAGGTTATTACCGTAATCGGCGGCCCGCATGCAACGGCTTTACCCGAAGAACCGCTTCTGCATAAACTGGATTTTGTTGTCAGGGGTGAGGGCGAAGAAACGATGCAGGAACTCTGCGCCGGCTATAAAGACCCCGGAAAAATTGCAGGAATATCTTATCTGCATGACGGCAAAATTGTTCATACGGCCTCGCGGCCTTATATTAATAATCTTGATTTACTGCCTTTTCCTGCGAGACATTTATTCCCGCCGCTTAAATTATATAAAGGCCAGCAGGCTCTCGGGAACCGTTTACCTGTAGGAAATATTCTCACCTCCCGCGGCTGTCCTTATGAATGCACCTTTTGTTTCAAGGCGGTTTTCGGGAGGCATTTCAGAGCCCGGAGTGTGGAGAGCGTTATTAGCGAGTGGAAACACCTGCTCAGCGTCCACAAAGTAAAGGAAATTTCCATAATTGATGATTCTTTTACCACTTCGACCGAAAGGGTAATGGCTATATGTAAAAGGATTGTGGAAGAGAAGCTGGTTCTGCCCTGGTGCTGTCCCAACGGCATAAGAGTCGACAATGCTTCTTTCGAACTGCTCTCGGCTATGCGCAAAGCCGGGTGCTACAGGGTCGCCTTTGGCGTGGAATCTGGCTCGCAGAGAATACTCGACAGTATAGGGAAGAAAATAACTCTGGGGCAAATTGAGGCCGCATTTCTGAATGCAAAAAAAGCGGGCATTGAAACCACCGCATTTTTGATGATGGGCAATCTGGAAGAAGATAGAGAGACGATACAGCAGACAATTGATTTTGCAAAAAAAATTGCGCCTACCTATGTTCAGTTTCTTATCGCCATTCCCTATCCCGGCTCGCTTATCTATGAAGAGGTTAAGAGAAACGGGAAACTCATGGTCAAAGACTGGGATGAGTATGGGGAATACGACGAAAAGTTCTGCTTTGAGTATAAGAAAGTGAATGCCGTTCTAATAGATGAAATGTATAAAAAAGCCTACAGGGAATATTATTTACGGCCCGGCTACATTATTAAGCAGTTGTTTAATCAAAACACTTACAGATACTTCGGGAAAAGAGCCCGGGCATTTTTCCGGTTCCTCAAGTAAACCCCGGATGGCAGGTATTCTTAAAGTCCGGCAAAAAAAGAGGGAAGATCGTGAGAAAGTTTTGCCTTGTTTGGCCGCTATTTTTAGCCTTAAATGTACTGTGTTTTTCAGAAGCAAAGATATATCCTTACAGATGGGTATATATTGCGGATAATCTGAAAGACAACATGCAGGTCAAGGATGTCGAAAGAAAAATTAAAACCGCAGCAGCCGGCGGGCTCAATGGCGTTGTTTTTTCGGGTGGTTTGGACCGTTTAAGCGGTAAGGATGTTGATTATTTTGACAGATTAAGAACAATCAAAAACACCTGTGAAGAATTCAAGACGGAAATAATTCCTGTAATTTTTTCCGTAGGAAACAGTTCTGACTTGGGCCGCAATAAAAATCTCGCCGAAGGTCTGCCGGTTAAGGATTCATTGTTTACCGTAAAAGAAAATATAGCTGTCCTGACACCTGATTTCCCGGTAAAAATCGAAAACGGGGGCTTTGAGGATTATAAAGACAATACATTGAGCGGCTATAATTTTTGCGACCAGCCGGGCGAAGTCAGCATTGTTGATACAAAAGTATTTTACCGGGGGAAGGCTTCTTTAAGGTTTCAAATGTTCAGGACTAACCCGTATGGAAACGGCAGGATTACGCAGGAGGTGAAGGTAAAGCAAAACAGGTTGTACCGGCTGAGCCTGATGCTTAAAACAGATAAACTTGAGCCTGCAGATTCCTTTAAACTGCAAGTCTTCACCCTGAAAGGAAAGGCCCTTGCCCCCGTGGAGCTGAAAATAAAATCCACCCAGGACTGGAAAAAAACTGTTATAGGATTTAATAGCGGGGAAAATGAAATTGTCAAGGTTTGTGCCGGAGTTTGGGGCGGAAAATACGGAAGGTTTTGGCTCGATGACTGGGAACTGGAAGAGCTTGGACCGGTAAATATACTAAGAAGACCGGGCACGCCTCTCACGGTAAAAGGAGAGGCAGCAGGAATTATTTATGAAGAAGGGAAGGATTTTGAGCCGGTTTTCGACCCCCTTTTGAATTTTAGATTTGAACACGAAGCGCCCTTGCTGAGAATTCCGGCGGGAAGCAGGATACAAAACGGCGAAAAATTGAGAGTAAGTTACTATCACGGCATAGCCATAACGGACGGCCGGGTCGTCTCCTGTATGTCGGAGCCTGAATTGTATGAAACATGGAAAAGCGAATTCGAACTCCTGCATAAAACTCTAGGGGCTAACAAATATGTTTTAGGTATGGAAGAAATAAGGATGGGAGGTACCTGCGGGCGCTGCAAAGACAGGAAAATATCCATGGCAGAAATACTCGGAGATTCGATAACAAAAGCCTGCGCGATAATAAAAGGGATAAATCCAAACGCTGAAATATTTGTCTGGTCGGATATGTTTGATCCTAATCACAATGCTCATGATAACTACTTACTTGTTGACGGGGATTTTTCCGGTTCCTGGAATTATATTCCCCGCGACCTGGGCATTATATGCTGGTATTATAAGGGGCGTGAAGCATGTTTAAAGCATTTCGATACTCTGGGTTTTAAGATTCTTGCGGGGGCTTATAATGACTCAATCAGTCTTGACAGCACCAAAGAGTGGTTGAAATCTCTTGATAAAACAAAAGGTGCAGCAGGGGTAATTTATGTCACGCGGGAAAATAGATATGAGTTTCTTACCGGCTTCGGCAGGCTGGTTTCGGGGAAGAAAGAGCAAAATAATTAAAAAAATACCGCAGGGAACTTGCGCAGACTTTAAATGTACCGGGCAGATTTTCCGGTGCCTATTTATTGACACCCCTCCCCAAACATGTTAGAATGGGATTCTGAACCGGCAAAACGAATAAATCGATAGCCGCGCAAAGATTAATTAAGATGAGTGAGACCGCCTTTTTAAGGGTGATCCCTCAAAGCAAGAAAGGGAGGAATACATGGCTAAAGCAGTAGAAGGTGTAGCACCGGTAAAGAAAGCGGCTTTTGGGGGCAAGGTTATTAAGTGGAGTAAAGTAAAAGATGTGAAAATCGGCGAGATATTTGACAACAAAGACTGTGGTATGGGCGAGATGATAAAGTTAATCTGGACCTTTATCAAAAAGAATAAGATCAACGAATAGTTAAAACCGGACGGGTATCTTCTCTGATGGGCGCGTAAAAACGCTATAAGATGGTGCCCGTCCATTTTCATTTTTAGAAGGCGTGCTTTTAAACCGAAATAATAGTTGTAGCTGCCGGACCGGTATTGTTTCAAAACAATGCAAACGGAGCTGTAGATGGAGAGCATAAAAACAATTGAACTTAAAAAAACTTACGGAGAAATAAAAGCCGTAGACGGTATTAACCTCGCCGTCAGAGAGGGCGAAATCTTCGGTCTTTTAGGGCCTAATGGCGCCGGGAAGACCACTCTGCTTATGATGCTTTCCACTCTTTTAAAACCCACCTCGGGAACGGCTATCGTAAACGGCTTTAATGTTGTGACCCGGCCCGATAAGGTAAGAGAATCAATAGGGATGGTTTTTCAGGATCCAAGCTCCGATACTTTGCTTTCCGGTTATGAAAATCTGAAACTGCACGCGCTTATGTATAACCTGCCGCTAAAAGAGATAAACAAAAAGATAGAAAAAGTGCTCGAGCTTGTTGACCTGCAAAAACGACAGCATGATGTCGTAAAAAAATATTCCGGTGGCATGAGAAGACGGCTGGAGATAGCGAGAGGGCTTCTGCATGAACCCAAGATCTTCTTTCTTGACGAGCCCACCCTCGGCCTGGACCCGCAAACCCGCCAGCATATCTGGACTTATATCAGGGCTCTGGCGGAAAAGATAAAAATGACTATTATTGTGACTACGCATTACATGGAAGAAGCGGAAAAACTCTGCAACAGGATAGCGATTATTGACCACGGCCGTATAGTAGCACTTGATTCCCCGGAAAATCTTATACATGCTACCGGCGGGGATATAGTAAGCCTTAAAGGGCAAAAACTTAACCTTAAGGAACTCGAAAGCCTTACTTTTGTAAAGGGAATAAAGATTGTGGAAGGGAAATTCCAGTTAGCCGTTGAAAATGCGGGGAAGAACCTTCAGGAGATACTAAGCACTGCGGGAGAGGTGGAATTTGTTAAAGTGCATTCTCCGGACTTAAACGATGTATTTCTCTTTTATACCGGGCGCGAGATGCGCGAAGAAGGCGATGAAGTCGGCTTTATGCAAGATGTTACGAGGGCGACCTGATGAATATCCGCAAAGTATTAAAAGGCCTGTACGCGCTCTGGTTCAGGGAGTTTCGGGTTTTTACCCGGGAAAAAAGCAGGATTATCTCTTCGGTCTGCCTGCCTCTCTTCTGGTATTTTATCTTTGGAAACGGCGTAGGTTCCGCTATGCCGGCCGGCGCGGGCAATTACCAGCATTTTATTTTTCCGGGTTTTCTGGCCATGACTATTATTTTTACCGGTCTTTTTGCCGGCGCTTATATAGTCTGGGATAAAAAAATTGATTTTTTAAAAGAAGTACTAATTACTCCGCTCTCAAGAACTACCGTCTTCTTCGGGAAAGCCATGGGCAGTATGACCGATGCTCTGATTCAGTCCTATTTTTTACTTTTAATCGGGATTGTTCTGGGCATCCCCTTTACCCTGTCAAGCATCCTCCTTTCAATGCTGATGCTCTTTGTTTTTGCAAACGGTCTAATTAGTCTCGGTTTAATAATCGGTTCTTTTATGGAAAGCCCGGAAGGCTACGGCCTGATTTCAAGTTTTGTAATCTATCCGATTTTTCTCCTTTCCGGTGCGCTTTATCCGCTTGATAATCTGCCGGGGTGGATGAAACTTCTTACGCGTCTCGATCCGGCGACCTATGCGGTGGACGGTCTTCGAGCCGTAATACTTGGGACCTCTTCTATGTCGTTTACCGCAAATCTTCTGGTAGTTTTGGGCTTTGATGTTATTATGATGTTTGTAGGAACCTGGGCATTTAAAAGAATGAAACTATAGCGTTAAAAATATTCAGACAAAAGTGACAGCGTAAAAGATTATCAGGAGGGTCTATGCCGTTTGTAGAGATAAAGATGTGGAAGGGCCGTACTAAGGAAGCAAAAAAGAAGATGATAGAAAAAGTCAGCGCGGCAATTGTGGAGACGCTACAGTGCCCGAGTGAAGCTGTACATGTTATCGTGCAGGAAGTGGAAAAGGATGACTGGGCGGTCGGCGGAAAACTCTGTTCAGAGCGCAACCCCTGAGAAAGAAAGTACAGCCGCACAGAAAAAACCCGGGAATTTTATAGGCATATAAATAAATTGCAGGAAAGGAGACGGACAAATGAGTAGATGGAAGATATTTTTTTTGATGCTGGCAGCAGTTACCTGGCTGGGAGCGGCCTCCGGACCCATTCTTCCCGAAAATGATCCCGCGGCAACAGGTGCACCGGTTAAACTCCGGGACGGTATGGAAGGAAAACATCCGCGCCTGTTGTTAACCACCGAAAGGCTTGTCCAGCTGCGCGCTTATTACAACAGCGAAAAAGCGGCCTCCTACCGGCAGCAGATTGAAAAACTGCTTCCGGCTTGCGTGGCGCCGGCGGACCGGAAGACAAGCCCGGCCTGGGGCCAGGAGATTGGCTTGTTTAAGATGCCGACAGTGGCCCTCCATTATCTATTAACCGGGGATAAGACTTCCTTGGCCCGCTGTAAAGAGTATTTACAGTGGCTCGCCGGCACGGCTAACTGGACGAATGGCGGCGAACCTGCCGTCGAGAATACCCCCGAAGCTTATGAACGGGTAATGGAAACTATGAAAAAAATGAAGCCCGCCGGAGAGAATAACAGCGATACTACGGCTTCTTTCACCATGGTCGGTGCATCACTCATGTGGGACTGGCTCTACAACGACCTGGATCCGGCCTTTCGCGAGCAGTTTCGCCGGGTCCTCTGGCAGCACGCCCGTGCGATGTATTACGGCGGGCATCTGGCCCGGAATCCCGGTGGCAATTACTGGCGCGGAGTCCCGATGTACAATCATAGATGGTTTCGCGACTGGGGCCTGACTCTGGCGGCAGTGGCAACTATGGAAGGAAAGCCCGAAGAACAATGGCTGCTCGGTAATCTTCGTGAGGAATTAAAGTTTATGGCGGAGTGGCTGGCCCCGGATGGCAGTCAGCATGAGGGGCCCGGCTATGGCGCAAGTTCCGGAGCTCTCGGTATGACTTTTCAGGTATCTGATGAATGCCTGGGCACCCGGCATCTGGAAGAACCCTTCTTCCGCAATGTCAGCATGTTTGCGATGCAGGAATCGGCGCCCGGTATGACGGAAGCAATCTATTTTGCTGATTGTTTTACGAGGGTGAACAGCATCCATTCTTTTTATCTTAAAACGGCCTCTTATTTTAAACAAGCGGATCTTATGGACGGGGTCCGGCAGTATCTAAAATTACGGGGAAACGATTTTGGAGTCCGTGACTACGGGTGGCTCTCCTTGTTGTCTGATGACCCGGCCCTGCAGGGCGGCGACTACACCAAACTACCTACGACAATTCTTTTTCCGGATCTGGGCATCACAATTGCCAGAGAGGCCTGGAAAGAAAACGCAGTGGCTGCGATGTTCAAATGCGGGCCCCCGGGCGGCTATAAACTAAACTCCTGGCGGACGGTAAAAAATCCGGAAGCAGGAAATTTACCTTATATCAATGTGGCGCACGACCATCCGGACGCTAATTCTTTTATAATTATCGGGGACGGAGATTATATGGCGGAGACCAACAGGTATCCCCTTAATCCCGGGAAATTATCCAACGGCAACAACACTATTCTTATTAACAAAGTTGGGCAAACACCGCAAGGGCGTAAAGAAGGAGAAGAATGGTGGCAGCCTTCGTCAAAAGATATGACAAAGATGGGCGTAATTACCGCCTGGAAGGACGCCGGGGAAGTGGTGGTTTCCGAAGGAGAAGCTTCCGGCTCCTATGAGGTTTACAACGACTCCGCATTGAAAAAAAGCAGGCCGGCTTTAGACAGGTTCCGGCGTACTTTTATCTGGGTCAAGGGAGGATATATCCTCGTACTTGATGATATCCGTGCGCCTAAGCCGGTGGAAATAACCTGGCTGATGCAGGGATCTAAACTGGAGGCGGTGGATCAGGCCAAAAACATATACCGTCTGAGCAAGAAAAAGGCTTATTGCGAATTTCAACTTCTGGCCGATAAAGAATTCAAAACGGAAATAGGCGTTTCAGCGGCTAACGATCACAGTAAACTCTTAAATTGGCAGCAGTTGCAGGCCGGCGCCGAAGCCGAAACTATGCGCTTCGTCAGTATTTATAATCCCTGGCATATCCAGGATCTAAAATTAAACTTTACTCCCGAGGGCGCGGAAAAAGCGACTATTATGGTTACCGGTAAGGGAATTGCAGATACCTGGAAATGGGAAGCCGCAAATGGAAAATTCGAAGCGTCAACAATTAGGGGATCTCGCGAGAAAGGATTTAATATTCTAATAGACGCTAAAAATGCCGTGCCGCCTGTAAAATGAACTGCATGGCCTCGCCGGACCGGAAATAGCGGCGAAGATTCTCTTTTGGAGCAAAATATGATCGGTGTGCCTTATTTTCATATTTTCGAAGACCGAAGAAGACTATTTACGCTCAGGGCGGTCATACCAATAAAATAACCATCGGCAGGGACTGTTATCTGGGGATGAATGTAGGCGTACTCTTTTCAGCGAAGACGATAAGGGAAGGCTCGGTGACCTGCATCGATTTTGTTGCGGTTGGAGTGCCGGCTAAGGTTATAAGAAAATGGGCCTAAGGTTGCTTTGAAATTAAAAATACGAGGGTAGATATGAAAAAAATGGTGCAACAAAAAAAAGAGGCAACCAATCATCCGCTGATAGCCGCCTACCTGAGCGGTATTGCAAATGCGGCACTGGCTATCTTAACCTTGATTATTTGTTTTTTTGGTTTCAAACAACTTAATGAGCTTGCCCAAAGTTCTCAGGAAAAATTTGCTTTTGATTTCAATAAGGACTTTAATTCGGAAAATAACAGAAAATTGATAATGCTTATAGATATGGATTGTCTTAGTTTCGACAAGGCTGACCCAAAATTTCCTGTTTTTACGGCGGAGAAAAGAGCAGAAAAGTATCTTATGGTGCTTGATGAAAATAACAAGGAAAAGCAGACAAAAACACGGTTTTCCTCCTACGAAATAGATATGCTTTTGGACCTATTCGATCAAATCAATCATTTTGAAGAGAACGATATGATGAGCATTGAAACAATTTGTTCAGATTTTGGCTGGAAAATTACGACTGTTTGGGAACACCGGGCGATAAAAGAATATGTGGCCTGGATAAAAGAGCGATACAATAAGAACCTGTATGAAGGTTACGAAAGACTCTACAATAAAATAAAAAAATATGAAGCCAGTAAGAGCAAAGAAAACTTTAAAGATTTGAAAAGGAGTAAATTATGAATGAAGTATTAAAAACTATCTCCAAGCGCAGGAGCATTAGGAAGTTTGAGGAAAATCAAATAAGCGATCAGGAATTGCAGGCTATCCTGGACGCAGGCTTACAGGCCCCGAGCGGCCATAACGACCAGTCCTGGTTTTTTTCCGTGCTGCAAGACAAGAAATTGATAAAAGAATTAAGCGACGGCAGTAAAGCCGAGATGCAGAAAATACCGGTCCCCTGGATAGCAGATTTGGGAAAAAGCGAAAATCTCAACATCTATTACAAGGCGCCGACGGTTATTATTGTTGCGGCAAAAAAAGGAGCGGTCTCGCCGCTTCCCGATGTCTGCGCGGCTATTCAAAATATTCTGCTTGCCGCAACCAGTTTGGGTATAGGCTCCTGCTGGATAGGTTTTGCCAAATTCTATTTCACAACCCCGGAAAGAAATATAAAAATAGGCATTCCGGAAGATTATGAAGTGCATTATGCTGTTTCACTCGGTTATATTCCGGCTAAACAAAAATCAAATCCGCCGGCCCGGAAGTATGAAAAGTATTATCATATAATAAAGTAAAAGTCCGAGTAGAAGAATTCCGGCCCAGGGATTTTCAGGAGGCAGGATGAAGAGTGTTTTTTACTTTCTAGCCGCAGCGTTTTTTTGTTGTAATAGTTTCGGTGAAGGAAAAACTTTCCAGTATTCGACTATTAATTCACTCTTAAACGGTGATTATAACGGCAGTTTTTCGCTTAAGGATTTGAGGTCGCACGGGGATTTTGGCATAGGCACCTACCGGGACCTGGACGGTGAAATGATTTTGTTAGACGGGGTATTTTACCAGATTAAGGCGGACGGAAAAGTTTATCAACCGGAATTGGAAATTAAGACTCCTTTTGCCGTGGTCACAAATTTCAAAGAGGATATTACCTTTAAAACAGAAGAGGCGGTGACAGATTTAAAAGTCCTGGGAAAACTGCTTGACGCAAAACTTCCGACAGAAAATATTATTTATGCGGTCAAAGTAGACGCCGATTTTAGCTATGTCAAGGTAAGAAGCGTTCCCGCGCAGGTGAAGCCCTTCAAACCTCTTGTGGCCATAACAAAAGATCAGCCGGTATTTGAATATAAAAATATAAAAGGGACTCTGGTTTGTTTCCGGTTCCCTGCTTTTACGGAAAAAATAAATGTACCCGAGTATCATTTTCATTTTATCAGTGAAGATAAGACGGTCGGCGGTCATCTGCTTGAAGTAAAAATCAGGAAAGCCGAAGTGCGTATCAGCAAGTCGCACAATTTTGAGCTCTCCCTCCCTAAGACGGCGGAGTTTTATCGGAGTAATGTTTCCGGAAACAATAAGAGCGATATCAACCAGGCTGAAAAATAAGTTACAACAAGGGGGAATAATGGTCCGAAATAGCAGTCCAAGCAAGGTGTTTAAAGTAGTGGTTCTTTTGACCTTTATTTTTCTGGCCGGAGGGTATTTGCAGGCTTTTACTCTGACAGAGCAGGATAAAGCCCCGCTTGAATAGCAGGGCTTTTATAATCCCTGTGAAAGGATAAAATTGAAAAATAAAATACCGGTATTGCTGATTGCAACAATAGCTTCTTTTATAGTTCCTTTTACCATTTCCTCGGTTGTTATTGCCATTCCTACAATAAGTAAGGAGTTTTCCATGGCTGCTTCCGAGGTGGGTTGGATTCCGACCGCCTATCTGCTGGCGGCCGCAATGTTTCTGGTGCCCTTCGGGAAAATAGCGGATCTTTACGGCCGGAAAAAAATATTTCTCGCAGGTATGCTGGTTTACACGGTCGCCTCCCTGCTGCTTGCGTTTTCAAACTCCGGGCTGATGTTTATTCTGGCCCGGGCGCTTCAGGGTGTGGGGGGTTCCATGACCGCGGGAACTTCTATCGCAATGCTCATTTCCGTTTACGAGCCGAAAGAAAGGGGTTTTGTGCTCGGGATAACTATCTCCGCTGTTTATATAGGCCTTTCTTTAGGTCCGGTAATAGGCGGCTTTCTGGTTAATGCTTTCGGCTGGCGAAGTATTTTTTTAGTTAATGTCCCTCTCGGGTTAATAGTAATTCTTTTAACTTTAATTTTGCTAAAAGGGCAGGAGTGGGCTTTCTCGGACGGAAAAAAATTTGATATTTGGGGCTCGTTTATTTATTGTCTTATGCTCCCGCTTTTTATTTACGGCTTTTCTGTGATTACGACGGGTAAAGGTGTTTTTTTTGCGGCTGCAGGTTTTGCCGCTCTTATAATGTTTGTTAAATGGGAGTTAAGGTCAGAAAATCCGGTTCTGGATCTCCGGCTTTTTAAGCACAACCTGACTTTCCGGTATTCGAGTCTGGCAACCCTGATAAATTACAGCGCGGCTTCTGCTACCACCTACCTCTTGAGCCTGTATCTGCAGTATATAAAAGCTATAGGGCCCAAAGAAGCCGGGCTTATTTTAATGAGCCAGCCGGTGGTCCAGGCAATATTTTCTCCTATGGCCGGGAAACTCTCGGACAAGGTTGAACCGCGGATAATTGCCTCCATCGGTATGGGACTTACCTGCATTGGCCTATTTATTTTTTCTTTTATTTCTGAAAATACCGCCTTGCCCCTGCTCATAGCAAATCTTATGCTTATGGGCTTCGGGTTTGCCTTATTCTCTTCTCCCAATACAAACGCCGTGATGGGCAGCGTGGGGAAAGAAAGTTACGGCGTTGCCTCGGCGATAGTTTCAACACTGCGGGTCACAGGACAGATGGCGAGCATGAGCGTGGCTATGCTGGTCTTCTCCGTTATTATAGGTAATATGAAAATAATTCCGGCTGCTTATCCGGCGCTTTTGAAAAGTATGAAGATCCTTTTTATGATTTTTTCGGTATTTTCTCTGGCGGGCGTTTTTGCTTCTCTGGCACGGGGTAAACTGCATAAAGCCGCCCCCGAGAAGAGTTAAAAGTACGGGCCATGCTTGTTTTTAGGAGAAGCATATTATATACTGGTACCTGTTGACGCGAAAAAAATAAGCCCGGCTATTTTGGGAAGAAAGATATTTTAATATGAACAAAAAGGAGTAAGTTGATGAGTGAAATAGAAAAAGGCCGTGTGGCTTTGGTGACCGGCGGCAGCCGTGGTATAGGCAAGGGTATTGCGCTGGTTCTGGCTAAAGCGGGCTATGATGTGGCGCTAACCTACACCAGTAAAAAGGAATTGGCTTTGGAAGTCGCGGAGCAAATACAAAAACTTGGTCGCCGCGCCGCGGTTATTCAGGGTGAATTAACGGAAGAGCAGACACCCCAGAAGGTGGTGGATACCTGCGTGAAGGAAATGGGGAGAATAGATGTCCTCGCTAATAATGCCGGCCGCACTATGTTCGGGCATATTCTGAAAATAGACCTTGCCACTATAAATACTCTCATAAATCTTAATTTTAAAGCTTATGTCCTGATGCTGCAGGCTGTTGCCAAACATATGGTAGAAGCAAAAATACGGGGGAATATTGTCAATATTACCTCTACCCGAGGCCAGCGCGCCTATCTGCATGACGGGGTATACGGCGGTTTGAAAGCCGGACTTTCCCGCGCGACCCAATCGTTTGCTCTGGATCTGGCTCCTTACGGGATTCGCGTTAATTGTGTTGCCCCGGGCTCGATTCCACACGGAGACTACAACAAAGACGAGAAGCGTAAGGATGCTTATGAGGATTTCCGGCAGCGCATACCGCTAAAACGGTTTGGTACCGGTGAAGATATTGGTCAGGCCGTGGCTTGGCTGGTTTCCGAACAGGCTTCATATATTACCGGTCAGACCTTAAATATCGACGGCGGCCTTATTTTGCCCGGTATGCCGGAAATTGAACGGGGACCTGCACCGAAAGCGTGGGCTTGAAGAACTACAATTCGTAAAAAATACACCGAGACAGAAAGAAAGTACGACAACGAGTGCTAAGGAGAAACCGATGAAAATAACCAATGTCAAAACTATAATAACCGCGCCGGCAAAACTTAATCTGGTGGTGGTGAAAATAGAAACCTCGGAACCGGGACTCTACGGCCTGGGTTGTGCAACCTTTGCCTGGCGGTCTCTGGCGGTGAAGTCGGTTCTGGATAATTACTTCAAGCCCTTCCTTCTTGGTAAAGACCCACAGCGCATCGAAGACATCTGGCAGCAGGGCGCGGTAAGCGGGTACTGGCGCAACGGCCCGGAATTAAACAACGCACTTTCCGGCGTCGATATGGCCCTGTGGGATATTAAAGGAAAAATCGCGGGCTTACCGGCCTACCAGCTCTGGGGCGGAAAATGCCGCGAAGGCGCCCTCGTTTACCGGCATACCGGCGGAAAGACCCCGGAAGAAGTGGAAAAACAGGTAAGAAAATTTATGCAGCAGGGCGTGATGCATCTGCGCTGTCAAATCGGCGGGTATGGCGGCGGGAAATCCCCGCTGGTAGCACCGGAAGGCGCTTTGCCCGGAGAGTACTTTGACCCGGCGGCCTATGCGCGCACCACAGTAGAGTTGTTTGCGCATCTAAGGAAAAAACTTGGCCCGGAAGTGGAGCTCCTGCATGATATACACGAAAGGCTGGCACCGATTGATGCGGTACGCCTGGCCAAACAACTTGAGCCGTTCCGGCTTTTTTTCCTGGAAGATGCTATGGCACCGGAGCAGGGCGAGTGGTTTCGCACCTTACGGCAGCAGTGCGCAACACCTTTGGCAATGGGTGAACTTTTTAATCACCCGCTCGAATGGGAAACACTAATCAAAGACCGCCTTATAGATTTTATCCGTGTACATGTCAGCCAGATTGGGGGAATTACCCCGGCGCTCAAATTGGCGAAGTTCTGCGAGCAGTTTGGCGTGCGGACCGCCTGGCACGGGCCGGGGGATGTCTCTCCGGTAGGGCAGGCGGCAAATATTCATATGGACCTGGCACTTCCGAATTTTGGCATTCAGGAATGGGGCGGCTTCAGTCCGGAGCTTGAGAAAGTATTTCCGGGTTGTCCGAAACAAAAAGGCGCCTATGTTTATCTGAATGACAAGCCGGGCCTGGGAATAGATATCAACGAACAGGAGGCCGCAAAATATCCCGGTATTCATGATGTCCCCGCTTGGACACAGACCCGTCTCCCGGACGGTACGAGCGTGCGCCCTTAAAACTCTTAGTAGAAGTAAAAATTAATGCCCCGGAAAAATAGCGTTCCGGGGCATTTTCTTTTTAAAAAAAGAAGACAGAGCAAAGACCTTGCAAGCACTGCTTGAAACAGGCTTTTTGTTTAACTCTTTGGAAAAGTAAAGTTCCTCTCATTTAAAAAAAACAGAAAAACCCGGTTGACAATATGATACCGCTATGGTATCATATTAAGTAAGAGCAAGTTGGATAGTCAAAAAGCAGGTAGAAGGAGGAAAGGTTTATGCAGGCATATTTAAACGCACCGATAAAAGAAGTAATTTCGAAGTTCCCGAAGGTGGCGGATATTCTAAACGGCTATGAGATTGGCTGTGTCCCCTGTTCTGTGGGGACCTGTTTGCTAAAAGATGTGGTTGCCATACATAATATCGGTGAAGAAAATAAGGCGCAATTGATGTATGAGGTGGAAAAAGCTATCTATCCGGATAGGGAGGTTAAAAGGCCGGTAATTAATAAAGCCGCTAAAGCAAAACCGGAGATTCTCCGGTACTCTCCTCCTTTAAGGATGCTGGTCAACGAGCATCTTCTTATTAAGCGTCTTTTGAACTGCGTGCCGGCGATAGTGAAAGCTCTTAAGGAAGACACTGTTATTGATAAGGAGCCGGTCATAGGGGCCGTGGATTTCATCAGGATGTATGCGGATAAATTTCATCACGCCAAGGAAGAGGATATTCTTTTCAAATACTTTGATGAAAAAGCCGATATTATTCAGGCTATGCTTAACGATCATGTTGAGGGACGAAGTCATGTTAAGGAAGTTCTTAACGGACTTAAAGATAACAAAATAGACGCAGTTTCTCAACACCTTTCCGCTTATGCGGAACTGCTAACCGGGCATATTAAAAAAGAGGATGAGATTCTCTATCCCTGGATGGATAAGAATTTGACAGTAAAGCAGGTAGGCGAGTTATTTGATAAATTTAATGCAGTAGATAATGGCCTCCAGCGGGGAGTGGAAGAAACATACAAAGGGCGCATAGAGGACCTGGAAGCAAAATTTATTCAAAAATAGTTGAATCGTTAAAAGATTAATTCAAAAAAAGTTCTAAGGAGGAAATACCATGAGTAAAGAATGCGAATGTCCCGGAGCCAAAATGCAGGATTTCGGAAAAGAAGAGGTTAAAGGAGCGGAGGAGGGAAAAAGAGCGTCACAGTTAAGACAGTGGCCTGTCCAGCTTCATCTGGTTTCGCCCGAAGCGCCCTATTTTCAAAAAGCGGATGTTCTATTATCCGCCGATTGTGTCGCTTACAGTGCCGGAGATTTCCATAAGGAATATATGAAGGGTAAGACGATTGCTATAGCCTGTCCCAAGCTTGACGAAGGACAGGAGACCTATATAGAAAAGATTACCTCGCTTATTGATGACGCAAAAATAAACACTCTGACCGTAATGACTATGGAAGTCCCCTGCTGCGGAGTCCTGGTAAGTATAGCACAAAAAGGACTGCAGGCGGCTAAAAGGAAAATCCCCGTAAAATCTATAGTAATAGGTATCCGGGGCGGGAATGTCCTTTCCGAAGAATGGATCTCATAGTAGATATATGCAATACCGAGTGTCCCTGAGTGACAGTCACTCAGGGACTGTCACTCTAAAGCGGGGTATGAAGTAATGAATGTACAAGAAGGCCGGTTATTGTGGTAGAATCTATTAGAGGCAGGTAGCCGGCATTTTTAGTAACAGTATTTTTGTCGAGACAGGAGGAGTTAAAATGTTTTATCTTCATATGTCTTTCATGGCTTTGATGTGTGTTTTTGTTTTGTTGGCGGCAATGACCGCAAAAAAACGGGCGGAGAACTGGCTGCCCAAACACAGATTATTTGCAGTTATAGGAGTACTTTTTGGACTCATCGGAATTTTCTTTATGTATTACGCCAAAGTTGAATACGGCCGTCCTCACTTCAGTTCCCCGCATGCCATTGGCGGCGGTATCGCGGCATTTCTTCTGCTTTGCACGCCCACCCTGGGCTATCTGTCCCTTAAAGGGAAGGACTCTTTAAGACCTATCCATAAACTTTTTGGCAGAGTCACTTCGGGACTGGCTTTACTGGTGCTCTTTACAGGTATAGGTAAATTGCTTGAACACCTGGGGATAATAAAGAATTAGACGCGGTGCAGAAAATATTTCCACAAAAAAGGAAAGTGGTATTTTTACTCTGTAAAATGATGAGATAATGAACTTGTTTTTAACTTTTTAAAAATGCTATAATTCGTCAGGTGCATATGGGCAGGTAGAAATTGATTAAGGAGGAGAAAATGCTCAGGAGAATTGTGTTGACCGTAATGGCGGTGAGTTTTGCGACTTCGATATATGCCGCAAAAATGACCGAAGGCTTCGAAGATAAAACAGTATTGAAGAAGTGGGAGATAGACGGTGATGTTGTTGTTTCCGCGGATCAGAAGCATGGAGGCAATACCGCGCTTTTTGTGCCTGCCGGCGCAACTGCAACCTGGAGATTTGCTACGGAAAATAAATTTGGTACCATATCGATGTGGGTCTATGATTCCTTCGCTGTTAAAAAAGGTAAAGCCGGAGGAGGTCCCTATTTCGGACTTATAAATGGGGATGATGACAAAGCTGTTGAAATGATACATTTTGCTCCTTACCTTAGCATAAATCATTATAGCAATGTATTTACCGCCGAAAACCAGTGGTATAGTCAGGGTTATTCGGGTATTGTGAGACCTAAAGCAGCCTGGGGGAAGTTTACCTTTACTTTTACCGATAGTAAGACCTTAGGGGTAACTTATAATGATGAGAAGGAAGATTCTATTTTTCCGACCAAACTGGAATTCTTCAACAAAGGTGCCAATGGTCTAATATTTGCCGGCGGACCGAACCTTGGGGCCAAGAACGAAACCTTCTATTATGATGATATAGAAATAGATCTTAAAGACGCGGCAAAGTAAGAGCCGAAACCTAACAAATAAAACTAATTTTGACAAAATGGGCGCCTGTTTGAGCGGGCGCCTTTTTTGCAGAACTTGTAATCCGGGGACAAAGTCACTTTGTTCTGTTTCAAAGAATATTAAAAAACTAACAGGGGAATAAGCTTGGAATTAAAAGATAAAAGTAATTATGCTTTGTCGCCTTATACGGGTTATACAAGGGAAAACTGGATTGAGCTTACCGCAAAAATTATTGCCGGTTTCATGCAGCATGCGAATCCAAAAACCGGCGTATTAACTTTAACCGGAAATCCTGAAGAAACGAGACTTCATAGGCAACTCAAAAATCCCGGTAGTTTTGTTGAAGCGTTCGAGAGGACCCATATGGCGGTGGCTGCCTATATTGCGGCGACGGGCAAGACCACAGTAGAGGGCTACCCCGGGGATATCGGAGAAATATTCAGGAAGGGAATGGCTACTTTCACTGACCCTAAAAACCCGTATGCTCCAAATTACAAGAAAGGCCAGTCTTTTGGCACCGGAACTGTAATTGCAATGTTGCTGGCGCCGGAATATTTTTTAAAGCCTTTATCGAAAGAAGTCAGGAAAAATCTGGCGGGTCAGCTTACGCATATAATTTCCAGGCAGCAAAATGATACTAATACGCTTCTTTTCTCAATGCTTCCTGCGGTTATAATGGACAGGCTCGGAGAAAAATATGACCGTGAACTTCTTGACGATTATTTTGACAGGATTTTGGGAATGTATTGCGGTGACGGCTGGTTCATCGACGGGTGGAACCGGGGATTTGATCATTACAATTTCTGGGGATTTCAGTTTTATCTGCATTTGCTTGTTTCGCATGATAAGAAATGGGGTAAAAAGTACAAAGAGCGGATCAGAGAAATAACAGAAAAACATGAAAAGACCCTTCTTTTTTATTTTGGAAAAGACGGCGGGCCCGTCCCGAAAGGCAGGTCGCTTAATTATCGCTTTGCCTGTGTCTCCGGTATAGGGGCGGCGCAAATTTCCGGGCTTTCTTCGCTGGACCCCGGAGTTGCGCGGCGTATCAGTTCGGGGGCTTTAAAATATTTTTGGGATAACGAGTGTTTAAGCAGCAGAGGTTTAATTGAGGCGGGGTTCAGGGCGAGTAATTCCTGTGTTGGCGAGGATTATACGGATTCCGGGGCGCCTTACTGGTCTGCCACAGGTTTAATTTCCCTTGTTTTGTCAAAGGCTCATCCCTTTTGGACGGCAAAAGAAAAACCGGCTATGGCAGACAAGACCAGAGTCAGCCGCTGCCCGGTTCGCGGAGCAAATCTGGTTTTAAAAGCAGACGGCAGGCGCGGAGAAGCGAAAATTCATTCTGCAGGAGAAATATTTAAACATCGCAGAGTATGGCAGGCCGGAAGCAAGTATTTTCAGCATACTTATTCTTCCACCGTGGGATATGCGCTGTCAGGGGATTTAGGAAGAGAACTTGCCGCAGGCCGGACCGGTATTTCCCGGGATAAAAAGCACTGGAGTTTAAGGACCTGGCCGAGGGTTATAAGCCTTGACGAAAAACATTTGCTAAGTGAATGGGACTCCTGGCCCGGTTTAAGCGGCGAAACAGGAACGGTTGTTACAGAAACATTTATCCTGGATGACGGCGAAGTTCATGTCTTCTGGCATACTTCAAAAAAACCAAAATATTTATGTATCGGCGGGTACGCGGTTCAGGTTTCTCATATAGAAAAGCCCGAAATAGACTGTTTCAAAAACGAAATTGAAATAAAAAGTGCGTTAATGTGGTCAAAATTGAAAGTTGTTTTAGGCCCTCCGGGCCGGCTCGAAGCGGAGGAGGTAAAACCCGCTAAAGGTTTTAAGCATTCTCATATTTTTGAGGGCTGGTCGGTCTTTACAAAATGGACAAGTAAATTGCCGGTTGCTCCGAATAAAAAAGTCGTTGTCTGGGTCGATGCTGCCCGCAGGAAGGAAGTTCCGGCAACAGCAGCCTGTCCGGTTAGTATAAAAATTGACGGAGACAATATAAAAATAATACCCGGATGAGCGAGCTATAGATCTTCAACAAATGGCTTTAAGGTAAACTTCTGTTTAAGTTTTAGTAGAAAAACTGGTACAATATTTTAGAGTAGCTTAATTTTATGAAAATACCGGTGTTCTTCCGGTGCCAGCGTCGACCGGATTGTTTTCATTTTGATTCGGGCTCGCGGCCGGGAGAAACACTGGTTGTTCTATCGCGAGCTCCCTGTTTATTATGCCGGCGGTTTTGAAAACCATGGGCGTTCGAGCCCGTGGATGAAAAAACCGCGATAAATGTCGCCTCTTCTCATAAGAGGATTCCAAAGGAGGATACTCCTTTGGCTTGGGTGATAACACAAGTTAAAAAGACGCCACGTCCGTGAGGGCGTGGAGTTTCACTTTGCCCGGAGAATAAAAAATGGAACTGAAGAGCGAATACGAATTACCCCGCTGGGCCCCGCGGCTGACAAAAGAGCAGATTAGGAAGTTATATACCGCTTGCGGCAAGGGTATTTTGGATGCAGAGCTTATTGATGATGCCGGCTTCTCTCTTTATGCCAGATGTGAAAGCATGCTTGAAGTTGATAAAGCGGTTTTTGGCAAGCCCATCTGTCCCAAATGTGAAACCGCGGTAGAAAAGAAAGGTGCAGAGCCGTCAATGCTTATCTGTCCGGTTTGCGCCTGGAAATGCCCGGAGAAAATATATCATAAAACATACAAACACAAAAATCTTTCCCCGGGCGGTATGAAGGGTTTTATTACCGTCTTTGTCGGGAAGTTCAAAAAAACACATTCGCATGCCGAACGCCTGGTACTTATAGATACGCTGATACATCAATTCCATTGGGCCTCCGGCAGCGGCCGGCCTGCCGCCGTCAATTTCATTGAAGGCACAATGAAAGATATAATGCCGTTTTTAGATAGTTTAAGTTACGGGGATAAGATACCCGCGGATATTAAACAAAAGCGCGCGGAGTGGCGAAAATTGTGGCAGAATAATCCCTGGTCCCGGGGCAGGGGGCAGTAGCCCCTGAAACAAGTATATACCCGTGACTTTAAGCGTGTAATGCCTGTTTGAAAAAAATTCCGGAAATAGGAGCGTAAATAATGCGTAAGTTCTATAAAATTCCTGTGGTGTTTCTTGTTTGTTGTGGTCTTATTTTTGCTGCAGACACAAAACCGGAAGATAAAAACAGCCTAGAGAAACAGTTCCCGACTAATATCGAAGATCTGGGGCTTTCCGACAGTCCTGTTGTCAAAGAGACGACGAAAGAAGAAAAAAAACAGAAAGAAACTAACCAGAGCAATAGTCAAAATGACAAATCCGGGGCGATCTATGTCGGCGGGTATTCGGTAGACCACGAGTGGAATATTGTGACCGAGGAATGCCTGAAGATCTTAAGCACCAAAAAAATATTATACGGCAGCAGATCATGGGGGCTTGTTATCGGAAAGTATGTCGCAAGCAAAAAAGTTATAAACTGGGAGAAAGCGGCCAACAAAGTGAGCGCCAAGGATATGGTTCTGACTGCGGATGCTTTCAAAGACCCGAAAATAATTAACTTTGGCTTCGACATGGAGCCGAAAAGATGGATGTATTTTGACGAGTTTTTAAGGAAAGAACCCTGGAATTTCGGAAAAAAAATTGACGGAGCTCTGCAAACGCTCTATTATGGCGGAGATAGGGCAGATATGGCCGATTCCTATTTCCCGGTTCTTGACGCGCTGGTCAAAGATTTCCCGAATGTCAAATTTGCCATTGCTACGCATGATATCGGCGCGGACGGTACGGACCTGCGGGGAAAAGTAGTAAAAGAGGAGAGTGAATGGAATATTCGCGGAGGAGATTACAGCGAAAGGGTTATTAAAACCTACTACGGAAAACTGCCGATATTTGATATGCGGGATATTGTTTCTAGCAGGGCGGACGGAACGGTCTCTTCATTTCAATATAAGGGAAAAACCTACAGAAAGTTATGCCGGGAATATAATTCAAATAATGACCTGATACACCCGAATAGCCCGGAGGCGCAGGCGAGAATCGGAAAAGGCTTCTTAATTCTTCTAACAAAAATGTATTGCGGCGATAAAATACCAAAAAATCTCAACACACCCAAACCCGAGATATTAAAGTAAGAAAAGAACGGTACCGGTTGTCGAAGCCAAAAGCGTAGAAGGACTGGCGGTTTACTGCATTTTCCTGTTGGAGAGAAAAAGATGAAAAGAATATTACTGTTTTTGTGCTTCGGGTTCTGTATTTCCTCGCTTGCGGCGGGAGAAGAAATAAAAACAGAAAATATTGAAAAAAGTATGGCCTCACCGGAGAAGTTAGAGTACGGGGGTTATAAAATTGAGCGCGTCTGTAAAATGAATAGGTTTGTAACCTGCAATTATACGGTCAGTAAAGACGGGAAAAAACTTGTCACTTTTCCGGCAGAGCTTGCCGGGCAGGAAACCGGGGCAATGTTTGGCGAAGGCAAAATAGAGCACACTGATTTTTTAAAGACAGGTCTTTTAAAACTTACAGGAACTCCTTTGGAGACAAAGGACTTGGCCTTCAAAGGCTTTGAGCCGGAGCTGGTCTTGATGACTTTTTCCGGCGGGGCGCACTGCTGCTGGGATTATAAAATATATTCTCTCTTTCCGGAGTTCAAAGAAATATTTGCGGTTGAAAAATGGGCTACCGGCTATGGTATTGCTATCGCCGACCTTGATAAGGACGGTGCTCAGGAACTAATACAGACCTCCCTTGTCTATGATTATGGTTTTGACCGTCCCCATGTGGATTCCGCTTTTCCTTTAGTTGTCTTTAAATACAATGCAAAGTTTAAACAATATTTGCCCGCGAACAGAGAGTTTACAGAATACCTTCTGCAAGAGCTTAAAAAAATACCGTTGACTCCGGTCGATAATGAAAAAGACCCCGCTTATTCTCCCTTGATAATGAATGTTATTACCTTGCTCTACCTGGGCCGGGATAGTGAAGCCTGGGAGAAGTTTGATAAGTACTTTAAACTAAAAAATAAAGAGGCATTAAGGAAAGAAATCCTCCGGATCATCTCAAAAGATCCTGCTTACATCTTTTTATCCTCATCAAAAAAATAAGGGTAGAAGTCATTTTTGTCCACCACTGCCGATGGGCTTAAAAGTCATTTTTGTCCTTTCTCTTGTAAAACTAATAGATGATTTTTTTGTGAACCCCGTTGTATTCGGCAAATCAGTCGAGCTTCACCCTGTCGTAGTATTGATTTGCATACTGGTTGGGAGCATGATGATGGGTGTTTTTGGTATGTTAATAGCGGTTCCGCTGTTTTGCGCTTTAAAAGCCACTTTTAAAGTTTTGCACGACGGAATAATAGGATATAGCTCTCCTGAACCGTCAGTAAAATATTTTTGATTATAGCAACGAAGACCGAAAGAGGGAACTCTTTTGACTTGACTGTCACTTTCATAGATGTCTCTCTATCGTCCCTATCCTATTATGGCCCACAATGGTTTATGTGTTGACAAATATCAGTTGATATGCTATTTTCTATTGTACAGCATACATTAAATCTTATGAAAGGAGAAAACAATGTTCAACAAGGACAAAGGTTTCACGCTCATTGAGCTGATGATAGTTGTCGCTATCATCGGAATTCTGGCAGCTATAGCGATACCCAAATTCGCTCAGATGCTGGAAAAATCAAGAGAAGGTGCTACAAAGGGTAATTTGGGAGCTATGCGTTCAGCAGTAACTATTTATTACTCGGAAAAAGAAGGTACCTGGCCGGGTGATTTGACAACATCTTTCACAAGCTATTTGTATCCGATTCCGCCTGCAAAAGCGACTCCGCTTGGTAACTCAAATGCAATTTCTGCTGAATCCACTGTACCTGCAACCGTTGGTACTGGTTGGGCTTATGTAACAGATACAACATCTATATTTGCAGGCAATGTGTTTTGCCACAGCACAGCAACTGATACAAAAGGGAGTTCATTTACAACATACTAATGATTTACCAAATTCCTCCCGCGATGCCACAAAACTTTGCGGGAGGAATTACTACTCTAATATCTTTTCTTAAAAATTACCCTACACGCAAATCTTGCTTTTTATTATCATTTATAAGAGGGACAGCGCCCAATTATTGACAATACGGCAGTGTTATGATAGAATAAAACATGCCAAGAATAGCTAGAATAACAGAATTGGGAATGCCGCACCATATAACACAACGCGGGAACTATAGACAGCGGGTTTTTGAAAAGAATGAAGATTTTGAGAAGTATGTCGAATTAGTTAATGAATGTAGCGGAAAGTTTGGTTTAAAGATCCTTGCCTATTGCCTGATGAATAACCATGTTCACTTTGTAGCCATTCCAACGGAAAAAGAAGCGCTTGCCAAAACATTTAATACTACGCATATGAGATATGCGCAATATTGCAACAAGAAAAAGAAAGTATGCGGGCATCTATGGCAGGGGAGGTTCTTTTCAAGTATATTAGATGAACAGTATTTGCTTGAAGCTGTGCGTTATGTGGAAAGAAACCCGGTAAGAGCAAAAATGGTAAAAAAAGCATGGGAATGGAGATGGTCTAGCGCAGGAGTGCATGTAGGAAAAAAAGAGTCAGATATTAATTTGTCACAGAATGCTTTTTTAAAAGAAGTAATTAAAGATAATTGGAAACAATACATTTCTCAAAAAGACGATGAAAAGTATACCGAAGAGTTAAGAAGACTGACAAGAATAGGCAGGCCTTTTGCAGGGGAAAAGCTGCTAGACAAACTTGAAGAAAAGCTTAAAATAAAAATACGACCAAATCCAAAAGGCCGTCCAAAACAAAAGAGAGTCGATAATGACATTAAATAGGGCGCTGTCCCTCTTGCTTTTGTAAATAGGGCGCTGTCCCTCTTGCGGGCCCTCTTGCTGAGGAGAATGTAATGAAAATAATGCTGAATATTTTGAGAAGCGAATCTTTTTTTCAGAAAATATTATTTATATTGGTTTTTCCTGTTATTATTTGTGCTACTTCAATAGAGGATTTTACAAAAATAATAGAGGGGAATCTAAAAGATGCAGAGGCGTATAAAAATCGTGGTCTTGCATATTATACTGAAGGAAACTATGACAAGGCTATAGCAGATTACACGAAAGCAATAGAACTGAATCCAAAATATGCAGTGACATATGACCGTCGCGGTAATGCATATTCTAAACAAGGAAACTATGACAAGGCTATGGCCGATTACACAAAAGCAATAGGACTGGATCCAAAATATGCAGTTGCATATCACAATCGAGGTTTTGCATACAGTCTTCAAAGAAACTATGACAAGGCTATAACCGATTACACAAAAGCAATAGTACTGGACCCAAAATATGCAGTGGCATATGACCATCGCGGTAATGCATATAGTCTCCAAAGAAACTATGACAAGGCTATGGCCGATTACACAAAAGCAATAGAACTGGATCCAAAATATGCAGTTGCATATCACAATCGAGCTTTTGCATATTCTAAACAAGGAAACTATAACAAGGCTATGGCCGATTACATAAAAGCGAAAGAATATACTTTACCAAGTAAATCCGGACCGGATATTAATTTAGCGAATTCAAATAAAAAAGAAAGTCAAAAAAAGGAAGAGACAAATAACATATTAAATAGCTCTAAGCTAAAAGCTATTTCAGATGAAAAAAAAGATTTTAATCCAAATGAAAATAAATCTACCGGTTTGAATATTGCAAACCAAGGTTTGTCGGATTCTTTTAGAACTTTTCTTTTTAAAACTGGAAAATTTAAGGTTGTTGATAGGACGCAAATGGAAGAAATAATGAAAGAACAGAAATTTCAACTTACCGGATGCACTGAAACAGAATGTGCTGTTGAAATAGG
The DNA here is from genome assembly GCA_903928075.1 of Candidatus Firestoneibacteriota bacterium. Taxonomy (GTDB): domain Bacteria; phylum Oederibacteriota; class D2-FULL-39-29; order D2-FULL-39-29; family D2-FULL-39-29; genus CAIYPD01. Next base: position 29,639 of record CAIYPD010000114.1, read on the forward strand.
GAAAATACTCAATGCAAAATATATGTTAACCGGCAGCATCTCTAAAATTAGCAATGAATACATAATAAACATAAAAATTGCCAGTGTAGAGACAGCACAAATAAAGTTAGCAGAGATTGAAAAATGCAAGGAAAGTGATTTATTATCTGCGTTAAAAATAATTGCATCCAGAATAGCGTCGAATGAGAAATTTCAACAGGCTACAACTATGGAAACAATTGCTGTGCTTGATTTAAAATAAAAGTATTTAATTTAAACTGACATGGCACAAAAAATTGTATTGTATCCAATATAGTCATAACCAAAACCAGGATGTCATCCTTTTTAGGTGCTTAAAAAAAAGAATTTTATCTTGCATTTAATATTTTTCTGAATCTAGCAAGGCTTTTTAAAAACATAATTTCATAATCTATTTAAATCAGCACTCTAGTTTGCCACAAATCTGCCACAAAAGAAGTTTGTGAAAAACGCTCAAAAATTAAACTTGATAAAACCCTTTATGGGTGCTCCAATATTTTTAGCTGCGGGCGTAACTCTTGCTTAAGCAAGCAAAAGCGCCAGCGGTAGAATGCCACCTTCCCAAAGCATATAGAACGATAGCTGTCCCGCTGAAGCAAAAGCGTAGTAGGATATCCGTTCTCCTTGTATCTAAATGTTTTTCTGAATGCAAAAGGGTTTTTCTCGAAATCATGATTCTATTATTTGCCGTATTCGCTCATATGGCAGGCAAGAAATTGGCAAGAAAAGTTATTTTCAAAGGTACTTATTCCGCCTGCAAAAGACGACTAATATTATGATAATAACAAATGAAAATATAGATATTTATACTTTCAGTTTGACATTTAAGTGCAAATATGATATTTTATACTCTCAGATAACCATGGAAAACTTTATAGCAGGGACATATAAGCAGCAATATCAATATAAGAGTTTTAGCCCATCTTTTATCAATAAGCCATTTGAGTGGAAAGATAAAAAGATTAATATTTTATTGGAAGAAGCTGTAAGATTTTTGGGTGAGTTAAATGCTTATTCAATGCTTGTTCCCGATGTAGATTATTTTATTCAAATGCATGTTACAAAAGAAGCAACTACATCAAGCCGTATTGAAGGTACGAAAACAGAACTTGATGAAGCTTTATTGTTAAAAAAGGAAATTAGCCCGGAAAGACAGGATGATTGGCAGGAAGTTAACAACTATGTTAAGGCGATAAATTATGCTATATCGGAATTAAAAAATTTGCCTATTTCTATAAGACTAATAAAACAAACCCATAAAGTGCTATTATCAGGATCAAGGGGTGAACATAAAAATCCAGGAGAAATACGCACCAGTCAGAATTGGATAGGTGGATCAAATTTGCAGGATGCTTTTTTCATTCCGCCGCATCAAAATGAGTTACCCGAACTTTTATCGGATTTGGAAAAATATTGGCATAATGAAGATTTTAATATACCTTTTTTAATAAAAGTTGCTATGAGTCATTATCAGTTTGAAACAATCCATCCTTTTTGTGATGGTAACGGAAGAATAGGCAGACTGATAATAACATTGCATTTGGTTGAACAAGGGGTTTTGCAAAAGCCAACTTTATATTTATCTGACTATTTTGCTCGCAATAAAGGGTCTTATTATGATGCTTTGACATTAGTCAGGGCATCAAATAATATTGACCACTGGGTTAAGTTTTTCCTTTCCGGTGTTATAGAAACGTCCAAGAAAAGTAAGGTCACATTAGAAAAAATAATCAATATCAGGCAGAAGTATGAACAAAATTTTGTAGAGTTGGGCAGGCGGGCAAAACTTGGACAAGCATTGGTGTATAAAATGTTTTCACATCCCATTACAAATACACATCGGATTTCAAAAGACTTAGGCGTTTCTTTTGTAACGGCTACTCGATTGATAAAAGATTTAGAATCCGTCGGAATATTGAAAGAAATAACGGGATTTGCCCGTAACAGATCCTTTGAGCTGCATGAATATTTAAATTTGTTCAGGAAATGATAGATTAATTTAAGAAAATATTTCAACAAGTTCAGAAAAGTGTTAAGGCACAGGATATATCTTAAGACGCCAATAATGTCGCAAATTTAACACGGTATTTGCTCCTAAAATCTGAAGAATTTATTACAATTTTGAACTTGATAAAACTCTTTATGGATGCTACGATATATTAACGCGGGCGTAGTGGTGACCCAAAGGTCACGAATTACGCCTTCTAAATGTTAATGCCTGAGCGGGCGTAATTCAGTGGTAGAATGCCACCTTCCCAAGGTGGACGTCGAGGGTTCAAGTCCCTTCGCCCGCTCCATAATTTTGCACCTGCAAAATTAGAGCAATAGAACAATTGAGCAATCGAGAATAGATGCGAATCATTTCTAATTATTAAAAGCCGCTTTATTTCCCTTCCTTGACTAATTTTCTTTACATATAGATTTTCATATTGTATGCTACGAATACAAATGTTTATTTTAAAAACGCGAGTGAGACACTAATTTTTCCGGTGGACTTGCCGGTTTTAATGAAACGAAAGGTGCGCACATGCCAAAATATACCGATTTTGCTTTACCTGTTAAAATAGCCGGCGTCAAATTCCGGAATCCTTTTTATGTCTCCTCCGGGCCGACCACTATGAACATTGAACAACTGGAGAAGATACGCGATTGCGGTTGGGGCGCTGCCAGCTTGAAGCTCACGGTGTTTCCTCTTCCCTATATTAACCGTAAACCGCGGTACGGTTATTATCCCGATAGAAATTTCCTTACCTTTACGGCCGAAAAAAGACTCTTACTCGACGAACTCTTAAAACTTATTGAAGAGGGGAAAAAGCGCACTCCGGAGATAGTCCTGTTTGCCAATATAACCTATGCCGGAGAAGACGGCCCGGCCGGCTGGGTGAAGATGGCCAAGGCATGCGAGGCAGCAGGCGTGGATATTGTAGAATTAAATATGTGCTGTCCGAATATGTCCTTTAATGTGGAAGTATCGGGAATCGATACCGGCGGGCCCAAAACCGGGGCCAGCATGGGCAAGCAAAAGAAAATTGCGACAGATATTGTGAGCGCTGTAAAAAAGTCCTTGAAGATACCACTATTTGTTAAACTGACGCCTGAAGGCGGGCAGATTGCGGAAATAGCAAAATCTCTTTTTGAGGTCGGCGCCGATGCCGTAGGCGGCACCGCTAACCGTCTGGGAGTGCCGCCGATAAATCTTGACGAGCCTGCCCGTTCCAGTTACTACTTACAAAAAGAAATTGGTATGGCCTGTATGAACGGCCCCTGGCTCAAGCCCTTAGCGCTTCGCGATGTATATGAGATTAGAAAAGCTGTCGGGTCCGCTAAAGTATTAACAGCCCCGGGCGGGGTGACCACCTGGGAGGACGCTGTGGAGATGGCTATGTGCGGCGCGGACCTGGTGGGTATTTGTGCCGCCACAATAATCCATGGTTTTGGTTTTATGCCCGAGTTTATTCACGGCGTTAAGAAATATATGAAAGAAAAAGGCTATAAGGATTTCCGCGCTATGCGGGATATTCTTATCCCGGTGATAACTTCCGCACCGAAGCTTACTATATATGACGGCAATGCCCGCCTGAAAGCAGAAAGGCCGGTTGCGCCTTGTATTTCTGCCTGTCCTAACTCTGTTCCTGCGCAGGGATATATAAGAAGAGTGGCAGAGGAAGAGTTTGAGTCCGCTTACCGGCTTATAATGTCAAAATCGCCTCTCCAATCTATTTGCGGCGAAATCTGCGACCATCCCTGTGAATCCGAATGCACCCGGGGTTTAAAAGACGAACCGGTGATGATAAGGGCCATTAAACGCTTTGTTTTAAATATGGCGGAAAAAGAAGGTTGGAAGCCGGAAATATTATGCAAAAAAGATAAGAGCCAAGCCGCAAAAGTCGCGGTTATCGGCGCCGGACCGGCAGGCCTCTCTTCTGCTTATGACCTGGCCAGGGCCGGGTACGAGGTCACTGTTTTTGAGGCTGCAAAAAAAGCAGGCGGCATGCTTCGCTATGGGGTCCCTGCTTTCCGGCTTAAAGAGAAGACTCTGGACAAAGAAATTAAAGTCATAAAAGATTTGGGCGTGAAAATACTGACGGACCGGGTTTTTGGAAAAGATGTGACCTTTGCTTCTCTAAAAAAAGAAGGTTTTAAAGCGTTCTTTCTCGGAGTGGGCGCAGGTCACGGTGTCAGGGCCGGGATTCCCGGTGAAGATGCTAAGGGCTGTTTTAGCGCTATAGATTTTTTAAAGGCGGTGGCGGAAGATAAAGCCTCCGTAATAGGCAAGACCGTTGCCGTGATAGGCGGCGGATTTACCGCCATTGATTCTGCCCGGACCGCAAAGAGACTCGGAGCAAAAGAGGTCTTTGTATTGTATAGAAGGACGAAGGATGAGATGCCCGCCACGCAAGAAGAGGTTTCTGAAGCCGAGGAAGAGGGCGTGAAGATTATGTATCTGGTTGCGGCCAAAAATGTCAATGTAGAAAAAGGCCGGGTAAAATCCGTCTGGCTTTTAAATTATGTGCTGGGCCCCAAAGATCCGGCGAGCAGAAGAAAGCCTCTCGAGGTGCCGGGGACAGAATTTAAGCTGGAAGTGGATTCACTTATTTTTGCCGTCGGGCAGCAAACAGTTTTTGAGGAACTTAAATTATCAAAAAAAGGCGTCATAGAAGTTGACGAAAAAACCTGCCGGACTTTCCTGGAAGGCGTCTATGCCGGCGGAGATTGCGTGCTGGGGCCGAAAGATGTTATAAGCGCCGTAGCCCTGGGCAAACGCGCTGCTGTTTCCATAGATAAATATCTTTCAGGAAAAGATGCCTTTCTAAAATATTCACCGGCTACGAAACCCGCGGATAAAGAAGCCGCGCTGATGAGGCATGGCGGCGAGCCCCGCGTTATGAGGCAAAAAGAAAAAAAGACCGCCGCGGAAAAACGCGCGCAAAATTTCACCGGTTACACGGAAGTCCTGACAAAGGAAGAGGCCGTTAAAGAGGCCGAACGGTGTATGGCTTGCGGCTGTGGCGCCGGCTGTCAGATTTGTCATGACATTTGTAAGATGTTTGCCTACAGTATTAATGAGTCTGGCAGGATGGAACTGGATGAAGATAAATGTGTCGGTTGCGGTATGTGTCTTCACCGTTGCCCGAACGAGGCCCTTGAGATGATACAACTGCAGGGATAGAAGCTTGTCCGCCTTCGGCGAGATCTCGCCAAGCAAACTTGGCGGAGAGGGTTGGCAAGTGGAGTACGAAAAAGCTAAAATCAGAAGGGAAAAAGACGGAGAATTGGGTTAAAATTGGGGTAAAAAGTGCTAATAAAGTGCAAAAAAATATATTTTTTAAAAGGGACTTTTTTTCTTGACACCAACTACATATAGTAGTATATTTGGTTCGGTCAACAACAGGTAGTATGGTTCAGGGTTTACGAAAAATTTTAAAGCCGCGAAAACCGGATAATTTTATAGGGGTGACAGGATGATACAAAAGACATTTTTGGAAGAAGAAGCGAAGGCAGGCCAGGACGAAGCAAAGAAGGAAACAAGAGCGGCAAGGAAGCTCCCCGAGTTGAAGCTCTCACCGAACTCACTCACCGTCTTAAAGAAAAGATACTTGAAAAGAATCGGCGAGAAGGAAACGGAACAACCGGAAGAGATGTTCTGGCGGGTCGCTGAAAATATAGCACAGGCAGAAAAAAAATATACACCCCTTATGTCGCCGGACCGGCTCCGGGAGATTGCGGAAGATTTTTACGCTCTCATGGTCAATATGTATTTTCTCCCCAACTCACCGACGCTTATGAATGCCGGGCGCGATTTGCAGCAGCTCTCCGCCTGTTTCGTTTTGCCGGTGGAAGACAAGATGGACGGGATATTTGAATCTATCAAGAACGCAGCGCTCATCCATAAGAGCGGTGGCGGTACCGGTTTTTCTTTCTCAAGATTAAGACCCAAAGATGATAAAGTAAAATCGACCGGCGGCGTGGCTTCCGGCCCGATATCTTTTATGAAAGTTTTTAATGCCGCAACCGAAGCCGTTAAACAGGGCGGCACCAGGCGCGGCGCGAACATGGGAATTCTTTCCGTGGAGCATCCCGACATTCTTGAATTTATTACCGCCAAGAACAATACCGGAGAGCTTAATAACTTTAATATTTCCGTGGCGATAACCGATAAATTCATGGACGCGCTTTTCAAGGACGAAAACTACGACCTTTGCAATCCGCATACGCACGCGCCGGTCAAGCAGCTCAAAGCCAAAGAGGTTTTCAATCTGGTCGTGGACTCGGCCTGGAAAAACGGCGAGCCGGGCGTTATCTTTATAGACAGAATGAATGCGGATAATCCCACACCCTCTCTCGGCAAAATAGAGAGTACAAATCCCTGCGGTGAACAACCTTTGCTCCCTTATGAGGCCTGCAATCTGGGCTCCATAAATATGGCGAGGATGGTCTCACGGAGCAACGGCCGGGCCGAAGTTAACTACGGCCTTTTAAGAGAAACAATAAATACCTCGGTCAGATTTTTGGACGATGTAATTGATATGAATAAATATCCTCTGCCCGAAATAGACGCCATGGTAAAGTCCAACAGAAAGATAGGCCTGGGCGTAATGGGCTTTGCGGATATGCTTATTGAGCTCGGCGTGCCTTATAACTCCGAACAGGCGCTAAAAACCGGCGATGAAATAATGAAATTCATCGATGAGGAATCTAAAAAGGCCTCTGCGGCTTTGGCCAAAGAAAGGGGCCCTTTTCCCAACTTTGACAAGTCTATCTACAGCAAGTACACCCCGCTTAGAAACGCGACTACCACCACTATCGCGCCGACCGGCACACTTTCGATTATCAGCAATGTTTCGAGCGGTGTCGAACCTATCTTTGCCATAACTTATGTCAGAAATGTTATGGATGGCACCAAAATGATAGAAGTTAATCCGGTCTTCGAGAAAATCGCGAGAGAAAGGGGTTTTTATTCCGACGCGCTTATGGAAAAGATTGCGGAGAAGAGTACCATCGCGGATATGGACGAAATCCCGGCGGATGTAAGAAGAGTTTTTGTTACCTCGCATGATATTGCGCCGGAATGGCATGTGCGTATGCAGGCCTCTTTCCAGAAATCCACCGATAATGCGGTTTCCAAAACCATTAACTTCTCGCATGAAGCCACCAGAGATGATGTGAGGATGGCGTATGTGCTGGCTTTCAAGGAAGGCTGTAAAGGTCTTACCGTCTACCGTGACGGGAGCCGCGATGAACAGGTATTAAGCACCGGTTCCACCTCGACCTCGGCTGCAGTTGCGGCAACCGCGGCGGCGCAGGCAAAAGACGGTATGCGTGAAAAAATAATTCCCCGCTCCAGACCGGCTATGACTATGGGTGTAACCCAGAAGGTCAGCACCGGCTGCGGCAGTTTGTATGTGACTATCAATTCCGACGAGAAGGGCCTCTGTGAAATCTTTGCGCAGATGGGTAAGTCCGGCGGCTGCGCGGCTTCGCAATCAGAAGCGGTGAGCCGGCTGATTTCTCTGGCGCTTAGGACAGGCGTTGATATTGAGTCGGTGCTAAAACAGATAAAGGGTATCCGTTGCCCGTCGCCTCTTTGGGATAAGGGCAATATGGTACTTTCCTGTCCGGATGCCATCGCTAAGGCCATAGAAAGATACATTCAGTCAGGCGGCGTTACAAAATCAGCGGCGCGCGCCGGAGCGTTAGCAGCCAGCGCTCCTATGGTAAAAAAAACAGATTCCGAAAGTCTTGCGGCCAAGGTAACTACCGGGACGAAAGAACTTGCCGGAATGTGTCAGGATTGCGGGAATATACTTGAATATGTCGAAGATTGCGTGCTTTGCAGATTCTGCGGCTATTCTAAATGCGGTTAACGCCTGATCAGAAAATGAGATTTTAAAAGAGATGGCACAGATAAAAACAAGGGCGGTTTAACAGACCGCCCTTTTAATTTTCGCAAGGATGGCAGAAAAACACCTGATTCCCTTTAGAAACAAGGGCTTAAACGATTCTTGACAAGGGCTGAAACAAAATATTATACTACTTGGGCATGATTTTATAGAGCGGCCGGAGGAACCATGGGCGGAAAAAAATTTGGAGTTGCGATAATCGGAGCAAAATTTGCGGCAGGTTTGCACGCCGAAGCTTACAAGCGCCTTCCCGATGTGGAAATTATAGCGGTTGCCGATATTAATCCTGAAGCCGCCGGCGCTTTTGCAAAAAAATACGGGATTAAAAAAACCTTTACCGACTATAAAGAGATGATAAAACTCCCGGAAGTTGATCTCGTCAGTATTTGCGCGCCCAATTTTCTCCATAAAGACCTGGGCGTTGAAATAGCCAAAGCCGGCAAACCTATGATTTGCGAAAAGCCTTTGGCTACCACACTGGAAGACGGAAGAACTCTGCTTAAGGCCGTAGAAAAAAGCAAAGTAAAACTTTATTATGCCGAGGACTGGATTTTCGCACCGGCTTTAAAGAGAGCCAAAGCCATCTATGACGAAGGGGCTATCGGAGAAGTATTATTTTTAAAGGCCAAAGAAACGCATTCCGGGACGCATTCACCTTTTGCGCAGAAGAAGAAAACCTGCGGCGGGGGTTCAATGATACATCTTGGTATCCATCCGGTCGGCTGGGCGAGATGGTTTAAAGAAAAAGAAGTTGTAGAAGTCACAGCCAAGACCAGCGGGGGCGGTAATACCAACCTGAAACATAAAAACTACGAAGGGGAAGACTGGGCCTGCGGAATTTTAAAATTTTCAGACGGGAGCTTTGCGCTGGTTGAAGGTAACTATGTAACTGTGGGCGGTTTGGACGATATTGTGGAGCTATACGGGACAAAAGGTGTTATAAAGATAAATCTATCCCAGGGCTCGCCTGTTTCCGCTTTCAGTCTTGAGGGTATGAGTTATGCGATTGAAAAGGCGGAGATGACAAACGGCTGGACCCGGCCGGCGGTGGATGAAGAGAATGAACTCGGGTATGTCAGCGAGATAAGTCATTTTGTGGAATCTGCCAAGGCAAAGAAAGAGTCCGTCTTCGGGAGTAACGGTATTGACGGTTTGAAAGCCCTGGAAGTTATAGATGCTATTTACAGGTCGTCGGAAACAGGCCGGGCGGTTAAACTCTAACCGCTGAAGGAAGGGCGGAGGACGGAAGACAGAGGACGGAAGACGGAAGGCGGAGGACAGAGGGCGGTAAGTAAAAAGAAGTATTTAAATCTGTGACATCTTGCTTCCTATCCATGCCCGCCAATCTTTAGGGAGGGTGTGTCATCAAGCGCCGCTTTTGGCGCCAAAAGGAGAATATGGTAAATAAAGAAAATACAAGCCCGGAAATTAAAAACTTTAAAACCGATATTGCTTTTCTTGCCGTCGGCGCGACGGAACAGCATTCTTTTCACCTGCCGGTCAAGACCGATGCTTTTATTGCCGAGAAAGTTTGCGAAAAAGCGGCCAAAGAGATTGGCGCCTATCTTCTGCCTGTTATGCCTTTTGGAAATTCAATTGAAAATATGGACGGCGCGGGGACGGTGACTTTACGGCCTCTGACACTCCGGGCGGTTGTTATGGATCTTACGGAGTCCCTCTTCAGACAGGGTTACAAAAAAATATTTGTCTTTAATTTCCACGGTGCAAATTTTATTTTAAAACCCACCGTCCGGGAAATAAATTATGAGGGAAAGTATGACGGCAAAGTTTTTTTTGTGGATGCGGCCTACGGGAAGACCGTAGGGACAAATTTGGATTTGCATTCAGGTGATGAAGAGACCTCCTTGATGCTTTACTTATGGAAAAAGAAGATAAATCTGAAAAAAGTTAAAAATTGCTCTCCGGTTTATCACCGGGCCGACCTGGACTGGGTAGGCATGGTGGGCGCCACCGGCGGCACCGGCTGCTGGGGTTTTCCAAAAGCCGCAACTTTAAAAAAAGGAAAAAAAGAGTTTGAGAACCGTGTGGCTTTTGTCGTGAAAGAAGTTAGAAGAATACTGGAATTAAATCAAAAATAAATTAAGGATAAGTTAAGAATAAACTTTAAGATCAAAATTCTAAGCACTAAACAGAAGCGTTGAAGGATATATTTTAGGTACAATGAAAAGCCTCAAGCTTGTTGTATTGTATTCTATAAAGAGTTATAAGGGCCCCGACCATACCTTCCCCGGGGTAGAGCAATGGAGAATAGAAGGTGAAACAGGGGGAGAGAACAAAGGAAAAAATATGAAAGCAGTCGTAAAGATAAAGAAAGGGAAGGGTTTTGTGGAGTACAAAGAAATGCCCAGACCCCAAATTACCGAAGACGAAGTTCTTATAGGAGTTAAAGCGGTTTCCGTCTGCGGTTCTGACATACATATATATCATGACGAGCATCCCAACTGGCCGCCGATGATTATGGGTCATGAACTCTCCGGGGTAATTGCGGAAGTCGGAAGCCGGGTTAAAAACAGGAAAACCGGAGACCGGGTAGTTACCGAGACCCGGACCAAATCTTGTGGAATCTGCTTATACTGCGAAACTGGAAAACCCCATATATGTCCTGACAAAAGGCCCTTGGGCATAGGCGTTGACGGCGCAATGGCAAAGTATGTTGCTGTGCCGGGAAAACTTATACACCGGCTCCCGGAAACTATAGGTTTTGTGGAAGCAAGTTTATGCGAGCCCCTGGCGGTTTGCGTGCACGGCCTTATTGAGCGGACCGGAATAAACGCCGGAGATACCGTGCTTATAAGCGGGCCCGGACCGATAGGTTTGATCTGCTTGCAGCTTGCGAAGGCGGCAGGCGCTTATGTCCTGGTTGCCGGTACTTCGAGAAGCGCGGACTTAAAATTAAAAAGAGCCATGGAACTCGGCGCGGATGAAATTATAGATGCAGGTAAAGAAAATGTTGTCGAAAGAGTAAAAAAGGCTTCCGGCGGATACGGAGCGGATGTAGTTGTTGAGGCCTCCGGCGCGCCTTTAGCCATTAAAACAGCTTTTGAGTCGTTAAGAAGGCAGGGTAAATTGTGCGCTATGGGGATAACCGGAAAACCGGCGGCGGAAATGCCCTGGGATACCGCAATCTTCAAAGCGGCGCAGGTGACCTTCTGTTTTTCCTCCAGCTGGTCAGGCTGGGAGACCGGAATAAAAATGCTTGAAAGAAAACAAATCAATCTGGCAAAACTTGTTACGCACGAACTACCGCTTGAAAAATGGAAAGAAGGTTTTGAAGCCATGGAAGCAGGGAAGGCGATTAAAGTTGTGCTAATACCGTAGGAAAATTTTAAGTTTGTAAGGTTTTTAAGGTTTGTAAAGTTTGTAAGGTCTTAGAATCGTTGAAGGATATTTATGTAAGTGCTAAGCTTATCCTGCGAAGCAGCCCGCCTCAGGAGGGTTGTATTCTTGTTCTCTGACTTTAATCTGTGGAATCAGATGTTATGCAATCTGTGGAATCTATTTCAAAAGGAGGGAATATTATGGTTAAGAAAGTTGTAACATTCGGGGAAGTGATGCTCCGGCTCTGCCCGCCCGGTTATTTGAGATTCCGCCAGGCGACATCCTTTGATGTGGTTTTCGGAGGAGGGGAGGCCAATGTCGCGGCTTCTCTCGCAAATTTCAAAATACCTGTGGACTTTGTGACCAGAATACCTAAAAATGATATCGGCGAAGCGTGCCTGAGTTTTATGCAGGGTTACGGAATTGGCACGGAACATATAGTAAGAGGCGGCGACCGGCTGGGAATTTATTTTCTGGAGAACGGCGCAATGCAGAGGGGAAGTAAAGTGGTCTATGACCGGGCGAACTCCGGGCTGGCCACGATAGAAAAAGGCATGATAGATTGGGACAAGGCGTTCGAGAATGCTGACTGGTTTCATTGGACCGGTATTACCCCTGCGGTAAGTCAGGGCGCAGCGGAGGCCTGTTTGGAAGGAGTTAAAAAAGCAAAGGAAAAGGGTTTGATAGTTTCCTGTGACTTGAATTTTAGAGCCAAACTCTGGAAATGGGGCAAAAAAGCCGGCGAGGTAATGCCGGAATTGCTTAAGTACTGCGATGTGGCGCTCGGTAATGAAGAAGACGCCGAAAAGGTCTTTGGCATAAAAGCACCCGAATCAGATGTCTCTTCAGGAAAAGTCGAAGCCGAACAATATAGATTTGTGGTAGAAGAATTGAAAAAGAAGTTCCCCAATTTAAAAAAAATAATCATTACACTCCGGGGCAGTGTGAGCGCCAGCCATAACAGCTGGTCGGGCCTGCTTTATGACGGCAGTAAAATATATGTGGGGCCGGTTTACCAGATAACGCATATTGTAGACAGAGTTGGTGGCGGGGATTCTTTCATGGGCGGGCTTATCTACGGACTTCGAACTTACGGGGAAGACCTGCAGAAGGCGCTTAACTTTGCTGTCGCCGCTTCCTGTTTGAAACACTCCATTATGGGTGATTTTAATATAGTAACGGTAGCGGAAGTAGAAGGGATTATGAAAGGGGCAACGGCGGGAAGGGTGTCGAGATAGAGGGAAACTCTGTTCATAAGGTTTTTAAGGTTCGTAAAGTTAATAAAGTCTAAAATCGTTGAAGGATTGTTTTTGTAAATCAGTGAAATCCAAAGGTTTTGGAATCTGTGTCCACCTGCGGTGAGATCTCGCCGAGGGCGGAGAATCTATTTTAAAAAGGGGGAATTAAAAATGGCTAGGTACAAAAGGATACAGGTTAATAACGCGATTATTGAGAGCGGGTTGGTGCCGGTGTTTTTCAATAAGGACATAGAAGTAGCGAAGAATGTGGCGAAGGCCGTCGCAGCGGGCGGGTCCAGAGTATTGGAGTTTACCAACCGCGGTGAGTTTGCTTACCAGATCTTCGGTGACCTTGTAAAATTTTGCGAAAAAGAAGTTCCGGGTCTGATACTCGGCGTGGGTTCAGTGGGCGATCCCTATACCGCTTCACTTTTTATAAACAACGGCGCCAATTTTATCGTAGGACCTATGCTCAATACTGAAGTCGCAAAAATTTGTAACCGTAAAAAAATTCCCTATTCTCCGGGCTGCGGCACGGCCACCGAAATAGCCAACGCGGAAGAGATGGGCGTGGAAATCTGCAAGATTTTCCCCGGCGCAGAAGTCGGGGGACCCGGCTTTGTGAAAAACTTACTCGGCCCTATGCCGTGGAGTTCAATAATGCCGACAGGAGGCGTTGAAGGGACAAAAGAATCCATCGACAAATGGTTTAAAGCCGGCGTAGTGGCGGTCGGTATGGGTTCGAATTTAATTTCAAAAGAAGTTCTTGAAAAACAGGACTGGGAAACGCTTACGAAGACAACCGCAAAACTTCTCGGCTGGATAAGGGAAGCGAAAGGTGTCCCGGTATTTACGGGCATTGAGCATTTAGGGCTTTATCCGAGTGCCAAAGCAGACGGGAAGAAGGTTACGGATTTTTATGCCGAAACTTTCGGGCTTAAAGCGAAAGAAGGTAACTCATCTTTCTTTTTATCGTCAAGCGGCCCCGGCAGGATAGAGGTAATGAAAGATCCGCAGAGCGACAAGGTGCATGTGGCTATTAAGGTCTCGGATTTTGAACTTGCCTGCAAAATACTTACGGACAAGGGCATTGAACTCGAAGAGCCGAAGGTGAAGCCGGAGCTTAAAGCGGTTTTTCTTAAAAAGCTCGACCCGCTGGGCAACAAGATACATTTGCTGTGGGTGAGGTAGAAATAAGGTTCATAAAGTTTTTAAGCAAAGCTTTTCTCGAGAGGAAGGATATATAGATGTCAACAAATGTTGACATAGCGAGATAAGGTTCGTAAGGTCTAAAATCTTGGAAGGATATTGCTTTTGTTTTAATCTGACTTTCAAAAGTGTACATTCTAATATTTAGTCGTCTGCCGAAGCTTTTTGGCGGAAGGGCAATCCCTTAGTATTGTAATCTGTGAAATCGTTTTAGCAAAGGATGAAAATGAGCGACAGAGTGATAGATTCCAAGAAAATAAATGCGTTTATTTTTAAGGTGTTGGCTAAGGCCGGGGTTAATAAGGCTGATTCTAAGATAGTGGCTAACTCTCTGGTGGAGGGGGAGCTCTATGGCTTTTATTCGCACGGGGTTATGCGCCTGGCGCATTATCTGAAAAGGGTAAAAGCGGGGACGATTAAGAAAAACCCGAAGATTAAGATAGAGAAGAAAAACGGGTGTACTTCTTTAGTCGACGGTGGTCACGGTTTTGGCCATGCTATTTCTATGACAGCGGTAAAGCAGGCTATTAAACTTGCCGGGAAATTCGGGGTAGGCATGGTGGGCGTGAAGAATAGTTCCCATTTCGGTATGGCCGGGGTTATCGCGCTGGAAGCTGTAAAGAAAGACATGATTTGTATAGCCATAAGCCACACGGACGCTTCGGTCGTACCTTTTGGCGGAAGAATTCCGGCAATCGGCACCAATCCTATATGCGTCGCCGTTCCCTGCAATAAGAAATACCCGGTGTTACTGGATATGGCGACAAGTGTTGCCTCTTTAGGCAAAATAATAGTCGCGAGAAAAAAAGGTGAACCAATTCCGTCTGACTGGGGCGTTGACGAAGAAGGTGTGCCGACGACAGATGCCAACAAAATTAAATATCTGCTGCCGATGGCGGGACCGAAAGGTTATGGCCTCGCTTTTATCGTGGATATTCTTTGCGGCCCTTTGACCGGTGCTCTTTTTGGCATAAGGCTCCCCAAAATGTACGGGGATTATGATAAATTCAGAATGCTCGGTCATATGTTTATAGTGATAAATATCAAAAACTTTGTACCGCTAAAAGAGTTCAAAAAAAATGTGGCTTTGATGGTTGATGATATACATTCCATCCCGCCAGCAAAAGGCTTCTCTTCGGTCATGGTACCTGGTGAAAGGGAGTTCGCCTCTTATGAGAAAAACATAAAAAACGGTTTTTCTTTGGCGGAAGAAACCTATGCGGACCTGGAAAGTATTGCTAAGGAATACGGGGTGGCGTTGGAGATAGAAAAACAATAAGACAATAGATGATGGATAATAGATAATAAATAATAAATAATTGATGATGGGCGATAAATAATAAAAATGGAAAATACTATTTCAGGTAACCAGTAATGCGAAATCTTGAGACAAAATGGTCAAGGAGAGGTTAGTATGAAAAAGTTTGTTTTGGCGGTCATAGCATTAGTTTTTTGCAGTTTAAGTCCGGTGTTAGCGCAGGAGTCGGGAAAAAATTTAAAGGAGAATAAGAAAATGAGCAGTGAAGCGAAGTTATACGCTACTTTTGATACTTCCATGGGAAAGATAGTCTGTGAATTGTTTCCCAGGGAAGCGCCCCTGACAGTTAAGAATTTTGTAGAACTGGCAAACGGGACAAAAGAATGGCTGGACCCAAAGACCGGAGAGAAAGTGAAGAAACCTTTTTATGACGGCTTGATATTTCACCGGATTATTGATAATTTTATGATTCAGGGTGGTTGTCCCAACGGGATAGGTAACGGTGGCCCCGGCTATAAGTTTAACGATGAATTTAGTTCAGGTCTGAAGTTCGACAAACCCGGGCGCCTGGCTATGGCCAACAGCGGTCCGAATACCAACGGCAGTCAATTCTTTATCACGCATGTCCCTACAGACTGGCTGAATAATAAACACACAATCTTTGGCCAGGTTGTTGAGGGGCAGGATGTGGTAGATGCGATGGGCAAAGTTGAAATGGACGCCAGAGGAAAGCCGGTAAAACCGGTAGTACTTAAAAAGGTACTTGTGAGTGAGGCGCTTCCCGGGAAGAAATAAGGTTCTAAGGCAGCACGGTCCTTCAGTCTGCATAATTAGCAAGAAAATAAAAAAAGGGTGCTGTGTTTTTCTGCAGCACCCTTTTTTAATTACCGGCTATTGATGGCCTAAAATGTCTTAAAAAGCAAAATACAGACCCGCCTAAATAACCCTTTAATATTACCTGCCTGTCTGCTACAATACCTTTAGAAAATAAATTCACTGAGGGGTGAAAAATGCTGTCAAAAATATATTCTGCTACCACTTATGGTATTGATGCGTTTGTTGTCGAAGTGGAGGTGGACCTTTCTCCCGGCCTGGCAATTCATTCCACGATAGTGGGCCTTCCCGATATCTCGGTAAAGGAAAGCCGCGACCGGGTAAAAGCCGCTATTAGGAATTCCGGCTATGATTTTCCGTATCTTAGAATGACGGTCAACCTGGCGCCGGCAGATATAAAGAAAGAAGGCGTGGGTTTTGATTTGCCTATTGCTATAGGCGTGCTAAAAGCAAATGAAGACATAACCGGGGCTACGAATGATTATATTCTTGTGGGCGAACTTTCGCTGGATGGGGAGCTAAAGCCCGTAAAAGGCGTGATCTCTATCGCGATGGCCGTTAAAGAAAGTAAACAAAAGAAACTGATTCTCCCGTCTGCGAATGCGGATGAGGCGGCGATAATCTCCGAGATAGAGGTTTATCCCGTAAAAACATTGAAAGAAGTAGTAGCCATACTTAACGGTCTGCTGAAGCCGGAAAAACATAAGATAAATATTTCCGACACCTTTAACAAAGCTCATAGTTACGAGATAGACTATAACGAGGTTAAGGGGCAGGAACATGCGAAGAGGGCTTCCGAAATAGCCGCGGCCGGCGGGCATAATATTGTAATGGTCGGGAGTCCGGGTTCGGGTAAGACGATGCTGGCAAGGCGCCTCCCGACAATTCTGCCGGATATAACCCTTGAAGAAGCCATAGAGACTACGCGGATACACAGTGTTGCCGGGCTGCTTGGGAAAAAGAAATCCATCATCGCGGTCCGGCCTTTTAGAAGTCCGCATCATACGGCCAGTGATGTTTCGCTGGTAGGCGGCGGGACTTTTCCGAGACCGGGGGAAGTTTCTCTGGCGCATAACGGCGTCTTATTCTTAGATGAACTTCCTGAATTTGGTAAAAGCGTGTTAGAAGTTTTGCGCCAGCCGCTTGAAGACGGTTTTGTGACCGTCACCAGGGCGGCCGCCTCGGTAACCTATCCTGCAAGATTTATGCTCGTAGCCGCGCTTAATCCTTGCCCATGCGGGTACTACGGCGACGGAAGAAAAGGATGCAAGTGCAGTATGTACGAAATACAAAGGTATTTGAAAAAGATTTCCGGCCCGCTTTTGGACAGGATAGATATACATATAGAAGTGCCGGCGGTAAAATACCAGCAATTATCCGCGGAAGCCACAGGAGACAGTTCAGAGACTATTAAAAAAAGAGTTGATGCTTCAAGAACCCTGCAAAGAGAAAGATTTAAAGGGCTTAAGGTCTTTTGCAACGCGCATATGAGTTCCCGTCATATAAAGAAGTTTTGCGCCCTGGATGAAGAGAGCCATAATCTTTTAAAGACCGCGATAGATAAATTTAACCTAAGCGGGCGCGCTTATGACAAAGTGTTGAAAGTTTCCCGCACCATCGCCGACCTGGAAAGTTCCGAGAATATAAAGGTGGAACATATAGCGGAAGCCCTGCAGTACCGCGGACTAGACCGCTATTTTTAAAGAAAAGTGCGATATAAAATAATAGATCAAAAGAAATTTGCTATTAAAAAACTGTCATCTATGTAAAAGTTTGTCAAGACGCAACAATCCTACCAGGGCAAAAATAAATGCGTTTGCCAAAACTCCTTCCATAGCCAATTAGCAAGTTTCACTTTTTGTTTTG
>CAIYPD010000115.1 GCA_903928075.1 Candidatus Firestoneibacteriota bacterium
AACGGGAAATTCTGGTCTTCATAGCATAGCCTCCTTTAAGGTTACAGGTCAATAATAAGGGGGAGGGAACTTTAAATCAAGTAAAATATTATAAAATAAAGATTTTAGGCGAAAACGCCTAAAGATTTTTGACAATACGAGCCAGGGTATCAGGAGACTGCATGAAATCTATCCAGGTGCGGTAATCCTGAGGGTCGGGCAAAGTCCAATCCACGACTTCCAGATTCAATTTCACATTAACAGATGGGGAATCTGAAGTTTGAACATATATTGAGCCGGTATATATTCCTGCTTTAGAGTCTTTGGGTACTTTTACCGTAATCCAAACGGGTAATACCCGTATTCCTTTCCTGGGAGCCGATTCAGGCGCAGACTCCGCAAGAATGTCCGCCCCTTTTGGCATAAGCCAACCGCTGCTGTTCTCCCATTCTTTCCCGTAACGCACCTGCACATTTTTTGCGGAAATTTCACCGGCTTTGCCGGTTAGATTACCCGCAGACGCTTTAAGTCCTTTTATGTCTCCCGTGGCTTCGACAATTATCTTTCCCGAAAGTGATCCATTTCTGGCCCCGACTAAAAGAATGGGTTTCAATTCCCTGGCTGCCTTGTAATTATTCTCATTTGAAATTATATCACAAGTCCATATCTTAACATCCGCAACAAGCAGTTCCGGCAATAAAACAAACAGAATTACCGGCAATATAATCAGCGCACAAACTGCTTTTCTCATTTAACAACCTCCATAAAATGCTGCTTTATTTATATTTCAATAATTCCACTTATGCAAAGATGAAAAACTCCAAACTTTACGAAAACGAAGTTTTACTTTAATTTGCAAAAAAACTTATTTGTTTACGACCTCATACATTGCTATTATATTTTCAAGCTTTGCGCTGTTATCTATTTCGGTGGTTGAACCGATAAAGTATCCGGGACGGGCATCTTTTACCGCCTCTTCACAGACTACTCTGACCTGTTCGGGCGTTCCCATGGATAACAACTGACTCATATCGATACCGCCGGTAAGAAAGATTTTTTTGCCATACTTTTCTTTTACTTCTTTAAGGTTCATGCCCGCCACCGTTTCTATCGGATTTAAGCCGTCTATGCCTGTGGCTATTAAGTCATCCATTATTTCCATCAGGTATCCGTCGGAATGGAATAAGCATTTTATACCGTGTTCGTGCCACGCATCATTCAATTTCGTCAGCCTCGGGCAAAACTCCCTTCTTAAGTAAGCCGGCGAATGAAGCAGCATATTTTTGCAGGCAATATCGCCGTAAGTTAAAACGCAGGGCGAGAGTTTCTTGTCCGCTATAATATGGCACATTTCCACCCGGTAATCGGTGGTCACCTCAAGAAATTCCGAAAGCAGCCCCGGGTCGTCGCACTCAAGATAGGAAAAAAGATCCAGACCTATATTATGCCTCAATTCATCCAGTCCGGTCCCCTGGCAGGCAAGAAGATTTACCGTATCACCGATGGTGCTTTGGGTCTTTAAAAATTCAGTGTGCCATTTCTCGCGGAAGGTTTTTGAATTTTCTTTTAGTTCTTTATGGGCTTTTTTCTGCAGGAGTATCCACTTTTTTAAAAATTCAATGGCGCCTTTTTCGTCCTCAAAGGGCCTTTTTACTATCCAGTTGGTTTTTTCCTTAATACTGAAGTGTTTTGTAAAACCAAGTTCGTCCACAAGGTCTTTTTCCACCGTAGGCCCGAATCCTACATCACGGGTCATATCAAGAAAATTATCAAGCGAACTGCCTGCAATCTTCAGCAGTTTATCTTCCGTTTCTTTATCTTCAGCCAAAGGCGGAAGTTTTTTTCCGCTAAAGTGTTCAAAAAAGGAATCAGACCGTACCAGGTCATAGATAGGAACTTTGTCGGTTTCCTGCAAGTTCATAGCTCTTTCGACCCGCTCTCTTTTGGTCATCTTTGCCATAATTTCTCCTTGATAATGCTAATAGTTTTTACAAACTTCATTATAAACTTTATCTCTGGTCTTTTCAATGCACTCAAAAGTTAAGTCAGCGTCTATTATTTGAATTATCAGTTATAATCTGCTAAAATCTTCATATGAAAATTATTCTCGGAAAACCTAAAATAGATATGACCTCCCTCGGGGATACCTGGGACGCGTGCTGGGCGGAAGACGACAACCTCTATGCAAGTTCCGATGACACCGTTGAATTCAGCGAAAATCCGGTAAACAACTTGAATAAACGGCCCGGAAATAATCTGCAGTTTCACCTCTTAAGCGGAAACACCCCGGCAAGTCTCAAGGGAAAAACAATAAACCGCATGGCTGAATACGGCGGGATGACTTCAAAGGGTCCGGATGGCTGTATGTGGAAGGCCAACGGTAATATTTGTGCTGCAGGAAATATTTACGAGTTCGTAAGCCGGCATGGTCTGAATTTTAGCGCGCGCCAGACGGCTGAAAACTCAAGCCTTATTATGTCAACCGACAAAGGCTTGACCTGGAAACGGACAGCCCGGGAAAATTACAATAATCCTATGTTCCCCGGCGGAAGATTTGGAAGCCCCTTCTTCGTGAAATACGGTAAAGACGCTGAGGTCTTCGTGCACAATGCGGACAAATATATTTATGCCGTTTCAAATGACGGTTTCTGGGAAAACGGCGATGATATGATTCTGGGCAGAATATTAAAAACAAAAATCCCGAATCTGGAAGCCTCTGACTGGCAATTCTTCACCGGCAAAGACGGGATGGCGGATGCAAACTGGTCGCCAAAACTTAACGAAGCCAGGCCGATTCTGGTAAATCCTGGGAAGTGCAGTATGACCGGGGTGCAATACAACGCACCTTTAAAACGCTATCTGATGATCCAGTGGTATTACACGAAAGGCTCCGGCCATGTGGCGCCGGCCGATACGGCCTGGATATTCTATGAAGCACCGGCACCTTGGGGTCCCTGGACGGCCTTTGATGAAAAACGGTTCTCCCCGGAAGGTTACTACAATCCTTGTATCGTCTCAAAATTTATAAGTCCTGACGGCCTTAACCTGACAATTCTTTCTAACGGAAGTTTTATGACCGCCGGTGCCGAAAATGAAGCCTGCATCTACCGCCTGACTTTAATCCCCGGTACTTTAACTCTTTAGTCCCGATAAATATTCTTAATTGTTTTTCTTACAGGAAGAACTGATATTATCTGGAAGTAACGGTGAATGGACCTTTCGACTGGGAATCTATATTTCCAACCTTGAAATACTTCGCTAAAAATCTGTCAACACTTTTATTTAGGAGTATTATCGCCGGCTTGCAGGCAGTGGTGGATTGCTGATTCGCCATATCCTTTCTTAAAATCTCAAGCAATTCCTGTTTTATTTTTTCCGGGACCGGCTTCTTTTTGTTCCGTAAATACCGCATAATAAAGACAAGATTGGTTTCCCGGATGTGATAGGCGTAAGACAGCGCTCTTCTTCTGAACCCGTCAAGTTCGGCAAGGTTTTTTGAAAATACCGGCCGTAATTTCCCGGGGAGTTTGTCTATAAATATCCGGCCCAGTTTTAGAGCTTCTGCCATTTTCTCTGCCGCCATCTCACAGCGCAGCTGGACATCTTCAAGCAGCCACGGATCCGGCTGCATACTGTCCGTCTTAATAAATACGGCCCGGCGGGAAGATTCCCAGGAAGGGGTATGAGCCTGCTGGCCGCGAATAAAGGCGGCAGTCATAGCGTGTTTGATTTCACATTTACCGACTTCACGTATCCACCAGGAAGCGTTCCAGGGGAACAATTCCATGGCCAAAGATGTTAATCTCCAGAAAGTTATTATATCCCCGCTTGCTTTTTTGTAAGGCAAGGCAAGAAGTTTCAAAGCTTTATCTTCAGAAATAGCGGTATCTTTAAAGAATATTCCCGACATCCGAAGGTTCGGGTCCTCTTTTCCCGGGACAAGCCCATAATATTCCTTAATCCCGGATATATGAGGTATACTGTTTATCGTTTTAAGAGACCTTAGAACGGCAAGAGGATGGCTCAGATAATTGAAAGGCTCCACTTCTTCCGAAGGCCCGCCCAGAAAGGTTTCGACAATGAGAGGTATGCCTCTCTTCTTAGCCAGCTCAGCGGTGCTTTTCAGCCACAGATCAACCGGATTGGTTATCATAACCTCCCCGATATTAGAATGCATAGCCAGCCCGGTTGTTTTTGGATCCAGACCTTCCACACATCTTAGCGCCTGGCCGTGGGAAAGTTCCCAGGGCTCCCACCATACTCTCCCCGCGGGATTTAACCTTTTCCAGGTTGCTGCTATTTTATTTACAAACGGAACTATTCTTTCGTGAAGCGGAATTCCGCGGCAGGCAGCGCAAACGCCGAACTCATTGCATATACCGCTGTCCTGGTCATAGGCATAGAACCAGAGATCGTCAACGCCCGGGAACTGTTCAAAAAACTCCTCCATAAGGCAAACATACCGGTTAACCACGGTTTCATCCAGAACACAGTTGATCATGGGTGCATCGGTGTAGAGCTGGTGAGCATTGTAGGGCGCGCCAAAGTGAAAGATTGCTTTAAATCCGTTTTCTTTGCATAACTTGATGCGTTTCTTCAGGTCGTTCCTTCTTCTGTCAAAGTCTTTTTTGGTTTGTTTGGAAAGAAGCTTCATCGGTTGCGCAAGTATTTTTTCCTTGCCCGCGGGAATCTTGACCACATCTTCAAGATTTAAAGGCTCGTCTGCCGGTCTGCAGCCCCACGCAATATTCAACTGCAAAGCATTAAAACCGAGTTTCTTTAAAATAGAAAGATTCTTCTTGTTCCAGGCCACATCAGTTTTGGACGGGCAACCAACCACCCCGACTTTATAGAGCAATTTTTCACGCATAGGTTGAATTATACCCCAAATAGATTTAAAGTCAATAAATTTTAAAATAGTTTTTTCTTCAAGGCGTTCGGTGAAGGAAAGTTCCCGTGGAATCAGGCGGCTAACTATTTACTATATCTTATTTTATCAATCTATCAGTAATTAGTTATCAGTTATTAGAAATTGTTTTAATCCGTCGCTACCGCTATACCCCTAACCTCGTTATGCTTTATCTCTCCTATTTTGCCTGAGGGATTTTTTTTGACCGCGCAATAAAAATGGTAAAGCTTCTTTTTGTAATAAAATATAGAAGGTTTATGGGCATAGAGTGAATCATGTTCGCCTTCCTTTCCTATATTCACAAGCACCTCGTTTGATTTTTTCCAGTGAACAAGGTCTTTCGAAAAAGCGACGCTTTCCCGGGCGTGCCCGTCACTACAGAGGCCAAAATAAAACATCACCCAGGTTTTTTTATATCTTAAAACACAGGGCTCGCTGGCAAAAAGGTCATCAAATGCACCTTTTTTTCCGTTCTTTAAGACAGGATTGAGTTTACTTCTTTTCCAGTTGACCAGATCTGAGGAAAAAACAACCCCGGTCTGCTCTCTCCAATTTTCCGGTTTATCGTTTTTGGCATTGTAAAACATATAATATTTACCGTTATTTTCAACCAGACAAGATTTATATAAACCCCCGCTTTCCCATTTATTTTTCTTTTCCGGAAAAAGAAAAGGTTTTTCCAATTTCCAGTTAAGCAGGTCTTTACTCCGGCACAAGCCGATAACCGCCGGCCCTGTTTCATAACCCGCACCGGGATAAGCATGATAGGTACCGAGATATTCCCCGTTCACCTTTTTTAATCCACCGCTCCCAAATAGGTCATTATCCCGCATTATCCAGGTGAGAGCCGCGTTATATTGCGTGACCGAGCCTTTTGGCCCCCGGTCCATTATCATTTTCTTTTTTTTCCAGGTAAGAAGGTCGGAAGATACTGCCAGCCCGGTCCGGTAGCCTTTTGAATCCCACCCGACAAAGGTCATATAAAACTTTCCTTTATGTTTAAAAACAAACGGGCAGTCAACTGAATGAGAATCATATTCGCCTTTTTTATATGAAGGCGCAAGAACAAGTTTTTTTAATTTATTCAGAGTTTTAACTAATTCTGTCAATTCCTTTATTACTTTTTCCATATTAAGCTTTTTCCAGATCTATATAACCTCTTTCCACATCTGTACTGACGAGTCTAACCATAACCCGCATGCCGACTTCAAGGCCTTCATAACCTTCCGAAAGTTTGCCTTCGACCGGTGGCTCCGAAAGCCTGACCCAGGTGCCTTTTTCGGAAGCACCGGTGACAATAGCGTTGAATTTCTCTCCAATTCTATATCTTAAAAGCAATGCGGCCGCAGACTTGCTAACCTGTCTTTCCACCTTCTTTACCGCATCTTCCTGCGTAGTGCAATGAATAGCAAGCGAGTTAAGCTCGTCTTTACCGTAAGGAGTGTTTGAGCCGCCGATTGCGGCTTTTAAAAGCCTTAGAGTTATAATATCCGGATACCTTCTGTTGGGCGCAGTTGAGTGTGTATAATCTTTCACGGCCAGCCCAAAGTGCCCCACCGGAATTTCTCCCGGCACCTCCGCAACATACTCTCCGGGTCCAAGGAGTTTGATGACGCTTAGAGAAAGATCCGGAAAGCTTTCAGGATTTGCGATTTTCTCCTTTTGTAAAAATATTTCCAGCGCCTTTGAATCCGGGAGGACCGGCAGTTTATAGCCTTTTTCCGCCGCAAGCGCAACTATTTTCAACCAGAGCTTTGGCTTTCTTACAACCCGCCGCAGGGACGGGAAATTTTTTAAGGTAAGGAACCGGGCTATCACGCCGTTTACCGCCACCATGAATTCCTCGATGAGCTCTTTCGCCCTATTCTTCCTGTCTTCCTTAAGCGCGCTAAGCTTCCCGTCAAAAAAAACAGAATGGAGCTCGATAGTGCGAAAATCAAGAGCCCCGCCCAAGCGCCTTTTTTCTTTTAACTTTTGAGCGGTGGCATCCTGTAGTCTTAAGTTTTCTTCCATGCCCAAAACTATAGGTATCTCTTTGGGAATAACGCCGGTCCCGTCAAGCCAGGCTGCAACGCTGTCATAAGCAAGTTTTGCTTTGTTGTTTACGCTTCCCGTGTAAACCGCACTGCTTTTAAGCATCCCTTCCTTGTCCAGGTTCATTTCAATTATTAAAGCTCTCCGGTCAACACCGGCATTTAGAGAAGTTAAACCAAAAGAGAGTTTTTCCGGAAGCATCGGGAAATTCCCGCCCGCCGTGTAAACCGAGGTGGTATTCTGCTTCGCGTGCGCGTCTATTGCCGAGTCTTTCTTTACCAGCGCGTCCACATCAGAGACCGCTACATATATTTTAATCCCGCCGTCTTCAAGTTGTTCTGCCGCGGTAAGCTGATCCAGGTCTCTGGAATCATCATTGTCTATGGAGCACCAGAGCAGGCCTCTCAAATCTCTCTCATCTTTTCCCGGCAAACCGCTTTCCCCGTCTAACTTTGCAACTTCAGAAATTGCCCGGGATGAAAACTCCGGTTGCAGTCCTCTTTCAAGCATCACCCTTACGGCAATTCTCTTCAACAACTCGTTGTCTGTAAGCATATTTTCCTTTGTGTTATTTGAATTTACTTGTTTTTTATCTTCAGCATGCTGTGAAGTTCTTTTTCTGAGGGAAGAGCCGTCTTAGTTCACGCATAGACCAGCCGTTCTCTGCGGCTTCAATTTCATAAAATGAACGGGAGGCAAGGTTATCTTCTTTCAACAACTCGCAATAATGCGACCAGGAGAGCCTTGGTTCAAATTCGTCAGACACTGTCTGTTGAATCTTAGTGCCGAACTCCAGATAAAAACGGCGCATATTTCGTAAATTAATCCCTGAAAAGCCCCTACCAAATCTTTTTATCATATCTTCAGAAAGACGCGGAATTAAAGCAACACCATATCCCGCACGCGCTTTACCGCCTTGCTCATGCTCAACTATCATCCTGCCAATATTCCAGTAAGTCCGTACCTGAATCAAGTCAATAGCTTGAACAGCTTTGGTTCGCCCTTGCACAATAATTTTGGATATTTTAGTTAACAAACTGTTGTATACATCCTTTTTATGAAGATGGTTAGCAACAGGTAAAACCTTGTTTTCTTTCCCTTTCATATCACTTCCCCCTTATCATCCCGTCCCTATTGCGAGATGTAGTGACTATTTTAATTATTTTGAAAACAAAAGCGTCTTATAACAACCATTGGCACTTACATTATACTTTAATGCTCGCTTTAGTTTCTAAGCCGTATGGAAATAAAATGTCAGTTTTTCCTTCCCCTTTTCAAGGTAAGGAGACATATTCTTCTGCCACTTCACATTGGCTTCGGTTTTATCAAGTTTGGCAAAGGAAGCCTCTATATCATCCCCCTCCAGGTAACCGACCAGCATCCCGTCCTCCCTGTAAAAAAGCGAGTAATTCCGGATACCGCATTCCTTTATTGCGTCAAGCATATCCTGCCAAACCACCTCATGCGCCTTAAGATACTCCTTAAGCATCCCCTTTTTCACCCTGAGCAAAAAACATTGTCTTTGCATATAACCCCCTCCTCTTAGATTCTCCGCCCTTGGCGAGATTTGACCGAAGGTGAACACCGATTACTTATAGATAACAAGATTAAAGCTTTTACCGTATGTCATACCGGAATTCGGCTTTATGGATATCCGGGAACCCCGCCAATGCTTCATTGGCGAGGTCTCGCCTTGCAGGCGGACAGCGTCTTTAGTATTTTTCTTTCCGTTATTTATCCCAAATAAAATCATTGAAAAATATACCCTATTTGTCTCTTGCTTCTTATCTCCCTCTTCCGCACCATTTTTTAAGTTGTATTCCGAATCAATTTCAATATTTTCGCCAAGTTAATTATATAATGAAAAAAGGTATTTCTGATGCCGGATATTTCTCAGCTTTTTCCGTAGTGATAGCCCGTCTCGTATAATTCGACAACATTTTCCGGCGGTGTATTTACCTGTACATTATGGCACGGAGCCAGAATATAGCCTCCGCCTTTTCCGAGCACTCTTAAGTTATACAGGACTTCCTCCCGGACATCTTTTACAGTTCCAAAAGGCAGGGTTTGCTGGTTATCAACCGCGCCGTGAAATATTATTTTATCCCCGAAGCTTTTTTTCAATTCCTCCCGGTCCATCCCCGCGCAGCGCCATTGCACCGGATTTAAAATATCTATCCCGGCTTCTATCATCACCGGAATATTTTTTCTGACCGCCCCGTCGGAGTGGTGGAAAACATAACCGCCGCCGGCATGCACCAGGTCTATTAATTTCTTCATCCCCGGCAGGAAGAAGTCCTTTATTATTTTTGGAGAAACGAGCAGATCCTCCTGGGAGCCAAAATCCTCGTTTACCCAGGTAATATCTATCTTGCCTTTTGCTGCCTCATAAGTTCTTAATATGTCCAAATAGGTTAGCTCGAACAATTTATCAATACAGTATTTTGCCAGCTCGGGATTTTCCAAAAAATCGATATAGGCCTGGACATCGCCCCTTAGCTGTTTATAGGTTAATAACGGCTCGCTTATCCCTCCCATAATAGGATACTCTTCTTTTCCCCGCAGGCTCCCGGGTATTACGGAATAATCCCACCAGTCCGGATCGGGCCATCTGTAGTTCTTTTCTATTTCCTCAACTGTATTAAACTCGGCCAGAGGGTAATAGGTGGTCCTGTTATAGATACCGGACGCCGCACCTTCGCCGTAAACAGTTTGAATTCCTTTTATACCAAAAACATTTTTTATATAAGGCGGGAGATACGCGCTGCTGTTTAATTCTTCGGGGCCAACATATTCCGGCCGGGCCGCAAACGGCCTGTCAATATGAAGTTTCTTCATTAAAGCCTCATCATCTGCGCAGTCCAGGTGCTTCATCAGTCTTTCCGTGGCTTCCCCGGTTCCCCAGTAATCCATAGGCACCCTGTCCGGCTTTTGTCTTTTTAGTACCGCCAGCCATCTTTCTTTCGGGGTCATCGGCATATCTTTTTCCTCTCATAAAAAAAGAATTTCTTTTATATAAAGCGCAAAAACGAATCTATACAAACTGACCAAGCCCATTGTAATTCGATAATATGTTAAAGTCAAATAGAAATCATCTTCTAAATGCTTGTCTTCTCGGTTTTCTATTACTTTTTCCGGTATAAATGTTATAATATCCAATACTTTCACATTTCAAATATTAGAGGCAAACCATGAACGACAGAGAAATTCTCGAACAGCTTTTGAAACCCTTTTGGACCGGAAAGACCGTCCATCAGGAGAGCCTGTTTTTTGTCAAAAAAGCAGACAATAGGCCGGAAAGCCGTCTTTTGTTCATTCCCGAAGCGGTATTAGCCGTTCAAAGTGCCGACCTGACGATATCATATATAGAAGGCAGAGATTATGTAGTTGATACAAAGAAGAAAACCATAACACTTCCCCCGACTTCAAAGATACCTTATAAAACTACTCAAGAACTCTATTTGCCTAAGAGTTCACCGCTGGCATCAAAAATTTCCCACAAGAAAAATGACCCTGACACTTTCCTCCTTTTCGGAGAAGGTTTCTTTTTCCATAAACTGCAGACAAGTATAACTTATACGCATTTGCCGGATCAATGGAAAGGTTATACCCCGAAATATCTCGGCACAGACCTGCCTAACACTATGGAAAAACTAAAAAATAATATCCCGGTGAAACTTTGCATAAGCGGAGACAGCATCTCTGCCGGCCATAATGCCTCAAAGATGACCGGGGCGGAACCCTATTTACCGCCTTATCCCGAACTTTTTGCTCTTTTTCTGAAAGACTATTACAAGACCGATATTCTTCTCAAAAACTTCGCTGTCGGAGGCTGGAATGCAATCATGGGCCTCGCTGATGCCAAAAAAGTGGCCGCGGAAAAACCCGACCTGACCGTTATCGCTTACGGTATGAATGATACTACTTCAAAGACCCCGCATGAATACGGAGAGAATGTCAAAGGCATAATGGAGACCGTTAAAAAAGAGAACCCGAAAGCCGAATTCATACTAGTCGCGTCCATGCTCGGAAACGAGGAATGGCTGGTCATAAAGGAAAACTTCTTTGTATTCCGGGATGATCTAAAAAAACTCTGCGGAAAAGGCATAGTTCTCGCCGATATGACCGAAATGTGGGACAGTTTGCTTAAAGCTAAAAGTTTTCTGGATATTACCGGCAACGGGGTCAATCACCCGAATGATTTTGGGCATAGGGTGTACGCACAAGTTCTGCTTTCATTATTATCACAATGAAAGCAAGTACAAAGCACGAAGTACAAGGTGCAAAGTAAAAACATAAATAATGCCTTGTAGTTGCCTGATTCATCAGGCGCTCAATAAATCGAGCACTACATAATAGTATTGAATATTTCCCTGTTTTTTTGCAGGCAAAAACTACTTGACAATAATTTCTAAATAAAATACTATACTCTGGTTATCTATTTCATGCTTCGGGGAGGTTTTTATCAAACCAAATATAATTATCGGACAATCAGGCGGCCCTACAGCAGTCATCAATTCCACGCTTTGCGGCCTGGTTCAAACTGCGTTAAAGTCAAAGAAATTTGGAAGAATTCTTGGAATGCAATACGGCATAGAAGGTTTCATGAATGACGAAATCATTGACCTCGGAAAACAGAAATCCTCCATCATAGAAGGGTTAAGAAAAACTCCCTCCTCGGCGCTGGGTTCCTGCCGGCATAAGGTCAAAGAAGAAGATTTTCCGAAAATACTGGCACAACTTAAAAAATACGACATTCATTACTTTTTCCTCATCGGCGGTAACGACACTATGGATACCATTCATAGGGTTGAAGAATACTGCAGAAAAGTAAATTACGAAATTACCGGTATCGGCCTGCCAAAAACAGTAGATAACGACCTTTTCGGCACCGACCATACCCCGGGATACGCATCTGCGGGAAGATATGCCGCTTTATCGGTTCAACAGGCGGGAAGACTGGCCTGCGATATGCAAAGAGTTGATAAATTTGTAATTCTTCAGACCGTCGGCAGAGAAGCCGGCTGGCTGGCGGCAGCTTCCGCGCTGGCAAAAAAAGAGGAGCAGGACGCCCCTCACATAATCTATATGCCCGAACGGAGGCTCAATATCAACAAAGTACTTGCCGATGTAAAAAACTGCATTAAAAATTACGGCTGGGTTTCTATAGTCTGCGGGGAAGGCATTCTTTTTGAGGACGGCACCCCGGTATCGGCTTCGCTTACCAAAGATAAATTTTCCAATACCGAGTTCGGCGCCATGGGCGGAACCGGCGCGGCTTTAAACCTGCATAAAATAATTGCGGCAGAAACCGGATACCGCGGCGAATTTCAGATAACTGAATCCCTTCCTATGTGTGCAATCGACCGGGCCTCTGTTGTGGATCTGAAAGAAGCCTACGAATGCGGAGTCAAAGCCATAGCCCTGGCAAATAAGGGACTTACCGGTGTAATGGTTTCCATAAAACGCCTGAGTTCGACGCCTTACAAAGTTGAGTATGTCACCGTACCCTTAAAAGAAGTTGCGGTAAAAGCAAAACCCATGGAAAGCAAATATATAAGTGCGGACGGAAATTTTGTCACGAAAGAATTTATTAATTACGCCGCACCGCTAATAGGCGGCTTAAACTGCTTTTCTGTTTTAAAAAGACTGAAAGCTTAGATCCTACAGGAGGAGTAAAATGAATTTAACGGATAGTAAATATAATAAGTATTCCATTGTTAAGGAAATGCTGGAAACCGGCGACATGATAGCAAAGCTGGATGTCAAAAAAATTGAGGCCTACGCAGAGAAAATAAAAACAAAGAAGATATTTTTTACCGGCGAAGGTTCTTCCAGGATTTTCCCCGCAAAAAATACGATATATAAAGCGCAAATACACAATTACAAGGAGTATTTCTCCACTGAAAATTCCACCCAGGCGCTGGAATACGACTTGAGAGACAGTACGGTTTTTGTAGCTTCCAATTCCGGCCGGACTAAAGAAGCCGGCAGACTCTTAAGAAAACTTAAAAATGAAGGACACAAAGCCATAATCGGTGTTGTTGCAAATGCCGGTACGCCTATTCTGGAAGAAGCCACTTTTGGGTACCTTCTTTCCTGCGGCAAGGAAGAAGCCGTAGCCGCGACAAAATCGGTTGTAGAACAGGCCCTGTTCTATGATTTGATCTTCAGAAAAACAAACAATAAAAAGCTCCCTGATATGAAAAAACTCGGCGCGCAGGTAAAAGAGGTCCTGGAGATGAAAATACCCGCGGAGATAACAGATCAACTGGCCGCTGCCGGCATGATCTATTTTGCCGGAAGAAATAACGGGGTAACCGAAGAAATTACGCTTAAAACCAACGAAATTACCAGAAAAAAGTCAGATTTTCTTGAAGGCACTTACGCTTTACACGGCATCGAAGAAGTAATGACAAAAAATGACGCAATGGTGGTTATCAATCCGTTCAAGGAAGAAGAAGAAAAATTCTGCGAGATTATCGAGAAGGGTGTCGGATACAAAATTTGCGCCATAGCCACAAGAGACACCTGCTTTAAAACCATTAAAATCCCTGACGCCGGTGATTTTACAACCTACCTGGAGCTTGCGGCCGGCTGGAATATCCTTATTGATGTCGGCATTAAACTTGGTATCAATATGGACAAAACGGTAAGAGCCAGAAAAATTGGCAATGTAATTTAAAAGACGGCACAAGCAACTATCGACAAGAAAATACCTAACTTTGTACCTTGTCCGCCTTCAGCGAGATCTCGCCTAGTGGCGGATACTTCGTACTTTGTACTTTAGTAGCCTGCTCTTTATCGCAGGCTACTTGTAGTCTTCGATTTTCCATTCCTCGTGCCAGTCGAGATAAGCCATCTCACCGTCAAAGCGCACCGGCAGCCACACATAGTCCGCAAGAGAAGTATTCTGCGCGGTAAATTTATTGAGAGCTATAAGCCTGGCCCAGGCGTCTTTATCGGCCCCGGGGGCAAAGCCCTCGTCAAACGCCCTGTCGATATCCGGGAGCTTATTAGGCAGGTCCGTAAGCCAGCGGTCGGCCAGCGCAATGTACAGATTCTTCTTGCCCGGATGTTTAAACACGCTTGTTATCTGTGAACGAAAGGAGGTATGCTCTGCATCTTTAGGATGCGGATCGCCAAGAAGTTTCCACGGGCCATGGTACCCCCAGGAAATTGCTACTTCACTTTGATTAGGAAAATAGCCGGTCGTTCCTGAGGTAAACAGGTAATGCATGCGGCCCCGGCGGAAATACGCCGGCGCTTCGCGGACAAACGGCGGGTTGGTACGCGGGAAATGCGTCGAGTAGTAACCGGTCACATCGGTATAGTCTTCATTCAAGTCCGCGCAGACCAATTCGCTGTGCACGCGCTCAAAGTAGTAATACGCCTTACCGTCAGTAGGTTCGACGACCAAATCAAAGTCGCCGCAACTCATCCCGAGAGGTTTTAGAATTTTGACTATCTTGTAAGGCCCGGTGATGGCGTCGGCCGTAGCGACCGTCTGGAACTGCATGTCATCCTTCTTACCCATTATCTTCATCCAAAGGACAAACTTGGAAGTCTTTTTGCAGTAAAGAATATGAGGCCGGTCCATATATTGCTCCGGATGCAGAGGGCTTTCCTTGTCGTCGAGTACGGGCGGCAGAACAAGACCCAGATCCTCCCAGTTATACAGATCCTTTGATTTGTACATCCTAACGCCATAATGCCAGATTCCGGTACGGGACACTGTCTTTTCCTTATTCTCCCCATACCAGTAGAAAGTGTCTCCGACGGTAATTATAGAACCGCCGTGCGCTTGGATGCGCTTACCGTTGGTGTCCAGCCAAACCTGGCCGGGCCTGATACTTTTATACATAATATTCTCCTTTCGTCATTTCACTTTTAATTTATTATTATTTTTTTAATGCTCTCTTTACCCCTTCAGTTACAATAACCCTTAAAAAAATTGCCAAACCGAAAGTTATGAAACATAGCAAAATATAGACTATCCTATCTCCGTCTATTTTAATATTACCCATTCTTCCTCCATATTTTAAATCTATTATTAAAGCAATTTTTCCATCCGCGGCCAGTCCGCAAGGCCCGAGAGCGCATCCTGCCCGTAAAGATTATCTCTACCTGCCATCATCGCAAACTTCCCGGCCTGTATTATGGTCTTATCTTTAAGCAGTGCGGTTAAAAAACCTGCAATAGCACAATCTCCGGCGCCGCTGGCATTACGGAAGCGTCCCGCTTCAACAGGAAACGCTTTTAGCCAGTTCCCTTCGGGGCTCCCAATCCTGTCAGAAAGCCTCAAGGCCGAGGAATTCAAACCTTTCAGATTGCCGGTGCGAAGATAAGCGCCCTTATGACCGCCTTTAATAAGAAGTATCTTGACGCCCATTGCAATTATTTTTTCTGCGATGCGCGCATAATCTTTTTTTGCTATAAGAGCCAGCAAATCGCCGCCCGCCGACTTTTTTAAGATACGGTAATAGAATTTTGGCTCCAGCATAAAGATGAGTTCTTCTATACTCGGCGAAAAAATATCAACAAGCGGGAGCACTCCTGAAAGTATTTTCCGCCAGTTTGCTTTACCGGCAGAAGAGTCCGGATCAGGTAAAGCCATATCCAGCGAAACAACCGCGCCGGTTAACTTTGCTTTTTTTAAAAGTTTTTTGAGTTCCGCCCCGTCTTTCATCCATAAGCCCTCCATAAGCGGAGGATAACCGAAATGGAATAGCCGGCTCTTTTTTACTATACCGTAGTCAATCTCTTTTGCCGTGAATATTTTATTGCATCCGGGATTTATCAGAAAGATACGGTCTGTTCCCGGAGGAGCAATAACAATACTGTAGGCGGTGCCGGCTAAAGTTGTCCGCCGCACGCCGCTTTTAACACCTGCTGCTGTAAGCCGTGCAATAGTCAGATCACCGAGGTTGTCATTTCCGACACATCCCATCAAAACGGTCTTTTGTCTGAATTTTTTCATAGCCAGCCCGGTGTTCGCAACCGCGCCGCCGAGGGAAAAATGGAGCCCCTTCGTTTCTATAAGTTTTCCCGGCCGGAGCAGCCCGGCATAAGAAACGCCCTTTCTCTTTTCAAACTCCGGGGCCATATCAACACAAAGATAACCCGCAACTACAGCATCTATTTTTCTTAAGGCTTCGCCCATAAAACTCTTATCTCCTTAGCCGCATCCTGAAAAACCTTTCAGCAGACAGATATTTCAATTTTGTAAGTTTGCTTCCCGCCGGGTTTTAGATATTTCAGAGTGCCCATCTCGCGGTTTTTGGCCCTTCCCCAAACATAGCAGTTGGACGGTTCCAGCCCCATTACATACTCCCCTGCTCCAAACATCTTCCATTGAATAAAGTTATCCAGGGCCCGGCCGTCATACCTGATCTTTACGCCGGTCTTTAATCTTGTATTTTTGAGGTTAACCGCGACAAAACCTTTTTTATCGGTTTGCATAAGCCTGTGATAAACACGCTCTACATAAGCCGGAGAAGGAGGTGTGATTTTTTCAATATTTTTAATATCCTTTTCTGCGACAGCGGTCACAGGAATTATTTTTTTTGTCGGTGAGCTAAAAACAGAATCTTCACTCACAAGAGGATAGCCAAAATTCATGTGATATATTATCATATGTTCCGTAGTTTTAAACCCCCTGTTTTCAACGGTATCTTCCAGGTAAATAGTATTTTGTCCTGCTATTACTTTTAGTTTTCTGGTAAGCAGAAGATTTTCGCCAAAAACACCGGTTTCACGCGCCTCGCCGGAGAGTTCAAGAATATAATCATTTCCCGTCCAGTATTTCTTCACGAAGACATTTTCAGCGGGAATATTCGAGATTCGGCCATGCAGCCCCAGGTCCTTGCCGTTATCTTTTCCGGCAGCCCCCGCATAGTTTAGACCACAAGTAGTAAGCAGGCCCCCAAAAAAGCCTTCAAGCCATTTATTTCCGTCCGCCTCATAAAAAGCAGGATGCGTGTAGCCGGTTTGAGAACACCACGCAACAGGTGTGCCTTTGTAATTTGCCTCACCGATGTCCAGGGCCCGGTCCAGAATCACCGTAAAAGATAATCCCCCTCCGGTCCTTACTCTGGCTATTCTCACCAGGTCGGATTTTCCTCCTCCGTTCAAACGCGAGAGTTCAATATCCGCAATCTGCGCCATGCTGCCGGTACATTTTCTTATTTCCGCTTTTGAAAGATTTTTGCCGAATAGTTTCATCTGATACTCCTTAAGTATAAGGTTATGGGCAGACTATGGATTTATCTATCCCGGACTCTACTGCCTTAATTTCCTCAAGAATCACAATCAGAAAACTATTCCGGATCAAGCCTGCCGGGCTTTTAAAAAGAATAAGGTTTAAATTATCACCGCTTGATTTATTATTTACACATAAAGAGTATTTAGACGCTTATTCCCGCTACAAAACCGCTGCTGAAAGCAAACTGCATATTGTACCCGCCGGATTCGCCTGTTATATCTATTATTTCACCCGCAAAATACAAGCCGGGGACTTTTTTTGACTCCATCGTTTGGGCATTTATTTCAGCCGTCGCAACACCTCCGGCGGCAGCCATAGCCTCCGAATAGGGTCTCGAACCCTTAATCCTGACAGGCCACTTTGAAAACGCGTTGATTATCCTCTCTCTTTCTTTTCTATTTAACTCTTTGCACTTCGTTGAAATTTCCACACCTAAAACAGGCAGTAGATTTAGCGCGATCTTTTTTGGAACAAAACCCGAAAGAAAGGCCGGCACGGGTTTTTCCGGCCGGAAATCCCAGGCTGCGCTTGCTTTTTCCCGGTAAAACGGCAGAAAATTGATAAATACTTCCGCATTATTTTTAAGGCTGTCAATTATAAACAATGAAGCATCAAGGGTCACAGGTCCGGAAATCCCGTACTTTGTAAACAATAACTCCCCGCTATATGTTTTCTTTTCCTCTTTCCCGCAAATAATAAGTTCCGCTTCCACCCGGACACCCTGCAGTTTGTGAAACCAATCTCCAAAGAGTTCAATGGGTACAATAGCCGGCCTAAGCGGTATTACGGAGTGCCCGAGTTTGCCGGCAAGCTCATAACCCGAGTTATTGCTACCCAGCTGTGGATAGGCGCAGCTTCCTGCAGCCACAAGCACTTTTCTTGCCTCATAAACATTTCTTCCGGTCTTTATGGTAAAACTGTTTTTCTTCGCAGCCAGAGAAAGCACCTGTTCTCCGTTTTTAACCGTAACTTTATTAAAAACTAACTCTTCCAGCAGACAATCAATAATTGTTGCCGAACTTTCGGTTATGGGAAGAACCCTGCCAAAACCTTCAGTTTTTAATATTACTCCGCGTTTTTCAAAGAATTCCATGAGAGTTTTGTTATCAAAACAGGAAAACACAGTTTTTAGAAAGTTTTTATCACCGGCGTATCTGGCAAGGCTCATATCGGAATTTGAGATATTACATTTTCCGTTTCCCGATACGAGTATTTTTTTTCCTAAGGCGGGATTTTTATCAATAAGCGTGACTTTTTTACCCCTGCCGGCAGCGGTTATTGCGGCCATTATTCCAGCCGGGCCGCCCCCGATTATGAGCAGGTCGTCCATTTATCTTTTCTCTTCCGGCTTACTGCCGGTGTTAGGAGTATCCGGACCAAAAAAGCCGGTAATTATTTTCATCTTAGGACCTTATCATTACGAGAAGCATCTTAAACTTGCCGTCCCCTTTCAGTGCATGAGGCTTCCCGGCAGGCAAAATAATAAACTCGCCTTTTTTCACGAGTTGGACTTTTCCTGCAATAGTGATTTTCACTTTACCGTCAACAACATAAACAAGCGCATCAAATGGCGCAGTATGTTCGCTCAAACCCTCGCCTTTTCCAAAAGAGAAAACTGTGACCGTCCCGGTTTTCCTGTTTAGTATCTCCCTGCTGACAACCGCGGCCGCCTGGTATTCTACAAAGTTCTTTAAACCGAAAGCTTTCCCTCTGATATCAATATTCTTTTTCATCCTGCCTCCAAAATCAAATCCCTTATCAGTGGAATCACACGCTTTGCAACCATGAACCATTCATACTTCAGGTTCACGGTCCTGCACCCGAGAAACGAGTGGTACAGGGTCAGTGTCCTCCAAAACTTTGTTTTGGAGAGATCTCGTCCACCTTTGGTGAGATCTCGTCTGCCTAATGGCGAGACGGACTAAAGGCCGACAATCGCTCTATCAGAACTTCATCTGCATTACCATAATAGTCGATCTCTTAAATTTATCCTGCGTTAAGTCATAAGTCTGCCTCATTGTAAATAGGAATACAACTCCCGGAGACACTTCCATCCCGACCCGGGCATAAGCAACTGTATCCGGACTCTTTAATGTCAAAAATTCTATATCTCTCTGTTCATAACCTATGGCTACTTCTGATATCTTTGGAATGAAATTACCCTTATAGGCAGCTTCGCCTCTGACATAAGGCCTTTGACCCTCGTACTGCTCATAACCCGCAACTAATCTCAGCCAGGGGACAGGGTTAGTGCCAAGCTGACCAAATACGCCTTTTAACCTGTTCCCGCCGGCAGGCAGCATAGTTCTCGGTCTGTTATCCTCATAAGAGTAATCAAAAATACCTGCATCAAAGTTTGATTGCAAAGACCGGTATTCTAATTGATAATCAAAGATTGCGATATTTCCCATTAAACCCGGCAATGCAAAACCCTCGCCCCCGTTACGGAAAACACCGTAATCCGCATAGATAAGGATGCTTAGCAACTCCGATTTAATAAGCGAGTATCCCAGGTCAGCGCCATAAGCAACAAAGGGAGCTTGCGCCGGCAAATAGATTTTGTTAAGTCCTGATAAGTTATATTTATCTTTAGCAGGATTATAATCATAGACCCCGGTTAAGCCTGCCTGGAGATTAGGAAGTATATCGTAATAAAGACGGCCGGCATATAATCTTCCCCAGGATACATCATTACAAAGGCCTTCAAACCCGAAAGCCCCTTCTTTTATATCCAGTTCCAGACCAAAAACCCGCTTATAAATGTCAACACCGATATTTGAATACCTTATAACCAGGAAGCCGTGGCCCAGCGTTGAATCGTCAAGAACCCCGAGTTTTAAATAGACCGGCTCGCCTTTCACCCCGTAGCGGACATATTTAAAAATGCTCTGCAGGGACTTTTGCCAGTTTTGCCAGTCATCTTCTTTTATCCCATCGTCATTCCAGAGCAGTCTCATATCAAAACCGGCGCCGAACTTCCCGAGGGTTAGCTCAAAAAGCACACTCATCATATAATAGGTTTTACCGTCGACGGAAACAGCACCAAAAGATCCGCCCAAACCATCCCCGCCTTTTTCATAGGTCTTTTTTTCTTCTTTGGGCGGCGCTACCGCTGTATCCGTATTTTTCTTCTCTTCTTTTTTAGGTTCTTCGGTCTTCTGGTCTTTTTTTCCGCTCCATTCTTCTTCAAGTTTATCTTTTTCTTCTTTGTTCATCTCCTCCGGCTTCCCCTGAAAAGCTCCGGCATAAGAGGCTTTTTCTCCTGCCTTAACAAAAAGTTCTTTTTTCGTAAGAATATCGATGAGAGCAACAATTCCTTCTATAACCCTGAGAAACCCGCCGTTTGTATCCGCATCAACAATAAAGTCCGTACCTTTAACTGCGGCCACAATGTTCTTCGTCTGCACCTGAAATGTTGAGTCTTCTTTTTGAATGCTGAACTTTGCTCTAATCTGTCCGATCCAGAGTTTAACCAGAGTGTCG
Source organism: Candidatus Firestoneibacteriota bacterium (assembly GCA_903928075.1). Classification (GTDB taxonomy): domain Bacteria; phylum Oederibacteriota; class D2-FULL-39-29; order D2-FULL-39-29; family D2-FULL-39-29; genus CAIYPD01. The sequence goes on from CAIYPD010000115.1 coordinate 20,670, forward strand.
CCTTTGCGTTCCTTGTCCTGCACCTTAATAAGAGAGAGTGAGGTATTTTCTTTTAAATTTATCCTGCTTCCGTCGTCAAAGGTCAGCTCAATGCGGCCCTCTCTTGTTCTAACTTCATCGCTTTGATTAAGGATCATCTGTAGTTTTGCAGGAGACCAGACTTGCTTTTTATTTTCATCAGGCTTGGCAACTTCCGCCACTCCCGAAAGCGCAGTTATTTTTGCGGCCGAAAGCTCCTGGCTTAATATAATACCGGTATAAGCAAAGTAAAAAAGCAGGGCTGAGATTATAATTCTCTTCATAAATCCCTCCAGCGGGTTTTGTCCCCTAAGTATATTACAGAAAGAACTCTTTGTCAACATTCTATTGTTCGACATTTTCTTTCACCAGGCAATAATATTTCAAGTATGCCGTCTTCCGGTATTTATTTTTTTATTTTAGAAAATACTCAATAAATGGTTAAAGCGCCTCTTTTTAGTTTGCGTCCCGCAAAATTAACTTGAAGTCAATCAGTAGTTGTATAAACGGCAGTTTCCGAATATAATACGGGTAATACTAAAAGAGGTGCGATGCGTCCGGTAATCTTTGCAAGCAAATGCCTGGGGTTCGAGAATTGCAGATGGAACGGAATAATGCTTCATTCGGATATTATTGAATTGCTCAGGCCCTATGTTGACTTTATTGTTTCCTGTCCTGAAATGGAAATTGGTCTGGGTGTACCCCGCAGTCCTATTCGTGTGGTTGAAAACACTAAAGGCGTATTCTTACTGCAGCCCTCAACCGGTCTCGACCTTACCGGAAAAATGGAGGTTTTCTCCCTCAAATTGATAGAAGACCTGTTAAACAAAGGCATCGATGCTTTTATTCTAAAAGATGCCTCCCCTTCCTGCGGCTACAAGAATGTTAAGCGCTATGCTAAAGCCGAACAGAAAAATACTACAGCCAAAAGCTCCGGACTATTCGGCAAGAAAATCCTGGACAGTTTTCCTTTTTCTGCCGTTGAAGACGAAGGCCGGCTGACCAATTTTACACTCCGCGAAGTATTTCTTACCCGGCTTTTTACCACCGCGGCTTTTAGAGAAATAAAACTTTCGGGGAAGTTGAAGGACCTGGTAAGCTTCCAGGCAAAGAATAAACTACTCTTTCTGGCTTACAACGAAAAAAGTATGAGGAAGCTTGGTAAAATTGCGGCAAATTCAAATAAAAAACAAACCGGAGAAATCTACAACGATTACGCAGAAGAATTCAGCAATGTTTTTAAAAACCCCGCAAAACCCGGAGCGGCGATTAATGTTTTACAACACGCTTTCGGATATTTTTCGAAAGAGATTTCTAAAGAGGAAAAGGACCATTACTTGCAGCAGCTTGCCAAATATAAGAAAGGTACCCTGCCCCTAAGCGCCGTCACGCTTTTAACCATGGCCTACATTACCCGTTTTAAGCTTTCCTATCTTAAAGAACAGACTTTTTTTGCACCTTATCCGGAGAGTCTTGTCAGCATATCGGATTCCGGGCGGGGCAGGGATTCTTACAGGTAAAAAAGAGTTTTGACTTCAGAATTATTTAAATCTGCTAAATACGGTCAGTAACCTTTATGCCTTAATTCTCCGGCCTTTTTATGATCAGCTGCCGCTTTTTCTTTCAGTCCCAGTTTTTCATAAATGTCCCCGCGATTACTATATACTGCGGCAAGTTTTCCGTCTAATTCTATGACCTTATTGTATTCCTCTATTGCTTTTTCATATTCCCCTTTAAGACTGTATATGTTCCCGCGTTCAAAATAGGCGTTAACATATCCGGGATTTATTTCGATAACTTTATTAAAATCCATCAAGGCCTTATCATAGTCTTTTTCTTTTTTTATTACATATAAATATGAAAGGCCCCTATTATGATACAATAATTCGTTGTTCGGGCTAAGTTGTATAGTTCTGGTCATATCTTTTATTGAATTTTCTGGATCATCCAGCCACAGATAGGTATCAGACCTTTTCCTGAAGGCCAGGGCAAAAGTATCGTCTAACTTAATAGCTGCCGTAAAATCTAAAATTGCTTTTTTATACTCCTCTATTGCGTAAAATGCTTCCGCGCGTTCAAAATACATTTTTGAGTCTTTATTGTTTAATTTTATCGCTTCATTATAGTCCTTTATCGCCTTTTCAAACAACTTTCTTGCAGAAAATATTTTACCGCGTTCAAAGAAGGCTTTAGTGTTGCCGGGGTCTGCCTCTATTATTTTATTATATTTTTCCAATTCTTCATCTGTGGGTTCAGTTATTACTTTCGTATGATGGTAATCCGGCAAGTCGTAACGATCCAGTGTCTTTTTCTCCGCGTAAATGCCGGAATTCAAAACGAGGATAGAAATCAAAAATATTAGACGGGGTTTTATTATTTTCATGATTTATTTTCTAAAATCCTGTAATATTTCCCACCATATTGATTAAGTGGTTTTTTAACCCCTGTATTTATTGGCAAGCGGCATCCTTCTGTCTCTGCCAAACGCTTTCGGGGTTATTTTTACTCCGGGCGGCGACTGGCGGCGTTTATACTCGCTTAAGTCAACCAAACGGGCAACCTTAGCCACTGTTTCTTTTTTGAAACCTTTCTCTATTATGCGACTACAGTCAAAATCTTCTTCAATGTAAAGTTTTAATATAGGATCCAGCTCCGGGTATTCCGGCAGTGAATCCGAATCCTTCTGATTATTGCGCAGTTCCGCCGTCGGCGCTTTCGTTAGTATATTTTCCGGAATTACCGGTGAAACAGAGTTCCGGTATTTTGATATTTCATAGACCAGTATCTTGGGAACATCTTTAATGACCGCAAAACCTCCGGCCATATCTCCGTAAAGCGTAGCATAACCCGTGCTCATCTCGGATTTGTTCCCGGTCGTTAAGACTATCCAGTTAAATTTATTCGATAAAGCCATCATAATGTTCCCGCGAATCCTCGCCTGGAGATTTTCTTCGGTAGTATCAGGGGTTTTCCCGTCAAAAAAAGGCGTCAGAAGCTGTAGGTATAGTTTGAAAATTTCCTCTATCGGAATAGTTTTAAAATTGATACCGAGATTTTTTGCCAGTTCCGCCGCGTCATCTTTTGAGGCCTTCGAAGAGAACCTGGTCGGCATAAAAACCCCGGTGACATTTTCTTTACCGAGAGCGTCAACCGCTATGGCTGCAACTATGGCCGAATCAATTCCGCCGGAAAGCCCGATAACAACTTTTTTAAAGCCGGTCTTTAAAATATAATCCCTGGTTCCGGTTACAAGCGCTGTATAAACCTCTTCCGCAAGAGGAAGTATCCTGGATTTTTTAGCCGGGATTTCCGGTTTCTCTTCTTTTAACCCTAAAGGAATATCCACAACCAGCAGTTCTTCTATAAAACCGTCCGCGCGGGCAATTATCCTGCCGGTTTGATCCACCACCATAGAATAACCGTCAAAAACCAGTTCGTCCTGGCCCCCAACCATATTTGCATATACTATATATACGCCGTTATCTTTTGCCTGTTTTTGTATAATTTTCTCTCTTTCTATAACCTTCCCTGCATGAAAAGGCGAGGCATTTATTGCTATTATGACCTGTGCTCCGGCTAAAGCTTCAGTTTTCACCGGGCCTTCCTTCAGCCAGATATCCTCGCAAATATTAAGCCCTATCTTCAAACCTTTTACTGTTGTGACAAAATGTTTTTCTCCCTGCTTAAAATACCTCTTTTCATCAAAAACCCCGTAGTTCGGCAGGTTCATCTTGTGATAAATACTTTTTACCACAGCTCCATTTCTTATCAAGGCCGCGGCGTTAAAAATATCTTTGCCAACTTTGTCTACAAAACCAAGAATTACTGAGATTTTTCCGGCAAAAGAGGAGATTTCTTTAAAAGTTTTAAGGTTATCCTTGACAAATTTTTGTTTAAGAAGCAGGTCTTCGGGAGGATAGCCGGTTATTGCAAGTTCCGGAAATATGGCAAGGTCGGCTTTCACCGCTTTGGCTTTTGCTATGAACTCTTTTATCCTGGCGGAATTTCCTGCGAAATCTCCGACAGTTGTATTTATCTGACAGATAGCTAAACGCATAACACCTCATCTGAATTACTAATTGCTGATTCCTAATAACTTATTTTCTGAGTTTTATTAGTTATCAGTTATTAGCAATTAGGAATTGTTTTAATGCATCATCACGCAGGCGCCGTGGATTACTTTAATCCCGTTTTTATTACAAAACTCCACCGCCGCTTCACTCTCGGCTCCGGGCTGCATCCAAACCCTGATGAGCCCGAGTTTTAAACATTCTTTTACTGTTTCCTCGGTTATTTTAGGCGGAACAACTAAGTCCACCACATCCACTTTCACCGGAATATCGGCAAGCGTCTTGAAACATTTCACCCCGTGAAGTTGATCCAAGCGCGGGTTGACGGGATAAACAGTGTACCCCCGGTCCAGAAGATTTTTTGTAATCGTATAGCCGTATTTTTCAGGATTGGAGGAAGCCCCGACAACGGCAAAGGTCTTCTGTTTCATAAATTCGGCGATGAGTTCTGCATCCATTGTCACTCCTGCGTAACAGTTCTTAATGTTTATAACGTTTGTAAGGTTTGTAAAGTATTTTTAATGTAGTTTTAATATATATCCCGAATGAAAGACCTTAATAATGTTAAAAACATTATTAACGCTCTTTAACTATTTTATTGCGCAGAATCCCTATTCCTTCTATCTCCGCTTCCATTACATCACCGGGCTTAAGCGGCTGGATCCCGTCGGGAGTGCCGGTTGAAATAACATCCCCGGGGAAAAGTGTAAGATATTTTGTTATGTACTCTATCATTTCCGGGATTTTAAAAATAAAGGTCTTTGTCGAATCCTTTTGTTTAACAACTCCGTTTACCCGGAGTTCAAGCTTCAGGTTATTGATATTTTTTATTTCATCCCTTGTAGCAATCCAGGGGCCCAGCGGGCAGAAGGTGTCAATACTCTTTGAGCGGAACCAGGGCTGGGTCTTTTTGAAATCAAGAGCCTGGATATTCCTTGCCGTCATATCATTAATGATGGTATAACCAAAAACATACTTCATTGCCTCTTTTGCCTGCACTCTGGAGGCCGTCTTTCCAATAACAACCGCCAGTTCGACCTCGTGGTCCACCCTGGCCTCTTTTCCGTACTCTTTTTCTATAAAGGAAGGGTAGATAACAGGTGTTTCCGGACCGATTACCGATGAGTTTGCTTTTTCAAAAATTATAGGCTCAGTCGGAACCGGCGCGCCCTGTTCCTTAGCGTGTTCTGCAAAGTTACGCCCGAGTGCGATTATCTTCCCCGGCCAAAGCGGAAGCAGAAATTTGATATCCTTTTTCAGGCGATAATCTTCAAGTATCTTTTTATCTTTTGCCCAGCAGACAACGGTTTCCAATACCTTTAGATCAAGGAGGCCCGTTTCAAGTAAACTTTTCAGATTAATTTCATCCGGAAGTATCTTAGCGGACTGGAAATAATAAACCCGGAGCAATCCGGACAGGCTGTAATTCCTCCCGTCAAACCGGAAACCTAAAGCTGGTGCGCTGTTTGATCCGTAAGAAAATATTTTCATATTATCATTATATCAAAATCCTTTAGACAATAACACAGGAGCTTTCATAATGCATCCATATCCCTTAGCAGACTTTTTCGGGTATATTCTTTCATTCTTTATCTTCAGGTTTATATTTGGTCTTATACCCCGGATTTTCTTCGGGACGGAGTTTGTTGGGATAATTCCAGTCGGTTTTAATGTCCACCGAGACCTCTTTAATTCTCTTGAAGACAGCGTAAGGTTCCGTAATGGATATAAAATTCTTGGAGAGTAGCCGGCCCCGGCTATCGGCACCCCCGGTACTAAATCTTATGGTTCCTACTCCAAGCATATTCTCTACCGGATTAACCGTTACCTGCAGATCCGATATTTTATCGTAATCAATGGCTTCAAAATCAGTTCCCCAAAAACCGCTCCGGAACATCACGCGTTTGTTAGTTACGGCATAGAAAGTATTTTTATGAACCAGAAACAGCCTTAGCATATTCAGAATACTTCCCCAGAAAGGGAAGAGATGCAGCATAAAAAAAGGTATCAGAAACCCCGCCATATTCCCGGGCATAGTTGACATGTGCCTGATAAAGCCAAAGTAGTCAAAAGCTCCCCATAGTAAGCCGAAGAAGAGAAAAGGAATTCCCGTCAGGATAAACGGGACAAAAGCCGGCTCACCACCCCAGAGAATCTTCTCGTCCCTGTCTTTGACCGCATTGAACTGTTCGGGTAATCTCTCTATTTCAAACATATACACCCCTCCTCTTTACTTGCTTAATTTATTCTATCATTTAGCACTCTATTATTCAAGAAAGGCGCAGAAACGGCAAAAAGCCTTGTACGGTAAGCAAAAGAATTGTCCTAATAAATATTTTCCTCACATTTTAATGTAAAAATGGTATATTTAATATATGCCTATAAGTGACGGATCATTAAAAGACCTTTTAGAAACTGTCGAGGACGGGGTTTATTTTGTTGACGCCGGCCGCAAAATAACCTACTGGAATAGAGGCGCCGAAATAATTACCGGTTTTACCTCAGACGAGGTATTGGGCAAACCCTGTTCGGCAAATATCCTGATACATATTGATGATTCAGGAAAGCATCTCTGTCTCGGCGGCTGCCCGCTGCATAAATCACTTGAAGAGGACTGCGCCGTGACCGCCGATGTTTATCTGCATCATAAAGAAGGCCACCGTGTCCCCGTTTCCGTAAAAATAATCTCTATAAAAAACTCCGAAGGAAAGCCTCTCGGGGCAGTTGAGATCTTCAAGGAAAGAATGCTATTAACCGATAAAATTGAAGACCTGAAAAGAATGGCTTATTTTGATATCCTGACCGAAGTCGGCAACCGCAGGCATGCGGAACAAACCCTGGCTTCGAGGATTGAAGAAAGAATAAGATACGGTGTTGATTTTGGACTTCTTTTTTTAGATATAGACAATTTTAAGCATATTAATGATACCTTCGGCCATGCAACCGGGGACCGGGTCTTAAAAATGATAGCCAAAACTCTTTCTAAAAACACACGGCCTTTTGATATTATCAGCCGCTGGGGCGGAGAGGAGTTTTTAGTGCTTCTTGAAAATATTGATACCGCCAATCTTGCCCGCATTGCAGAAAAAATTCGCATGCTTGTATGTGCCTCCATGGTTCTGGTGGATAACAAAGCCATTTCCGTTACGGTTTCCATGGGAGCAACGCTGGCAAAAGATAAGGATACCACTACAGAACTAATAGACCGGGCCGACAAATTAATGTATAACAGCAAACAAAGCGGGAAAAATTGCGTGACCATTGGGTAAAGAACAGCCGCAGACACTACCATGTCCCGGATTTCTTTCAACATTAAGATAGGAAGTTTTTTTAAACATAAAGGACAAATATTATGGCGAAAAATATAATACCTGCCTTTCCTGAGTTTTCAGGAATCTCCTGTGATTTTTACGATGAAATCAAAGGGGAACTAAGGCTCGAGCAGCCGGAAATCTCTGAACACTCCCCGGGCTTCATTTATGGTTATCGCGAAGTATTAAAACTATCAATCTCCAGGTTGAACGGGAATATAATCTTAAGGGGTTTTTACGACGGCCACAATCTCATTGTGTCCCCTATCGGCAAAAAGAAACCCGTAGAGACTTTTACCGCTTGCATAAAGCATATTAAAGATAATTTTGGGGCAGGCCGGATAGGTGCAATACCAAAAACAACCGCTATGGAGCTTGCGGGAGCGGGCTTTAAACTCCTCGAGGACCGCGATGATTTTGATTACATTTATGATGTTAAACAACTGATTAATCTCTCCGGGGAAAAATACCATTCCAAAAAAAACCTGATAAACAATTTTATGAAACGATACCTTTACGAGTACAGAGTTCTGGACAGCGCCATTATTCCCGCCTGCCTTACCCTTCAGGAAAAATGGTGCGACCTTAAAGACTGCAGGGAAGAAACATCAAAAAATGCGGAAGACCGGATGGTACTGGCGTTATTAAATAATTTTTCTCGCTTGCAGCTTTTCGGCGGTGCAATTCTTATCGACGGAAAAGTTCAGGCTTTTACTTTACTTGAAGAACTTAATAAAACTACAGCTTTAGCGCATGTAGAAAAGGCCAACACTGAATATAAGGGGATTTATCAGGCCATAAATCAGTTCACGGCAGAAAAGCTTCTCTCAAAATACGAATTTGTAAACCGCGAACAGGATGTGGGCGAACCGGGTCTTCGAAAAGCCAAGCTTTCCTATAATCCTACAGGTTTCGCGGAAAAATACTTTATAGAAGTAGTATAATTTTACGAAATAAATGCCTGTGGCGGCGGTAAAATAGGACATTTCTATTTTGCATTGACAAGGCCACGCGGGAGATTGACAAAATAACTTTACTGTGTTAGTATTGTCTTGAAATGTCGAAAAGAGAGGGGAATGCTCAATGAAGACGCCTAAAACAAGATTTTCACTTATTAAAGACGCGGTCTGGAAAAGAATATCCAGGGGAATCGGAGACCATCTTAACAAGCCGAATTTTTTAAAGAATAAAGCTCTTCAGCTTGATATACAAGACTGGTCCATAACTATAGACTCTTACACCTCCAACAAGACCCTCCACACCCGCTTCCGGGCGCCTTTTATCAATGACGAAAAGCTATCTATCAAAATTTTTACAAAAGGAATGCTCGGTAGTGAAATGAAATTCTTTGGCATGCAGGACATCATAGTGGGCCATCCCGATATTGATGAAAAATACATAATCCAGGGAAACAAAAATAATATATTGAAAGGTATATTTGAGAGTGTTTTGCTGCGTAAACTTATGATGGACCAGAAAGAACTCTTAATACAGGTAAAAGATGACGAAGGTTGGTTTGGAGAAGCGACCAAGAAACCGGAATATGAGCTTTATGTGGAAGTACCCTACCTCATCAAAGATAACGAACAACTTACTGCTGTCTTTACTATCTTCTCCGAAATACTTTCTTTCCTCTGCGATAACTCGCCGGCCTACTTTGTTAAGTAGATTCTCTTAAAATAAAAGCCCGCAAACTTTCCCGGTGTTTCTTAGTATTTCAAATTGAAATTCTTGCCATAAGCTAAAAACTTTCTCAGTCTCTTATAGGATTTGGGATGCAGGAGAACAATAATAACGCCGCCAACAATATTCCCGAGCGTCACCGGAATAAGATTATGAAACATAGGAACCAACCCTTCAAGAAGCTCCCCTTTAATCATAAGAGCCGAGGGAAGGAAAAACATATTGGCAACAGAGTGTTCAAACCCGCCAATGATAAATACTGTTATGGGAAAGACTGTTGCGAGAATCTTGCCTTCCGTAGAAATTGAGGAAAGACTGATGACTACCGCAAGACAGACCAGGATATTGCAAAGTATGCCTCTTAAAAAAGCGGGCCAAAATTCCAACGCCATCTTGGTATCTCCCGTTTTTACCAGAAATTCGCCGAGTTTTGAAAGGCCCTCTCCGGAGAAAAAGTAGCCGGAACCAAAAACAAGAAAAACAACTAGAAGCGCACCGATAAAATTACCAAACCACACTATCGCCCAGTTGCGAAGAATATGCACAAAAAAGAATTTTTTCTCAATGAATCCCGCAGTCATGAGCATATTGCCGGTAAAAAGTTCGGCGCCGGCCAAAAGAACCAGAATGAGACCGGTGGAAAAAACAACACCCGCGAACATCTTTGCCACACCGGGATCAGCGACTCCTCCGGCGAGAACAACGGAAGCTCCGACAGCGCCAAGCGCAATATAAAGCCCCGCAAGAATTGCATACATGAAAAGTTCAAAAAGAGTTAAACCGGCTTTTTTCTGGCCTATCCCGACCAGCGTATCATTTATCTCTTTTGGTGTCAGCATCAGTGATTCGGGCATGATTTTTTCTCCTTTTTTAAAATGATTCACCGCCCTTGGCGAGATCTCACCGAAGGTGGACACAGATTACAAAACTTTTGATTACACTGATCAAATACAGAGAACATGGTACAAACAACAAGGAAAAACACTTTAATATGTTTCTCTTTACTTTCTTAACGGTCTCTTGTGCCTTGACCCTGCTTTTCTTTTTCACTTGCCAAACATCCAACCCTCTAACCCTCCAAACCTCTACTTAATGCTTACTACTTTTATTTTGAAGATCAGATCTTTTCCTGCAAGGAAATGATTAAAATCAAGCAGCACTCCATCGGCAACAATATCAACAATTACAGCCTGCATCGGCTGGCCATTCTGGTGCCTGAGACCCACTTCTGCGCCTTTCTCAAGTTTGTAATCCTTCGGGAAAAAATCCTTCGGAAACTTCTGAATCATCTTTTCATCCCGCTCCCCGTAGGCTTCAGATGCCTTGATATTTAATATTCTTTCTTCGGCGAGTTTCATCCCGACAACCCCGCTGTCAAAACCTTTGATCATTTGTCCGGCCCCCACCGTAAAGCCCAGTGGTGCCCGGTCTTTGCTGCTGTCAAAGATTCTGCCGTCTTTTAAACTTCCCTCATATTCCACTTCTATCTTGTCCCCCACGCTAACGACTGTCTTTGCCATAATTTTCTCCTCTGCTTTTGTTTTTGTTTCCGGCGTAAAAACATTATAGACAGGAGCAGGAGCTTGGACTTCTTTTTTACTAACTTCCGCCGTAACCGGAACGGTCTCTTTCTTTTCAACAGTTGTTGTTTTTACTTCAGGCAGCGCTGCCGTCTTTTTTTCCGCCGGAACTGTTGCACAACCCTGAATGAAAATGATCAAACCGGAAATGACCGCCAAATACTTTAGATTCATATTCTCTCCTTTTTAGGATTCCCCGCCGGATTTGGGCGGTATAGTGTCTGCCAAAGGAAAACCTTCGAAGACATGTGTAACGGCGTATATTATAAACCAGCAGTCAAACTTATGCAACAATGAAAAACCCCGCTTCCAACAAGCAGTTAGAAGCGGGGCATCATTCTTTTCCTTTCAAAATCCGCCTTTAGCGAGATCTCACAAGCACTCTCGGGCTAAAGCCGTATGGGGCTTACTTTGCGTACTTTTCGGGAGTCGCCATAAATTTATCAGGGCAGCCGTTACAGCACATAAAATAGGCTTTGCCTTTATAATCTATCACCTGGGTAGCCGCAGTTACTTTAAACTTCTCTTTGGTCACCGGGCAGACGACTTCTTTGCCAATCTCCGCTTTTACAGCCTGTCTAACGGCCAGTTTCGCAGGATTCGCGCCTTTAACAGCGTCCTTTTTCATATCCTTCATAACTCCGGGTTTCATACCTTTCATGTCCATCTTCATACAGGTACAGCCTTCTTTCCCGCAATTTTTCATGTCTTTCGCACAAACTTTACAATCTTTAGCGCATACACAGGCAGCGGTTTTTCCGCTTGCTTTCATACAGGTACAGCCTTCTTTCCCGCAATTTTTCATGTCTTTCGCACAAACTTTACAATCTTTGGCACATACACAGGCCGCGGTTTTTCCGCTTGCTTTCATACAGGTGCAGCCTTCTTTCCCGCAATTCTTCATATCTTTCGCGCAAACTTTGCAATCTTTAGCGCAAACACAGGCCATGGTCTTTTCCAGAGAACTCTCTTCAGAAACCGCAGCCTTCTGTCCGCATCCGCCAAGCAGCATAAAAGCAGCAAACAGCGGTAGAACCAACAAACCTAACTTCTTCATAATATACCTCCTTAAGGTAAACTTCTTCTTTAAGTGATTATATCAGAAATGCCCGAACTAATATATGTTAAAATTAAAACCGTGTCAAGCTATGTTATGCTTTTCCTAACTTTTAAAACAGAGAAATCATTTGCCCTTAACCGGCAGCCCTGGCTTGTCTATATTCCTTCTCAAGTTTCAATGTCATAGTCTCAAGCGCAAATGTTTCTTCGGCGATTCTTCTGCCGTTTGCGCCCATTTCAAAAGCTTTATTTCTGATAACAAGGATACTTATCACTGCTTCGGAGAACTTTTTAATATCTCCGTATGAAAACACTTTTCCGTTAACCCCGTCCGTTATGAGTTCTGCGGCTACGCCGTTAGTCGCCACGACCGGTTTGCCCATGGCCATGGCCTGAATAAGACTTGTTCCCGGATCTTCAAATAAAGCGCACGAAACAATTAAATCGGCAGCGTCAACAACAGATGCAATGTCATTACGGAAGCCGGTAAATCTGAACTTGTCTTTCAAACCCAATTCCTCTATTTTAGCCTGCAGTCCCGCTTTATAGAGTTTATCCTTTTCGTCAAGCACGGCGCCTACAAACATAAACTTGGCCTCCGGCAGGCTCCTGAGGATAAGCGGCGCGGCTTCGACAAGAGTTAACTGCCGTTTATTTTCGTTAATCCTCGCCACCAGCACGATTACGGGTTCTTTATCAAGAAAACCGAATTCCTGACGGGCCGCTTGCCGGTATTTTCCGGGAAGCCATTCCGCTTTCAAGTCCAGGCCATTATAAATCGTAACGGTCCGTTTTGGATGGACGGGAAGCGTTTCCATAATATTCTTTCTAAATATTTCCTTTGAAGCTATGACTTTTACAACATTGGCAAACATCCAGGTATTAACAAGACCCATTTCCGCGCCGGATTTATAAGAATACTTACTTAAAATTATCGGGACCCGGTTGGCGAATCTGGACGCTAAAATAATATTTGAAAGATCCGTTGTGGAATGCGAGTGTATTACCTGAATCCGGTATTTTAACAGTATTTTGTAGAGTTTATATATTTTAAAGGGGTTGGGGCGTATACCTATATCAATATCATACAAAACAAAGCCTTCTTTCTCAGCCTTTTGATAGATGGTGGTACCTTTCTTTGCGGCTATTATTACCTTGTGCCCATGTTCTGCAAGTTGTTTTGAAATAGCAATGACATTCAGCTCTTTTATCTTAAAGGCGCCGGAAGAAACAATCTGCAGGATATTAAGATTACCCTGCCCTCTATTTGTTTCTCTTCTTCTTATAAGTTTTCCGACAACCCGCCCGGAAGAAGTAACAGGGAGAACCATATAGTCAAAAAGCACTCCCATCCCTTCGACGAAGCCGCCGGCAATACCCGAGCGCACCGAGCGGATAACTTTTTCCACACGCTCTTCCTGAGGTTCCAGTACTTTTTTTAGCAGTTTCATAGGAAAGGACCGCATGAACCCGCCAAGTAAAAAAATCAACTGAAAAGCACCGAAAGTATAATAGCCAAAATATCGGCCAAAATTAATATTCGCGGGACCTATGGAATCTATGAGCACGCCGGCAAGAACAGGTCCTATAAAAGCCGTCACACTGGGAAAGAGCATATTAACAGACAAGAAATATGCCCGATCCTCTTTAGGGGCCAGTTTCAAGACAATGTTAAAAGCTCCGATATTATAACCGGCCCAGGCTATTCCGGCAATGACATATAAAACCGGGATTATAAAATAATAATTAAAAGGTGTTGTAATAAGCCAGAAAAACGGCACTATTCCGACGACATTACCGCAAATCAGCATCACGGGCTTATTCCCGTACTTATCCGCCATCTTCCCCCAAAAAGGCGTAAGCGCGAGATTGGCCACCGTACTTATAGTTCCAAACGCGGCTATCAGGGTATAGCTCATTTTAAGTTCTTTCAACATGAAAATATTCAGATAAACACCCATAAAAGAAAGCGCGAAGACCCAGGCCACATTAAACCAGACCAGGTTCATAAAGTTTTTTTCGGCAAACACCTTCCGGGTTTTTCTCCAAATAAGATCCAGGGAAAAATTATCTTTACTGGGTGCAGTATTCTTTGCGTCCGGCAACCGGTATAAAAGATAATAAGATATAAAACCGGCCAATGCGCCAATAACATAAATAGCCGTAAAACCAATATTCTTATCCGGTACTTTATCCAAAAGCCTTCCTAATAATACACTGGCAAACATCGCAATAATTCCGGCAACTATAGATCTTCTGCCGAAATAAAAACCCCTTTCTTTTTCGGGGATAATATCGCTCATCCAGTTAGTCCAGGCAATAGAGGCCGGTATACTTATAACCGAAATTATAATAAAGAGCGCCACAAATAAAATTACCGGATGTGCGAAGCCGTTAAAAGCCACCAAGAAGGGAATGAGTGCCGGAATAACCCATAATAACCTGAGCGGAAATATTAGTTTGAGAGTTATTGCCTTTCTGGAAACCGCTCTTTCAATAAGATTTGAGGCAAAGGGCGCAATAATACTCGCCAGTACCGGTATTGTAGAAATTAAACCTATCTGTGTGTTGTTGGCACCAAGATGCAAAAGATAACCTGTTAAAAATAAACCGCCCTGAAATGTTACCAACCAGAGGATAATACCAAACACTATCTCCCAAAGAAAGTCATTGGAAACACTGCCGGGCAATCCTGTATCTGTTTTGTTTTCCATTTTAATACGCCTCTTACTGTTTCTCGATCAATTTTTGAATTACTATTATATTGCTACAACCTTTTATTTTCAAGCATATACGGATAAAACCGGAGATTTTGACTATAAAAGCAGAAAAATACGGTTTTTTCGGGAAGATAAAGGAGGCTCCGTTAAAAAGCCCCCTTTTTAATAAAATCACCGTCTTTTATGAGATAAACAGGTTGGTGTCTCCAAGTTCCGCGGAATTAAGGTATGTCGCCACGCCGCCGATTTCTATGCCTTCTATCAATTCTTCTTTTACTATTCCCATCATATCCATTGACATCTGACAGGCCAGCAGCCGGACGCCTGCCGTTTTTGCCGCAAACATCATAGCTTCAAGTGAATCAATATTTTTCTTTTTCATTATAAAACGGATAAGCTTCGGACCGATGCCGAACATCTGCATCTGGGAAAGTTTCAACCTGAAAGTCCCCCGCGGCAGCATAAGGCCAAACATAAAATCGAAGAAACCTTTTTTCATTTTAGGAGCCTTCTTTTTCTTCAGAGCATTTAAACCCCAGAAGGTGAAGAACATAGTAACCTTTCTCCCCATCGAAGCTGCGCCGTTGGCAATTACGAAAGAAGCCAGTACTTTGTCTAATTCTCCGGAGAAAACAACAATGGTTTTATCATGAGGAATTTCCCCCGTAAAAGTTTTTTCCGCTCTCTTGCCTTTTTGGATTTTTGCGACAATCTTTTTATCCTTTTCTTCAACAGAAGCGAGCAAATTTCCGGTTGTTTCACACCAGGAGGGAATATCATTTCTGAAGCCGGCATCTGTTGAGGTCACTTCCACAATATCGCCTTCCTCAATTTCCGCCATTTTCTTTGCGAGAGCCATAATAGGCCCGGGACATTGCAGGCCGCAGGCATCGAGCTTGTAAATCGTGCCTTTTCCCGGGATTACCGTATTTACATCATCTCTTTTATCTATATAATGTCCCTGGAAAATGCCGACATTCTGCTGGGGCGCGGTGGCCACCTTGTAGAGTTTAAATCCACCGCTTAAGTCATAAACATTATTATATCCGCTGTTCCTTAAAACCGACTGGGCAAAGTAAGCCATCTTACCCTGATTGCAAACCAGTATTACTTTCTGCTCCCTCGGAATCTCGTTCATCCTCTTTCTTATTTCTGAAAATGGAACATTGATAGAGCCGTCAATGTGTCCGAGCTCAAACTCCAGCACGCTTCGTACATCTACAAAAACCGCCTTTTCTTTTTTCAGGCCTTCAACATCTTCAAATGATACATACGGATTTCTTCCTTCCAGTTGATTTATAGCTATCATTGCCGCAAGATTAACCGGGTCCTTTGCCGAGGAGAAAGGCGGAGCATAAGCCAATTCCAATTTCGCCAGGTCATAGACCGTCCGGTGCAGTTGGACCATCACCGAGATTACATCAATTCTCTTGTCCACTCCCTCCGGGCCGATTATCTGCGCGCCCAGCACCCTGCCGTCAGCAGGGCTGTACAGAAATTTCATGTAAAGCGGAAAGGCGTCAGGATAGTAGCCCGCATGGGAGGACGGATTTAAATAGCATTTATTATAAATTATTTTTCTTTTTTTAAGAAGTTTTTCACTGCTTCCCGTTGTGGCCGCTGCCAGATCAAAAACCTTGGCAATAGCGGTTCCGGGGGTACTTTCATAAACTGCTTTGGCGCCCATAATATTATCTGCAACTATGCGCCCCTGTTTATTGGCCGCATTCGCCAGCGGAATGAGAGAAACACAGTCACAAGCACTGTCTTTGGTTTCAATAACATCGCCCAAAGCAAAGATCTCGGGATCTGAAGTTCTAAGGCCGGCCGAAACCTTTATGCCGCCTAAAGGACCCAGCTCCAGACCGGCTTCTTTTGCCAGCGTGGTCTCCGGTTTTACCCCGATGGAGAGAATGACAAAATCCGCTTCTATTTCATAACCGTTTTTTAATTTGAGTTTCAGGCCTGTTTCCGTTTTCTTTATTTCCGTTACTGCGTTTCCGAGAACCAACTCAACATTTTTTAGTTTAAGATGATCATGGATTACAGCGGCCATTTCCCCGTCGAGAACATTCAAGACCTGTTCGGCAAGTTCCACTATAGAAACCATCAGCCCGAGATGATGCATGTTCTCCGCCATCTCCAGCCCTATAAAACCGGCGCCGACTATTGCAGCCTTCTTCGGTTTATTTTCATTTATAAATTTCTTAACCAGGTCCATATCTGAAAGATTTCTTATGGTGAAAATGCGCGAGTCATTGATGCCGGGAATATCCGGCCGTATAGGCACGCCGCCCGGAGAAAGCACAAGTTTATCGTAACTCTCCTCGTAAACATTGTTATTTATATGGTCTTTGACTTTTACTTTTTTAGCCTTGCGGTCTATAGAAATTACCTCGGCTTGAGTCCGGACATCGACATTGAATTGATTGTTAAAAATTTCTTTAGAAACAATGGTGAGTTGGGAGCGGTCTTTTATAACATCCCCGAGATAATAAGGAATACCGCAGTTGGCATAAGATATCTCCGCGCCGCGTTCAAACATAATAATCTCATTTTTCTCGTCAAGCCGCCTTAAACGCGCAGCTGTGGAAGCGCCGCCGGCAACTCCGCCCACTATTACAATTTTCATCTGTTTCCCTCCGAAAGATAGCTTCTGTATCTAATGCTACAGTTGTAGAGCAGGACGCTATATGATGCATATCATATAGATATACCGGTTTCCAAATATAATCTGCGGCGGGAGCGTGCTTTTTCTATTTAAATTTCTCTGCGAAGCTTGTAATTCTTTCTTCTTTTATTTTATATACACTTTCTTTTACTTTTACCGCCTGTTTAATAATAAACCTCTCCAGAAAATTCATTTTATTAAAATCAAATATGCCGCCAAAATAATCTTTTGCGCAAGCCCTCTCGAAAAGTTCCCCTGGGAAATTCTTTTTTATCTGCTCTTCGGCCTCGCGGCCTTCGTACATGCAACAGATAAAAAGCCCGAGTTTTTTCTTCAAAAGTTCTTTTTTATTTTTCTCACAGAACTTTTTAAGGTTTCGCTTAACACTTCCTGCCTGCACAGAACCGCCGATAATAACCGCGTCATAACCGGAAAAATCAAATTCCGGGTTTTCCTTTAAATCCGCCAGCACTGCGCCAAATAGTTTAAACTTAAGGAGTTCTGCACACTTCCTAGTAGCGCCGTGCCGCGTCGAATATATTATCACCGTTGACATAATATCCCTTTTTTTTTAATAAGATTCTCCGCCACAAAGCGTTGGCGGATTTCGCTATGCTCAACTTCTCATAATTCATCTTGTTTTTCTTCTATCTATTATCTATTGCTCTACTCCGCCCTCGGTCTTTCGCCTTTCGTCCTTAGTTCTTGCTAAGCCTCTCCGCCAAAGTTATTTGGCGAGATCTCGCCGCAGGCGGACAAACATCTCCGCCAAGTTAGCTTGGCGAGATCTCGCTGAAGGCGGACAACCCTCTAAACCTCTTTTTTTTCAAGTACTGCCACATAAGAATAATACTTTGAAGGATATATCTTCGCAACTTTCCAGCCCGTACCTGCTACTATTTTTTTTAATTCCTTCGGGGAAACGCGGATATAATCCATGAAGTCCGTCTCATAACGGCCGTAAGCAAGTTTCACTCTAAAAGACCCGGGGTGCCGTTTCTTTTTTTTATTAAACGCCCTGTAACTTCTAAAAACCGGGGTGTTAGAATCATAACTTTCCGTTATTATTCTGGCGCCCGGCGGCGTGATTTTATGGAACCTTTTTAATAGGTATTTTGCTTTCTTTTCGGTGCCGAAGAGACCGAAATTATTACATAACATAAGGAAAACATCGAACTTCCCGGTCTTCCCGCTAATCTTCTCTATGGACAGAACCCGAGCTTTCTTTAAGCCTCTTTTTTTACAAACCTTTATGGCTAAAGGCGAATTATCAATACCGGTAACCTTAATACCTTTTTCTTGCAAATAGAGTGCGTGCCGGCCGGTGCCGCAGCCAATATCCAGAACTTTATCTATTTTTTTAATATGCTTTAGGGCTCTTTTTTCGCGGACCGGCCAGTTGGGGTATTTATCAAAGTAAACTTTTAACCCGCCGGCGTCGCTCATGAGTCCGTCATCTCTTTTGGCTATCAAATAACCGGCACCCTGCCTGTGGTAGGCATAAAGCGCCGCGCCGAATGCGTCTTTAAATTTTTTCAAAGTATCTTTTCCCAGTAGCCGACATCTATCCATTTATTAAACTTCCACCCGACCTTTTTGAAATGAGCTACTTTTTTAAACCCGAGTTTTTCGTGCAGCCCTACGCTTACTTTATTTGGAAGCGCAATACCGCCTATCATTACGGCGCAATCCGTGTTTTTCAGCTTCGCAATCAAGCTCCCATAAAGAATTTTTCCATAACCCCGGCCCAGATGGTCCTTGTGAAGATAGACCGTCAGTTCCCTCGAATGTCTGTAGGCGGCTCTTTCCTGAAATTCCGAAGCATAAGCATACCCGATAATTTCTCCCTCCACAAGCCCTACAAGCCAGGGGAACCTTTTTGAGCGGACATTTATCCTTTTTGCAATTTCGGCAGGTTTTAGGGTTTCTATTTCAAATGTAATAGGAGTATTTTTTATATAGTGATTATATATCTTTGTAATAGAGTCCGCATCTTTTTTAGTTGCATTCCGGATTAACATTGCACTCTCCTCCTTATTTATTTTTTAATTTTCTTTTACCGTTTTTCGGCGCCACTTTATTAACATAGTCCCAGTAAGAATCTTTTGTCAGGGGCTTTCTTTTAACCTCAAGTTCGGCAGTTTCTGCTAAAATTGCAATTTTTTTATTGATAATAAACTGCAGGCAGTTAGGCACATGGTTGCCGAAATACCTATGCTGCATAACACAATGGTAACAGTCCCCGTGCCATTCGCATTTCTTCTTGGGACAGGTGCATTTATTGTATTTACCTTCAGCCATCATACTGCGAATTTTCTTAATTACTTTTACAAACTTTTGTTTTGTCACCGGACTCCTCCCTGACTTCATACTGCTCCCTTGTATATGTAAATTTTACTTTTTTCTGGCTTTTATTGACATTATCATAGGAACACTTTTCTTGTGATTACTCTTCCAATAACCATTTCCTAAACCGGTCAACCCGCCCCAATTAAAAAAGGAAAAAGGGAATTCGTGAATGAATTCAATATCAAGGTTGTTTTTTATTATTGGATTAACAATATCTGATATTGTATGCTGCCATTCGTATTGAACCTTGTTTTTCAGTTTTTTATCTATATTTACATACGAATATTCAGCGACATACTTATTCGGTTTTTTATTATGAAAATAATCCTGCTCAACCCAAAATATATCGCCTCTAAGTTTAAAATTATATTCAAGCGTGGTTTGAAAAGGGTGCCCGTCAATTATATAAAGTATCCCTCCCTTCTTTAAATATTTACCCGCTATTTTAATCCATTTTGACATATCGGAGATCCAGCAGAGAACCCCGTACGAGGCAATCACTACATCGAACTTCCCGCTTAACTTTTCAGGCAGGCCAAAGATATCAGAACATATGAAATTTGCCTTTAAATTTGCTTTCTTTTTAAGCATATTGGCGAGGTTTATCGCTTCATCAGAGAAATCTACACCCGTAACAATCGCCCCCTTTCTTGCCCAGGAGAGGGTATCCAGGCCAAAATGGCACTGGAGATGCAATAACTTTTTATTCTTTACCTTCCCCAGTTCTTTCAATTCAAGGGGCAATAAGGTCGATTTCCCCGCCAAAAATTCTTTAACCTTGTAATCTTTCGAAAGAAAATGCGCTTTGGCCCGTTCATTCCAGTTTTTCTTGTTTATGCTTGTGTATTTGTCCATTTTTCCTTCTACAGGGCAGTGATTATATCTTATCTTAGATGCTTCATCATTTACTGTTTCGAAATAGTTTTTATTTTGCTATAATAATAACATTCTAACATTTTTTTTCGTTCCGGGGTAGTGTAATGGTAACACAGCGGCCTTTGACGTCGCACTTCGTGGTTCGAGCCCACGCCCCGGAGCCATAAACCATTCACTATCGTTCAGGTATATGGCGCGCCATGGAATATATTAAAGTGAATGGTTTATGCCCTGTACCCGACCTCATTTTATTCATTTCGTTCAATTTCAAGGAGTGGTTCAGGGCTTTCTTATCACTATATTTCAGGTATATGGCGCGCCATGGAATATATTAAAGTGAATGGTTTATGTGTACTGGGGTGCACTCCAATGTTAAACTTTTATTATGTATATATACTTCTGAGTTTGAAAGATAATCATTTCTATATTGGTTTTACAGATAATTTAGAACGACGATTGAAGGAACACGAACAAGGAAAAAATATATCTACTTCCAAACGACTTCCCATAAAATTAATCTTTTTTGAAGGTCATCTTTTCAAAGAAGATGCTTTAAGAAGAGAATCTTACTTTAAAACAACAAAAGGTAAAACCACATTAAAGCAGATGTTAACGGAGTTTTTCAAAAACAATCAGAGCAATTTTTAGTTTCGCTATTTTTGCCTTTTCTAAAACAACTTTCGCATCAACTCCGCATATATGGCTGTCGTATTTACAATATCCCCGGTGGTGGTAAATTCATCATCAGCGTGGTAATTTTTGCCTTCAACGCCAAAAGCCACTGTCGGAACCTTAAGGACTTTGGAAAAGTAAGCGGAATCTACTCTGCCGCCGGTCATGAGCATTTTCGGTTCCCTGCCGAAGTATTTTTTCAGTATAGCGCCAAGATACCGGCAAAGCGGTGCGTCTTCTGCAATACTTGAATGGGTCATTCCTTTTGATACTATCTTTACTTTAAAAGTCCCGTCTTTTTTCGCAATTTTATTTATGAGATAAGTTATTTCTCTCTCTGCCTTTTTCATGCTTTCTTCAGGAATAACCCTTCTGTCCACCGTAAAGGTAAATTTATCAGGAACGGCGTTGCTCTTCGTACCGCCGCCGGCAACACCGCCTATCATCATAGTTGCAACCCCCGAAAGAGGCTTGGTCACATAATATTTTGATTTCCGTTTTTCTATTTTCTTTCTTAAAGCCTCGAGCACTGTCACTATTTTCACAGCCTTAAGAAAAGCATTTACCCCTTCATTATGTGAAGAAGCGTGCGCTGGCTTTCCGATAACTGTGACCTCAAAATTTACTATCCCCCGGTGCGCGACCGTAAGCTGATTACCTCCGCCACCGTCTCCCTCAATAACCGCATCTGCTTTTGAAAGTTTTTTGGCGCAGATATAACCCGAGCCGCATTCTCCGCCTATCTCCTCGTCCGGCACAAAGCTGAATTCAAGGTTCCAGCCCGGTTTAATTTTTAATTTTTTCAAGATTTTTACCGCTGTAAGCATGGCAACTATTCCGTGCTTCATATCCGCCGCGCCCCGACCCATGAGTTTATCCCCGATAATCCTGAGTTTAAAAGGATCCGCGGTAAAACCGCTTGAAGCCGGGACTACATCATAATGCCCGTTAAAATGCAGAGTTTTCTTAGCTCCGGTGTCCAGGGAAGCAAGTAAAATATACCTGGGATATTTCCGGTTGGCCTCAGGGAGTTGGTCTATAAATTTCTTTTCCGTAACCTTAAAAAGCTTCGTCTTGAGCCCTATTTTTTTGCACTCTTTCTCTAAAAGGTCAACGCACTTTTTATAGTTAAGCCCGGGATTAGACAAAGTGGGAATAGCCACAAGTTTACCAAGCGTAGCAACAATGTACTTCCGTTCTTTTAAAGCTTCCCGTTTGAAAATATCCAGCATATTTACCCCGCTGTAACGCATTTCATTTATCACGATTGTCTTTTTCCTTTATGGACTTTTACAAACCTTACGGACTTTATGGACTGTTATTAAGTTATTATCGTCTTAATCACATCCCGGATATATCTTGCCCCGGTAACTTCGATTTTCTCTTTTATTGAAAGTCCTTTCATATTAGATTCGGGAATAATGCATCTGCCAAAACCCAGGCGGGCTGATTCTTTAATACGCTCTACAACCTGGGAGACGGCTCTTATTTCTCCGCCTAGTCCCACTTCCCCGAAACAAACCGTCTTGGGATCGGTTGCGACATCCCTGATACTTGAAGCAATAGCGACAATAACTCCAAGGTCGGCCGCCGGCTCATCCACGGTAACCCCGCCCGCAACATTTACAAAAATATCCTGATTGCCGAGATTAAAGCCGCCGCGTTTTTCCAGCACTGCGGCCAGAAGAGTAAAACGGTTGTAATCCAACCCGCTCGCCCGCCTCTGCGGCATCCCAAAATATGACGGTGAAACCAGTGCCTGTATCTCGACTAAGTACGGCCGGGTCCCTTCCATGGCGGCTATTATCACCGAGCCGGAAGAATCAGGGGAGCGCTCAGCCAGGAATAACGCTGAAGGATTTTCCACCTCTTTAAGTCCGGACTCCGACATTTCAAATACCGCTATCTCGTTGGCCGGGCCGAACCTGTTTTTATAGGAGCGTAGTATTCTAAAATTGTGATTTTTGTCGCCTTCAAAATAAAGAACAGTATCCACCAGATGCTCAAGCACGCGGGGGCCGGCTATTGCGCCCTCCTTGGTGACATGCCCTACCAGGAAAATAGAAACCCCGCTGCCTTTGCTTATATACATTAGTTTCGCCGCATTCTCCCTTACCTGGGAAACGCTCCCCGGGGCGGAAGGAATATCTTCGTTGAACATTGTCTGTATCGAATCTACGATAACTACCCGGGCTTTGGTTTCGTAAATATGTTTTTCTATCAATTTAATATTGGTTTCCGAGACCAGAAAAATATTTTTAGAGGTGGCCTTTAATCTGTTTGCCCGCATTTTTATCTGGGAAACAGACTCCTCCCCCGAGATATAAAGGACTGACCCGTATTTTTTACTTAACTCCTCGCACATCTGAAGCACAAGGGTGGACTTACCAATGCCCGGTTCGCCGCCGATTAGAACAAGCGAACCCACTACCAGCCCGCCGCCAAGCACCTTATCCAATTCTTTAAGTCCCGTGGAATACCTGTCTTCTTCACGGCTTTCCACATCGGATATAGCCGAAACCTTGCTCACTTTGCCGGCCTCAAATGTGTATTTCTGGCTCTTTGCTGTTACCGCCTTTTCTTCAACAAAGGAGTTCCAGCTGTTGCACTCGGAACATTTTCCCAGCCATTTTGCCGACTCATAGCCGCAATGCTGACAAACAAATCTGCTTTTTTCTTTCATAATATTCCTTCACTACCTTTTATTTTTTTCCTTGTACCTCGTACCTTGTGCTTTGTCTCTGTTCTCACTTCTTCCATAACAACTTCCAGGGATTGTCTTTAACATCTTTCACCATGGCTTTCAGGTCTTCCGCCATTTTTTTATCGTTGATTAAGAGCGCCAGCGTCCCCTCGCCCTTGTCTATTTTTTTCGCCGCCGAATCAAGCGCGGTAACCGTCTCGTCAAGTTTCAGTGAAACTTTACCCAGGTTGTCCAGCGTTCCCGGCAAATCACTTTTGTTTACATTTTTCACAATAGCATTAAGCTGGGCCGTCAGTTCTTTCAGACTGGTCGTCGCGGCAGACAATTCCTGCGAGGTTTTCTCAAAATTCTCCATCGACCTGTTAATAGCCGGCTTATTTTTATCCATTATATCTTTTGTAACTTTCGTAAGTTCGTTGACATTTTGCACGGAACCGAGCAGTGAGCTCTGAACCCCTCCGACTATTTTATTGAGCGCCATCAGCACATCTTTTAATTCTGCCGAAGCCTGGGACATACTTTCAAGCGCGGAATCAATACCCCCGGAACTCTTACCGTAGAGCGTTTCTCCGGGCTCCAGATACGGGGCGTTTTCAGTGCCCCCGGCAACATTAATAAACTTCTCGCCCATAACGCCGGTCGAAGAAACAGAGATGTAGGAATCCTTCCGGATACGCTCATTTTTCTTAATAAAAAGTTCAACATTTATCTTGTTATCTTTTAAGGTAAGCCGGCGCACACGGCCGAGATCCACGCCGCCCCCATATTTTACCTTAGAACGGGCTTTTAGGTCCGGCGCCGAATCAAAAATAACATTTACGGTGTAACCCGGCTGAAAAATCGTAAAGCCGCCGATATAAACCGTGCCGGTAAGCAAAATCGCTCCCGCCAAAGTCGCAAAAATCCCGACTTTTATTTCATTAGATAAAGCCATATCTTTTCCTCCCTAAGAACAATTCCATAGAATCAAACAATATTTGTCTATAAAGTCTGCCAAGGTCTATAAAAGTCTTAAACTAAAGTAGTATTATCTTTTACTAGGTCCCTACTTTTACAGACCATTATGAACCTTTATAGACTTTTATGGACCTGTAATTTTGCGGAACCTTTATTTTGCCATGTCAAATGACTTATTTTGTAGATATAATCATCCCAACACCTGAATCGGACCTTTCGAACTACCGCTTATAAACTGCCTCACCGTCGCGTTATTTGTGTTTTGAATTTCGGCCGGGGTCCCCTCTTCTATTATTTTACCGTCATACATCATCGCTATCTTATCCCCTATATGATAGGCGCTCTTCATATCGTGGGTGACCACCACGCTTGTTATCTTAAGTTTTTGCTGCAAACTCACTATTAATTCATTGATAGTATCTGACATTATTGGATCCAGCCCGGTCGTTGGCTCATCATAAAGTATTATCTCCGGATCCATGGCTATTGCTCTGGCCAGACCTACCCGTTTTTTCATACCGCCGGAGAGTTCCGCCGGTTTTTTTTCTTCAACATTTTCAAGGCCGACAAGGGCAAGTTTCTCCTTTACGATATTTCTTATCTCTACGGGACTCTTTTTGGTAAATCTCTCAAGCGCAAAGCCGACATTTTCGGCTACCGTGAGAGAATCAAAAAGCGCGGCTCCCTGAAAAAGCATACCAAAATGCCTTCGGGCCTCATCGAGTTCTTTGCTGTTAAGTTTTGCAATATCCCGGTCTTTAATAAAAATACTCCCGGCATCAGGTTTAAGCAGTCCTATCATATGTTTAAGTAATACACTCTTGCCGCAACCGCTCCGGCCTATAATAACAACGGTCTTTTTATCGGGTATCTCAAGACTTAGCCCGTTTATAACCTGCTGAGCCCCGAAACTTTTTGTAATATTGCTTAACTTTATCATTTCACGCTACCAGAGAAACGCGGTCAAAATATAATCGGTGACCAGTATGAGCATCGAAGAAATAACGACGGAGGAGGTGGTAGATTTGCCCACGCCTTCCGCCCCGCCTTCAGTTTCAAAGCCTTTTTGACAGCCAACCACGGCAATAATTGCGCCGAAGAAGATAGTTTTAAATAAACCTTTAAAAACATCGTCCAGGCGCATATACATATTTAAACTGTCAAAATAACCGGTGGTTGTCCCGTCAAATATATTTAAACTTATAAACAACCCGCCCAGTGTTCCGAGTAAGTCCGCGTAAATCGTAAGTAACGGCAGCATGAAAATGGCGGAGATAAAACGCGGTACGCCCAGATATTTAACCGGGTTGGTCGCCATTGTTTTTAGAGCATCGACCTGTTCGGTGACATTCATAGTCCCGATTTCCGCGGCTATAGCCGAGCCTATTTTCCCCGCCATTACCAGCCCGATAAGTACCGGCGCCAGCTCGCGGGTCAGCGCCAAAGAAACAATACCTCCGAGCATATTTGCCGCCCCGGAAATTTTTCTTTCAATAGCCGTACCGGTCTGAAGCGCCAGGATCATGCCGGTCGAAAGCGAGGTTATGGTCACAACACCCAGCGACTTATTGCCGATAAGGACCATCTGCTCAAATATATTTTTACCTTCGGAAGGCTTCTTAAAGGTCCAAAGCAATATCTGCCCGAAAAGTCCGGTAAATTTTCCGGCTTCGGCGAGAAAGACCATTGTTTTCCTTCCTATGTATTCAAAAATTTTTTTTATCAAAAAATATCCTTGAGCAGTTCTATCTCGGTTTTTCCTTCACTCACGCGTATGCCTATTGCCTCGAATCTTATTTTTTCATTACCCAGTTTATTTTTTGCAATATAACACGCTGCCGAGTTCTCTATATGCTCTAACTTTGTTTTATCTATCTTCTCAAAGGGTGATTTTGAGGCGGACTTCTGTATGGTTTTAACCTCGATAAAACACCAGGTATTTTTCTGTTTGGCGATAATGTCTATCTCGCCGTACCGGCATTTGTAGTTACGCTCGATTATCTTATACCCGTTTTTTTTAAGAAATTTGACGGCTTCATCTTCACCAAATAAACCTAAAAATTTTTTCCAAAACATTGTCTGTGTATCCTGCACCTGCCATGTTTTCGAATGGCTTCGATGTGCTCTTTGGTCCCGTACCCCTTGTGTCTGGCAAAACCATAGACCGGAAATTCTTTATCGTACGCCCTCATTATACCATCTCTTTTTACTTTTGCAATAATTGAAGCGGCCGCGATAACAAAGGACTTTGCGTCGCCGCCGATAATGGCTTCCTGGGTGTGGGGTATTTTTATCTTGTAGGGCCCGTCTATAAGGACCATTTCGGGAGTTACTTTAAGGGAAGTCACGGCGGCTTCCATGGCTCTGTGCGAGGCTTGAAAGATGTTTATTTCGTCTATTATTTTTTCATCCACACTGCCAAAAGAGAAAGAAAGGGCTTCTTCCATGATTATAGCAGAGAGTATTTCTCTGTTTTTTTCGGTTACTTTTTTGGAGTCATTGAGGCCGGTATAGCGGGAAAGGTCTTTAAGTTTTTCATAACTGAAGACTACGGCGGCGGCAATAACGGGGCCGGCCAGCGGCCCCCTGCCTACTTCATCAACTCCCGCCAGAACCCTTTTTCCGGACTCAAAAAGGGAGTTTTCAATTTTAAGTAATTGCTTTAAGCGTTCCTGCTCACTTGGGCGCATCTGCAGGCAAAGCCGTTGAAGGCGCAGCAGCAGGAGCAGCGGCAGCTTTAGGTTCTTCCGCCGGTAACGCAGTTAGCGTGAGATCTTCTTTGAGTTTAGAACCTTTACCCACCTTATCGCGGAGATAGAAGAGTTTGGCCCTTCTCGTCTTACCGCTCTTTAATACCTTTACCGTGGCAACAGCATGCGAGTGAAAAAGGAAGGTTCTTTCAACGCCGATACCGCCGGCCGTCTTCCTGACTTTGAAGGTTTTATCAAGGCCGGAACCGCGGATGCTCAACACCAGCCCTTCAAAAGACTGTATCCTTTCCTTGTCGCCTTCTTTAACTCTTACGCCGATTTTTATTTCGTCGCCCACTCTAAACTCCAGGTGGTCTTTTCTTTTATATTTTTCTTCCCAATTCATATTAAACTCCCTCCAATTTTCTAACTTCTTTTTTCGCCGTGCTCTTAAGCAAGTCCGGTCTTATTTTTTTAGTAAGTTTCAGCGCTTCTTCTTTCCGCCAGGCCTCTATCAGCGCGTGGTTGCCGGAAAGCAGAACTTCCGGAACTTTTTTTCCCTTGAAAACTGCAGGTCTGGTATAGTGCGGGTAATCGAGGAGATTTTCCATGAAGGATTCGTTCTTTATGGACTCCGCATTCCCCAGCACGCCGGGGAGCAGTCTCGTGACGGCATCAACAATCGCCATCGCCGGTATTTCTCCGCCGGTCAGAACATAATCGCCGATAGAAACTTCCTCGTCGACATAGTCCGCAACCCTTCTGTCAAAACCTTCATAGTGCCCGCAAACCAGAATTATATTTTTCTTCTTCGCCAGCTTTTTTGCCATCGCCTGGTCAAAGGTCTTTCCCGCCGGCGTGAGCAGGATCTTAAAACCTTTTTTCTTTTTTTCCACCGCTTTCAGGCATTTTACTATCGGCTCCACTTTCATTACCATACCCGCCCCGCCGCCATACGGGGTATCATCGGTATTCTGGTGCCGGCCTTCCGCGTAATCTCTCAAGTTATGAATCTTTACAAGTAACTTTCCTTTCTCTGCGGCTCTTTTCAAAATACTTGAATCCAGAACCGAGGCAAACATACCGGGAAAGATAGTGACAATATCAAACTGCATTAAACAATAGTTTTTGTGTTTTTAAGCAGCTTTAAAACGGTATTGGAAGGTTTCGCGCCTTTCTTTATCCATTCCATAACCTTTGCACCATCGATAGCTAATTTTTTGTCAAAAGGATTGTAGTTTCCGAGGATTTCAATATTCCGACCGTCCCGGGGAAAACTATGGTCCGCGACAACTATTCTGTACCTGGGCTTCTTAGTCGTGCCCGTTCTTACCATTCTTATTACTGTTGGCATTAAAAATTCCTCCTGACTAAAATTACTTTTCTGCTTGAACAGGCCCGCCCTTAGGGGACGTCCCGTACTTTTTGAAGAATTCTTCCTTTGCTTCGAGGAACCTGTCTTCTTTTATAGCAGTTTTAATATTAGCTAATAATTTTATCATAAAATAGAGGTTATGTAAAGTGTTGAGTTGCATGGCGGTGATTTCGCCGGAGCTTATAAGATGTCTGAGATAGGACTTTGAAAAGTTTTTACAGACATAGCAATCACATTCGGGATCTAAGGGGCTTGGGTCACTACTATAGGTAGAGTTTCTGATAATTATCCTACCACCGCTTGTATATATGCCCCCGTTCCTGGCAATCCGGGTAGGCATTACACAATCAAACATATCAACGCCTCTTTCGACCGCCGCCCAGATATCTTCGGGCGTACCCACCCCCATAAGATAGCGGGGCTTGTTTTCCGGCATGAAAGGTTCCACTACATCAATCATCCCGTACATCAGGTCTTTGCTTTCCCCGACGGATAAACCACCGATGGCATAGCCGTCAAAGTCTATATCCGTAATTTCTTGCGCGCTTCTTTTGCGAAGATCGGGAAATACGCTCCCCTGAATAATTCCAAAGAGCGCCCGATCTTTGCTGTCATGCGCGGCTCTGCATCTTTTTGCCCACGCTGTAGTTCTTTCAAGCGCCTTCACCGCATAATCTTTATCACAGGGATTCGGCACACACTCATCAAAGGTCATAATAATGTCCGCGCCCAGAATATTTTCTATCTCCATTACTTTTTCCGGGGTGAAATTATGTTCCGACCCGTCAAGAAAAGACTGAAAGACCACGCCTTCATCCGTAACCTTGCGCAGGCCCTTAAGCGAGAAGACCTGAAACCCGCCGGAGTCCGTAAGCATCGGCCGGTCCCAGCTGATAAACTTATGAAGCCCGCCGGCTTTTTTAATAACTTCAAGTCCGGGCCTAAGATAAAGATGATAAGTATTCCCGAGAATGATAGGCGCGCCTATCTCTTTAAGGTCCCGCATAGTCATCGCCTTTACCGTCCCGGTAGTCCCCACCGGCATAAAAACAGGCGTCTCAATATCCCCGTGCGCCGTATTTATTATCCCGAGCCGGGCCTTAGTATCCTTCGACTTCTTTAAGAGTTTGAAATTCATGATGTCCTTTTTGCCGGTTTCATTTTATTTTGCACCTAATTTTTTAACTCGATACCAGTATTCGTACTCTTCTTTAAATCCTAACTGATTGTATAGAATTTGCGCTGGCATATTATTTTTCATTACTTGTAAATATGAAGTGTGAGCGCCCTGTTCTTTTGCCCATCGTAGTATCTGTTGAATCAGTTTCTTTCCAAGGCCCTGTCTTCTGCAATTCTCACTTGTTACAATATCAAATAGGCCGACGTGTTTGTTCTGCAACACTCCAAGGCCGCATGACACGATCCGTCCTTCTTTATTGCGAATTGAAGCGAAACATTTAGCAGGGACGATGTTGCTTAGTATCTTCCCATGCTTCTTTTGGTTTTCTTTATCAACTTTATTCAAGAGGTAAAAAGCTTCCTCCCAGTCTTCCTTCATCTCTGAAGACAAAGACACATCGGCTTCTTCCGCAAATTGAAAAATATTTAAATTCAAAAGCTGAACACTGGTTCGAGCTTCATCTATGTATCCTTTTTGAGACAAAATCGCATCCAGCTCCGGAGGCTGACAGGCTTTTATCATTTTGAAGATAGTGGGTAATTTTTTACCTGAGTAGATGGTTTCGCATTCTCTAATTTGCTCTTGCAGATTCCTTTCTGAAGTATAGAGAGGGCTGATAGAATTAGCCCGCCTGGTACAACCATCAGCAAACCGCAACACCCAACCGCCGTATGTCATTGTTTGAAATGCTGGCCAGGCATTTATAGATAGTTCTTCAATTTGTCTTATCATAAGTTATCAATCTCCAAAAAAACAATTAATTGTTTTTGTAAGCCCAATCCTTGCAACTTTCTCCTAAATCTTTTGCAAGATCCGAAGAGCACTCGCTGTTTTAATGTCACAAATTGTGACCTTGAATGATACTTGTAGTTGCTCAATTTAGGCCGTTCCGGCGGAAGTGAGCGCCTGATGAATCAGGCAACTACGAACAGCTTTTTGTCTTGCCACACTGAATCTTGAAGTCACAGCTTACTTTATTTTCTCGTTACCAAACCTTAACCGTGCTATTTGTACAGACTGATTCAGTTTATTTTCAAGTACTTTACGGGATGGGAGCTCTGTCAGGTAATCGGCAACGCGGATTCCGCTTTTCCCAAGCTCCAGTAATTCTATCTGCTCATTGGATTTCCCGGAGCAAAGTATCAGACCGAGAGGATGAGCTTCTCCCTCTTTTCTCTCGTGTTTATCGAGCCATCTCAGATAAAGTTCCATCTGCCCTTTATATTCAGCTTTAAATTTACCAAGCTTCAATTCTATGGCAACAAGTCTTTTTAAGCCCCTATGGTAAAATAGCAGATCAAGATAGAAATCTTCACCGTCAATTATAATACGTTTTTGCCTGGCAAGGAAAGAAAAACCCGTCCCTATTTCCAGTATAAAACCTTCAAGGTCACGCAATATCGCGGTTTCAAGATCTTTTTCCTGGTAGGCCCCTTTCAGCCCAAGAAAGTCCAAAAAATAAGGGTCTCTAAATACAAGATCAGGCGTTAACTTGTCATCTTCTCGTAAGTTGGCAAGTTCTAGCTTTGCCAACTTCTCCGGTTTTTTTGATAGCGCAGTACGCTCAAACAGCATTCCGCCTATCTTTGCCCTAAGAATTCTTACACTCCACCGCTCAATTCTGCACATTTCTGCATAAAAATCCCGCTTTAAATCTTCCTTTAAGGGCAATATTTCTACTATATGACTCCAGCTCAATTCTTTCGACAGTGTCGAAAGAATCTTTTGATCAGGGTAACACTCAACAAAGTGAACCATTCTGGAAAGATTGGGAACTGAAAAGCCTAAACCGTAATCAGAAACCAATTGTCCCGACACTGTCGCGACTATCTCTGCACCATATTCCGCCCGTTTTTCCTTTAGTATCTCTTTATGTATTCTTTTTCCTATTTTCCAGTAAAGCATTGTTAATTCGGCATTTGCAAAAGATGCCACCCTGCCACGGGCAGATTCTATAAGCCCGCGAATTTCTGACAGTACATCAGGAATGACAATTGCTGCTTTTTTAACTGTATTTCTTTTTTTATCCATTGTATTTCCCCCTTGAGTACTTGAATGTGTTGATTTTAACATAATGCGGGCAGAAATCAAAGCATTTAAGGCTCTACACAAAATTAAGGGCTTTTCCTTTATTGACAATCTCGGGCTTATTGATATAATCAAGCATAGGCTGGTGCTTATTTTGAAAATAATATACTCCATTCCTACACGCAAAAGAATTAGTTTATTTACGCTTTTTCCGGAGGGAGCTATGCAAATCAGATTTCTGCTTCTAATTTCCATTCTTCTTAGTTTTCAAATGCTTCAAGCCGCTGAGGCACCTCTAAAAGCGGACGAAAAAAGTATAGAAGCGGCAGTTGCGGCGGCGCCGGAAACACCCTTCGACCTTAAAGCTATGGACCTTAAGCTTAAACTTATAGATTTTATTGACTGCACAAACGAAAAAGACCCGCACGAATTTAAGGACCAGGGCACATCAAGTATTGCATTCGGCCCGGCAGGAAAGTACCGCGTAACGGCAGGACACCGCCACGCGTTTTTTTCCTACAGGTTTAAAAGCGCAGGTAAAGATAAACCTCTGCTTATCACGATAGAATATCCCGACGACGCGGATAGAAATATTTATTTCGGCACCCATGAATCTGTCCTTTCCGGAAGCAGCAATATTGACTGGAGCCTGGAAACCGGGGTTTACACGGGCTATCCCGTCCCTCTCTCCAATAAAATGCAGTATCACACCTTTATTATGTGGGCCCAGGATGAATGGCCCTGTGTTATTGCGGCAAATTTCGGCAGAAACGGCGGGGCCGGCGCCGCAAGCCGGATCTGGGTGCACTCTATAGAAGAACCTTTGCCCGTCCTCAAGGTTGACACTCCTGATCCTTTGAAACCAAGGCGGCTCGGGCATTACAACTCCCTGGGTAACTATCTGGCCACCAGGCTCTATTTCGGCGCCGGCAGTAAGGACTCGATAAAACACATGGTGGACTATTTTGCTTATGTCGGTGTAAATGAAATAAGCTGGGGCGTTATTTTAAACAACAGTTATGCCTTTGACTGCACCATCCCATCCTGGGGTAAAGGCGACAACTCCGAACATCTGGACAAAGTTCTGACGGCCATGGATGAAAAGGGCGATATGAATTTTGTGGCGGGGTTTGCTCTGGATAATAACTTTATAATAAATAAAAAACAGCTTAAGAATATGAGCCCAGCGGAGCTTAAAGATTGTATTTCTGCGGGCTTCGATGAATTTCTCTCCCGTTACGGAAAGTACAAATCCTTAAAAGGCATAGTTCTCGGCGCGCAGTACGGAATAACCTTTGCGGATTTGCTCCGGGAAAAAGGCATCCTTGAAAGTATAGTAAAAGGGATAAAAAGAGCGAAGACCGGCATAGAGGTTTATACCTATGTCGGAGGAAAAGCTTTGCATGAGGAATATTTTGACGGTGCGGACAAAGTAAGTTCCTGGGATGTGATTTCACGCTGGGAAAAATCAGACAAAACCTGGAGTGATTTCCTCGGAGCGGAGATAGGAAGTCTCTGGAAAAAATGGAACAGATCACCGGCTGATTTTAAAAACAAAGGCTTGCTTGTTTCAGAGCAGTACCAGCCGGATGATTACAGGATTTTCGGCCTTTACGCCCAGCAGGCGCGGCCCTATATTTATTATGATGTCGACAACTCCCAGGCCAGAAGCGATATTGTAAATACCAATTATGCAAATCTCTGGAATACACATTTCGAGGGGTGGTTCGGACTTATTCCCGGTTATAATTTCTGGTATAAAAAATTATGGGTAGCGCCGGACTTCAATGCCCCGCCTCCCCATTCTCTCGCCGCTTTTACCAGACCGCTTATTCACCGGGATCGTTTTGTAATCAATGCAGGTTCCTGGAATGTAAAATATTTCGGAAGCGAGGTCAATTACCGCCGTTTTGCACAGGCCTTCAGAAGCCTGCCGCCTGACATGATGAAAGATGTTACAGGCATTGACGATGATACTGTTAAAGCAAGATGGCTTCCTTATAAAGGCAAAAGGTATATTTCTCTTGTCAACAAAACACCTTTTCCTGCTGAGTTGACCGTTGACGGACATATAGTCATCCTCCCTTGCGACGAGATTTCGACAATAGTGGATACCGGACCTGAAGAACCCATAATTACAATAAGACCGAGTACGGAATATAGAAATTGGGTCGCGAAAAGAATAGCTAACTTCGTTAAGACGGCTGGTGAATTAAAAGCACTAGATGCGAGTGCAATTTCTTATGTTTTTGATGATGTAAGTAATACTGCCTATGGACAACTTGATGGGGGAAAACCCTATGCTGCCAATACCACTCTAGGATTCGGGCTAGAAAAAGAACTTGAACTAAGAAAAAGCATACTGGCCCGGCCTTCAATATTCGTTCCACGAGTTATTTCTGCGCCCCCGACAAAGGGTGAGCTTGACAGCTGGCCCAAAAATTCAACCGACTTAAAAGCAGAGACTGGGGATTTTCTGGCGGGCCATCTTTATTTCCCTAACTCCTGGCAGGGGCCAAAAGACCTCTCGGCAAGATTAAGAACCGCCCACGACGGGACGACTCTTTATCTCAGTTTCAGAATAAACGATGATCTTCTGACTGCCGGCGATACCTGCCAGATCTGGCTTTCAAAAGACAACTACAAAAACTGGAAAGGCGCGGTTCAAAAGATTGAGTCCGGCATACTGACCTTTGATATAAAAACCGGAGACAATAAAAAAACAGGACCCTTTACCTATTCCTGCGAATTAGACGGCAGCGGTTTCTTAATTACCGCAACCGCAAAATTATCCGGTCTGGATATTAAACCCGGGGAAGAAATAGGCTTCCTGCTCTATTACGCCGACCTGGACGGAACTAAAAATTTAAATTCCGCGAAATGGGTGAGAAAACAAGCTCTCCTCTTACCCCATGACCCGAATTTTGTTTACTGGGGAGAAGATGCAAGGGTGCTGGGAAGGCTCGTTCTGGAAAAATGAGTGCCTGCTCTTTCGATATCCGGTTAGTAGTCTAAAATAGACATAAGAGTTCATAAAGTTTGTAACGTTTGTAAAGTTTATAAAGGAAAAACTTTGCACCTACACAAATATCCCACAACGATTTTAGACCTTAGCTGCTGAAAGCGCAGCTTCCGCCCAGGCGGATGCTCAAATATCATAATATTTACATTTTTGAAGGCAGATACACACCCTCCAAAAAGACTGGCGGGCATGGATAAAAACCAGATGACACAGATAACAGACGAAGATAAATATCCTTCTGCGATTTTAGACCTTACGAACCTTATAAACTTTACAGACCTTAGCTGCTAAAAGCGCAGCTGATGGCACAGATAAAAAACAGATGACACAGATGCACGACGGAACATAATAAATATCCCTCAACGATTTTAGACCTTACAGACCTTATGGACCTTTATAGACTTTTACAGACCCTTACAGACCTTTGCAGACCCTTATAGACTGTAATTTTTCGCCAACTGCTAACTGATTCCTAATTTGTTTTTAATGTACTTATCCATACTTGCCGCCGCTTTCTTTCCTGCGCCCATAGCCGCGATTACTGTGGCCGCGCCGGTTGCTATATCTCCGCCGGCATAAACACCTGCTACCGAGGTTTCACCGGTTTCTTCATTTGTCACAATATTTCCCCATTTACCTATTTTAAGTTCCGGCATTGACTGCGGAATTAAAGGATTCGGAGACTGACCTATAGCCGAGACGACCGTATCAAGGTCCATAACATATTCCGAACCGGGTATTATCACGGGGCGCCTGCGGCCTGAGGCATCCGGTTCTCCGAGCTTGCATTTTATGACCTTCATCCCTTTTACCCTGCCGGTCTTTTCGTCACCCAGCACTTCCACCGGAGCGGTTAGAAGATGAAGTTTTACCCCTTCTTCTACTGCATTTTCAATCTCTTCTTTTCTTGCAGGCATCTCTTCTTCGCTTCTTCTATATACTATGTATACTTCCTTTGCGCCCAGACGCAAAGAGCATCTGGCAGCGTCCATCGCAACATTGCCCGCCCCCACGACAGCCACGCGGTTACCTATTCTTACAGGCGTGTCCGTTTCAGGAAATTTGTAGGCCTGCATAAGGTTAATTCTGGTCAAATACTCGTTTGCGGAGTATACGCCGGCAAAGTTCTCCCCGGGAACCCCGAGAAAAGAAGGCAGCCCGGCCCCGGCGCCGATAAAGACCGCCGCAAAACCCTGTTTGAAAAGTTCCGGTATTGGAATGGTCTTTCCGACCAGTACATTTACGATAATATTAACGCCCAGCTTTCTTAGATAATCCACTTCAATATCAAGTATCTCTTTCGGTAAGCGGAACTGCGGAATGCCGTAACGGAGAACTCCGCCGGTAGCATGGAGGGACTCATAAATAGTCACCTCATAACCGAGCCTCGCCAGATCTCCCGCGCAGGTAAGGCCTGCGGGCCCCGCACCCGCTATCGCCACTTTTGCGATTTTCTTTTCCGGGAGTTTAACCACATTCTTTTCTATATTACCAGCTTTCATCTCCGCATCAGCTACAAATCTTTCCAACCGTCCTATCCCCACAGGTTCGTTCTTTTTTCCCACGATGCATTTCAGTTCGCACTGTTCTTCCTGCGGGCAAACTCTGCCACAGACCGCCGGCAGGGAATTGGTTTCTTTAATTTTCTTTGCGGCTTCGTCATATTTTTTCTCGCCGACCAGTTTAATAAAGGCGGGTATATTTATATTTACGGGGCAGCCGTCCACACATAACGGTTTTTTGCATTGCAGGCATCTGGCGGCTTCTTTTAAGGCATCGGCCTCGTCATACCCCAGCGCCACTTCGGTGAAATTTTTTACTCGTGCTTCCGGTGCTTGTTTTGGCATATCTGTTTTTTTAGGATTTATAGGCATATTATCTGCACTCCGGGCATTTTAATTTGTAAATTTCCGCTGAATTCTTTTCTTCATCTTTAAACTGGTTAAGGCGCTTCATCAGTTCGCCGAAATCCACCTGATGGCCGTCAAAAGAAGGGCCGTCCACGCACCCGAATAAAGTTTTTCCGCCCACGGTCACCCTGCAGGCGCCGCACATGCCGGTCGCGTCCAGCATGATGGGATTTAAACTGACTATGGTCCGGACTCCGTAGTTTTTGGTGAGGTCCGAAACCACTTTCATCATTATTACGGGCCCGACGGCCACAACCAGATCTATGCTCTTATCTTTTTCCAGAAGTTCTTTTAACACCTCAGAAACAAAACCTTTCCGGCCGTACGATCCGTCATCGGTAGTCACATAAAAAGCGCTGCTCACCGTTTTTAATTCGTCTTCAAAGAACAAAAGCGACTTGTTCCTAGCGCCAATTATGGTGGTAACTTTCTTTTTGTCTTCATGCAATTCTTTGACTTCCGGGTAGATTTCCGCTATGCCCACCCCGCCCGCCACGCAAACTATATTTTTTGCGGAGCCGAAATCGGTCGCTTTACCGAGCGGCCCGAGCAGGTCTTTTATAAAGTCCCCTTCTTTGTAAGTGGCCAGTTCCTGGGTGGTTTTTCCGACGACCTGAAAGACGATGGTCAGAGTACCGGCTGCCTTGTTTTTATCTGCTATTGTCAGAGGAATTCTTTCCCCGCCTTCTTTAAGCCTTAGAACCACAAACTGCCCGCTTTTTGCCGAGTTTGCGACAAGAGGCGCTTCGACTTCGATAAGCTTTACCGAAGGTGAAACATCTCTTTTTTTTAAAATCTTAAACATTTTCTTCCCCCTTTCCCTGCAATGTTATTATTTTCACTTCGTACTTCATACTTCGTTCTTTACCTCTTGTCCTTCTAAAGCCCTTCAAAATATTTTTTATGCTTTTCTGTCATATTTACTATACCCGGATACCCGCCCGTATGAATAAACAATACCTTTTCCTTATTGCCGATTTTACCGCATTTTATGTAATCTATCAAGCCCGCAAAGGCTTTTCCCGTATACACCGGATCCAGAACTATTCCTTCACTGCTGCCTGCCAGTTTTATGGCATTAAGCGTACTTTCGTCAGGAATAGCGTAGCCTTCCCCGATATAATTATCATCAATATTTATTTTTATTTCCTTACCCGGGTCCATCCCCAACACTTTGAAACCTTCCGCTATCTCCTGCTTTACATAAACTGCTGCTTTTTCTTTTTTAAAAAGAACGCTTATCCCGATAATTTCTTTAGCGGAGTGCTCCACCGCTTTGCCTATCTCCAGCCCGGCTTGAGTGCCTCCGGAACCGTTTGCCGTAAAAATACGGCTGAACTTTATTTTCAGCTCTTTCTCCTGTTTGACTATCTCCGAGAAACACTCAGCATAGCCCAGGGTCCCGAGCCCGCTCGCCCCGCCTAAAGGAACAGTATAAGCGCGGCGGCCATGGTTATCCAGATGTTTTTTTAAAGTTTCCATTTTTTTGTGAATGACTTTAAAATCCCAGGTACCGGCGTATATTATTTCTGCACCAAAGATTTTATCAAGAAGCAGGTTACCTTCCAATACTTCTTTTTTCTTGCCGGAAAGCAACAGGATACAGCGGAGTCCGAGCTGCGCGCATACTCCGGCGGTGATTCTCGCGTGATTGGATTGCGGCCCACCGGTCGTAATAATAGTATCGCAGTCCTTCTCCAGCGCATCGGCAAGAATATATTCGAGCTTTCTTACTTTATTGCCGCCCAAGGCAGAATCGGTAAGGTCATCCCTTTTAATATATATATCCGGGCCGCGCAGCTGCCTGCTTATTTTTTCGGCATATTCTATAGGGGTTGCGCGGTTAAAAAGTTTTATTTTATTATGCTTCTTCATTTCAAATATTCTCCAAAAAATCCCAGGACTTCTTTTTCATAGGTTTTAGTATCTGTGCTTAAGGCTTCCACATGGCGGGCTCCCGGAAAAAGCAGGAGTTTTTTAGGCCCGGCCGCCGCCGCATAGATAAGTTTTGCGTTTTCTACGGGAATGTTCTCATCGGCTTCCCCGTGGATTATTAGTACGGGGGTTTTTACTTTTGAAATACTGACTGCCGGGTTAACCTCCCGGTATTTGAAACCGCTTCTTATTTCAGCCAGAAAAACAGCTGCAGGCACCAGAGGAAAATAAGGCACATGATAAAACCGGCGGGCATAGTGCCTGATCATGGAATTGAGGGTTGCAAAAGAGGAGTCGGAGACGACTGCGTTTATATCCGCGCAAAGCCCTGCTCCCATAAGAGCTGTCGCTCCGCCCATAGAGCGGCCGAGTACCCCTATACTTTTTGCCCCATTTGCCTTGGCAAACTCCACGGCGCCCAGAAGATCTTTTACTTCATTATAACCTAAAGAAGTGTACTTATATTTATTAGCTCCGTGCCCCCTGAAATCCAGGGCCAGAAGATTGTAGCCTTTCCGGTGCAGGAGTGGAATATAATTTAGCATATCGCTTCTATCCGCCCCCAGCCCGTGACAGAGAATTATCCATTTATTCCCGGCCGTTTTTGCGGGAATCTCCCAGGCAGGCGCTTCTATATTATCAGAGGTTTTTAAGATAACCTCGTTGAATTTTATATTAAACATTGCCGGCGTATAGGCGGTATCCGGCCGGTAGGCGCGCAGCAGCAGTCCCGAGAATATCCAGGTAAAAACAAAAAAAAGAATTGCCCCGTAAAGAACAATTCTTATTAGTATTGCTTTTATTAAAGGAGCCGTTTCCATCTAAGTCCTTCTGCTTTAAACCTTAATTGTTTGAAATTTATTTATCTTTTGCCTTATAGTTTTTAAGCGCTTCAAGAGCGTCCGAGGTTCCTATTTTTTTCAGCGCGTCCAGCGCATCCGACCTAACCTGGGAATCTTCATCCTTTAATATCTCCCTGAGATACGGGACTGCCTCATTGCCGAGACGGATAATGGTGTCCTTTGCTTTACCCGCCACTTTGTTATTTTTGTCTTTCATGGTCTGGGCAATAAAAGGCGCCGCTATCTTAGCGCCCGGCCCTATTTTACCGAGAGCTTCTACCGCCGCACCCCGGACACTTTCCTCATTATCCCGTAACGCCTCAGCAAGTGCAATTATTGATTCCTTGTATTCAATGCCGATATCCCCCAAAGCAGTGGCGGCTGCGGTTCTTACTTCCTTATCATCTTCTTTCATTATAATAATAAGATTGTCCGAAGCCGTTTTCATAAGCGGCGAACCTCTTTCAATGCCTATCTTCCCCAGCACATAAGCCGCCGTAGCTTTTATTTTATTGTCGCCTTCTTTTAGCGTCGCGATGAGAGGTTCTATAGACTTCTGTCCTATTCTGGCAAGAACCGACCTGGTCCCATTCCGGATGCGCTGGTTCTCATCATTGATAAAAGGAATCATTTGTTTTGCTATTGTGCCGGAAATTATACCGATTTTTTCCAGAGAATCTTTGGCAGTAAACTGAACGCCCGTATCCGCGTCGGCTAAAAGTTTGACCAGTTGAGTAACGGCTTTTATGCCCTTAAATCCCAGGTTTCCAACCGCGCCTGCGGCCGCTATCCTTACCGATGATTCCGGGTCTTTCAGTAATTCTATCAGCATGTCAGTATAATCGGTGGTTACGATGCCAAACAAGCCGATTATCGCATTCACAGCCCCGGCCCGGACTCTCTTGTCCCCGGAAGTCATAAGGGCTCCGAGTAAATCCGCTGATTCTCTGTTATAGTAAGAAATGCTTACGAAAGATTTTACGGCAGCCTCCCGGACAAAAATAATATTATCGCTAAACGCATTCACCAGTACCCCGGTAATTTGTTTATACTCTGTACGCATTTTACCCAGAGCCGTGAGCGCGGCCACCTTTTTTTTAATATTTTCCGAGCCGGCCATAACCAGCAGTTCGCTTAGAACCTCCGCGGATCTGTTGTCGATTTTAGGCAGAGTTTCCGCCGCCAGCGCCGCCAGGCTCTCATTGCTGCCTTTTAGCATGATAAATATCTCAGGAAGCGCCTCAGACGCCGAGTTTCCTATATTACCGAAAATACCAATTAAAACACCCCTCATCTCCGGACTGCAGTTTTTAAATCTTTTAAGCAGGAGAGAAACCGCTTCCTTGGAGACGGAACCTATTTCTACCAGAGCCAATTCGGAAGCATTTCTTACCAGGGTATTGGAATAGGTCAGATTATCAAGGAGTATTTCGATTATCCGGCTGTCTCCCGTTTTCTTCTTACCGGCAATGAACGAGGCACCGAGAACCAGCCTCTCGTTCGAACTTTTAAGGGCCGCAAGGATATCTTCGTTTTCCGCCAGCCCGGTCTTAATAATAGCATCCCTCGCCGCCGCGCAAATATTTTTATTTTCATCCCCTAAAATTGAAAATAGTTTTTTCGCAACTTCCGGTGTTGAGGGGCTGATAGCACCCAGAGCATAGGCAGCATGAGTCCGCGTGAACTTATCCGGGCTCTCCAGGGCTTTAAGCAGTAAAGGTATGGCTTTCTCCTCAAACTTTACCAGATATTCTTCGGCAATTACTCTTACCTGATTATTTTTGTCTTCGAGCGCGGCAATAAAGACCGGAACGGAGGCGTCCGGGCCCAGCTTTAAAAGCGCTTCCGCGGCGCGATTTCTTACCGAAGAATTAGGATCCCCGAGATATGCTTTAAGCGCCCGGGCGGTATCCGCTTTTCCGCTTTCATCAAGATTTTTTATATCATCAAGTGCGGCGAGACGGATATTGTCTTCGTCGTTTGTTAAACGGGAATTCAAACCCGCACAGCCGCAAAGCAAAAATACCTGCGCAATAAATACTGCCAAAATAATACTTTTTTTCATTACCTCTCCATTCAAAAAAAAGTCGTAAAAAAGACACCAAATCCGGCCTTGATGTTCCCTGAGGCTAAAAATACAAATACTACGGAACTAAAAGTTTATATTGACAAAAACTTAGTGTTTATCCTCTTAAAGAGGCAGCCTTATTTCTTTCTTTTCTCTGGACGATTTGTATATAGCAAGAATCAGCTCAACGGCTTTCCTGGCTTCAGAAGCTGGAACCGGAGGAACTTCGCCGGCAAGTAATGCTCTTGTAAAGGCTTTAAATTGCGCGAGATGCCCGCCATGGTAAACGGCAAGAGGATCAGAGGCCCCGCCGGCAACAGCAGCGCCTTCTTTCTTTTCCGGTTGACCCACCATTTTCCAGGTAACATCCTGAAAACCGTTAAGAATAATAGTCCCTTTCGAACCGTGAATTTCGAGCTTTCTTTCTTCCCCCGGATTTATAGAGGTCGTCGCTTCAATAGTCCCGAGCGCGCCGTTCTTAAATTTTAAAATCGCAATCGCCGTATCTTCCACAGGAATCTTATGGATTATGGTTTCACAGTAAGCGGTAACCGCTTCCACCTCGCCCATAAAAAACATAAGCAAGTCAAGCGCATGTATTGCCTGGTTCATCAAAGCCCCGCCGCCGTCAAGATCCCAGGTGGCTCTCCAGCCCGCGCTGGCGTAATAT
Source organism: Candidatus Firestoneibacteriota bacterium (assembly GCA_903928075.1). Lineage (GTDB taxonomy): Bacteria > Oederibacteriota > D2-FULL-39-29 > D2-FULL-39-29 > D2-FULL-39-29 > CAIYPD01. The sequence goes on from CAIYPD010000115.1 coordinate 63,060, forward strand.
TCCGGGGAACGGTACCATTTATTATAAGCGTCGCCCAGTACCAGCTTACCCAGCTTCCCGTCTTGAATAGACTTTCTTATAATCAAAGAAGATTCATAAAATCTGCTCTGAAAGATACCCGCTAAATGTTTTTTGGTCCGCTTGGAGGCTTCTATCATTTTGTCTATTTTTTCAAGGTTGACTTCAAGAGGTTTCTCGGAGATAACATGCTTCCCGGCTTCCATCGCTAAGATGGAGTTTTCCATATGTATGCCCGACGGCAGGCAGATAGTGACCACATCAACATCTTTATTTCTCAACATATCTTTAATGTCGGTGTAGTATTTTACTTTATGTTTTTCCGCGACCGCTTTTGCTTTGGCTTCCACAATATCGACTACAGCAATAAGTTCGGCCTCCGGTGTCCCCAGTATTCCCGAAAGATGATTGGCAACTATGTTACCGCAACCTACAATGGCAAATCCGACTTTTTTCATTTTACCGGTTCTCCTTTTTTATTAAATTTTTCTAATTCGTTTATCCTACCAGCACCATTAACGCCATCATTCCTATCCCGAGGCAGATGCAAAAAAACTGTATTATAGATTTAACCACTCCATTCTCCGCGTAAAGTTCAGGGAGCAGATCGGAACCCGCAAGATAAATAAAACCCCCGGCCGTTATAGGAAGCAGAGCCAGTTTAAAACCTTCCGAAATATTTCCTATCATAAGTGTGACAATAGCGCCGAAAATAGCGGCCAGCGCCGAAAGAAAATTAAAAATTAGAGCTTTTTTTATAGGCAAGCCGCCGTGAATAAGCGCCGAAAAATCTCCGACTTCATGAGGTATTTCATGAAGAACCACTGCGATAGTGGTGGCTATACCCAGATGAATATCCACAAGATAGCTGGCGGCAATAACCATACCGTCAATAAAATTATGAAAGGTATCCCCGGCAAGTATTATTACCACAAAAGGCTTGGAATGGCCTTCACAGTATTCTTTATGGCAGGTACGCCATCTTATGGCTTTTTCCAGTAAGAAAAATATCATTATCCCGGTAAGGATATATATGGGTACGGCTAAACTCTCGGTACCCAGCTTGCTGAAGGATTCGGGTATAAGATGGATGAAAGCATCGCCGAATAAGGCCCCTATCGCAAAGCAGACAAAAAAGAGAAGGACTTTTTTCAGAGTTTCCTGTTTAAACGCAAGGGTAAGGACACCGATAAGAGAAATGAGACTTACAACGATAACGCTTATTAGAGTATATCCCCAAATATGCACTTTACCCTCAGAAGTTTGGAATTATTTGACTAAGAACCTTATTGAGAATCGAGAATCGAAAAATGACAGAAATCTAACGGTTACATTATTTTTCGAATTTCGAATTTCGAATTTCGATTTCTCGACCAATTTTTAAGGAATCCTTAAAAATTGGTGGAGCTGAGGGGGATCGAACCCCTTGCCTTCTCCCTGCCAGAGAGACGCTCTCCCAGGTGAGCTACAGCCCCACATTCAGAATATTGTAGCATTATCAAGGGTTTTTGTAAAGTGAAAATTAGATAGTTGTCAAGCCAAAGTAAGAATGTCCGCTTTCTACCAAAGTAGAAATGTCCGGTTTTTAACGTTGCGCTAGTTCCAAAGAGCTATCTTTTCTTACTATTCCAACAGGTTGCAAATAATTCGACTCTTTCGCAATTCTCGCCAT
>CAIYPD010000116.1 GCA_903928075.1 Candidatus Firestoneibacteriota bacterium
AGTCAATTCGCGCCCAAAACTCTCTAAATTTACCCGCTTTTTCCTTCATTTTTTCATTTACTGTTTGACACTACCCAATTACTGATTGCTAATTACTAATTGCTAATTGCTTCCGCCCCTCCAAAAAGACTGGCGGGCATGCACAAAGCGTTGGCGGATTTCGCTATGCTCAACTTCTCATAATTCATCTTGTTTTTCTTCCATCTATTATCTATTGTTCTATTGTTCCATTGCTCTACCCCGGGAGAAGGTATGGATGAGGGTGTTTCACCTAATGTCTATCAAGGTCTGTAAAAGTCTATAAAGGTCCGTAAATGTCTATAAACGAAAGCTCATACTATTTCTGTCGGACGCGACAGGCTTAAGTAAAATTAATTTTTCTCTATCATTTTGATGAGTTCCATCGTTAATAGAGCGTCTTTCAAGGTATGTTCAGGCGCTTTCTTCTTCAAAACGCAGTCTATGAAAGTTTTGTTTTCGGCAAAAAAACCGTAATTAACCCGGGGTTCTTTTGTCCCGGTTAAAGCTTCGGCGTTAACAAGCTCAACTTTACCGCCTTTATATATCTTCAGGTAATCAGGCGGCATTACCTCGACCATAATTTCTTTGCCGTGAAGTTCAAACCTTTCGTATCTGGCTCCTGAAACAAAATTTGAGAGAAGATTTCCGGTTATCCCGCTTTTAAACTTAATGAGAGCATTAAAACCGCTCTTCCAGTCCGTCCCTATTTTTTCTGTAAGGCTCATTACTTTTTTTGGTTTTCCGCCTATCCAGCTTATAATGTCCAGGATATGAATTATATCGCTGAGCAGCAAACTTATCCCGTAGTACTCCCCTTGCGCAGAAAGGTTCTTATGAAACTCACCAACTACCTGGGTTACTCCGCCGTTAGCCGCAAGTATTTCCCTGGCTTTTAAAATAATCGGCGCATACCTGCGGTTAAAACCGACAAGATGCAAACACTTGTTTTTCTTAGCTGAGTTCAGCATTTCCCGGCACTCTTTAAGATTTACCCCGGGCGGTTTTTCGAGAAAAACAGCTTTTTTCGCTTCAAAGCAGTCAATTGCTATTTTTTTTAACTCAGCCGGCCGTGTGGTCACATAGACCGCGTCCAGTTCGGCCTCTTTAAGCATCTGCTTATAATCAGAAAAGGTATTTTTTATCTTATATTTAGCAGCCGTTTCCGTTAACTTTTTCCCGTCAACCTCCGCCAAAGCGGCAAGTTCGGCGCCTTTTATTTCTGCCAGGCAGGGCAGATGATAGGCATTTGTAATCCACCCGGCACCGATGATACCGACTTTGACCCTCTTCATTTTCACTCCCTAATCTTAATTACTTCCGCCCCTCCCCTCCAAAAAGATCGGCGGGCAGGCACAAAGCGTTGGCGGATTTCGCTACTTCGCTCAAGATTGTTACTTAAACAAATAAAAGCAGAAAAAGATTCCTTGCTAACATTTTATTCATTTTTTCATTTACTCTTTGACACTACCTTTTTGTAATGCCGTAATATTACTCCGGTAAATTCCTTTTCCACATCCCGAAACCGCCGTTAAAAATCAGTGTGTTATCATGCGGACTTACAACCATTGTGCCTTTCCCGCCTCGCGGCAGATCCGCCTGTAAGGACTTCCAGGTATTTCCGTAATCAGAACTCATAAACAAATTAGCTTCGCCTTCTCCGCCGCTGCAGCAGAAAACAAGGCCCGAGCGGACCGGGTGCACGGCTAACTTCCCGTTGCAGATTTTTCCTTTGCTTACAATCAAATTCTTCCAGCCTTCTTCCGGTGAATATTTAAAAAGTTCGCATTCAGTATTTAAGGTATAAAAAACATCTTCTAAGACCGGGTCAACCGCAAATTCCGCCGTACCATGCCAATGATACCCTATAAGGCTGCCTTTTACCAGAGGCGGTAAGGGGAGTTCTACCCAGGTTGCCCCCTGATCTATACTCTTATATATAGAACGGCTTTTCTTTTTTTCGCCTTTCACACTGTAAATAATATCCCCGTTCTTTTTAAAGACCCCGAGGACCCGGTACTGCCCGTCCGACATCTTTTGCCAGGTACGGCCGCCGTCACGGCTTATCAAATTACTGCAATAAATTATGTTTTGATTTCCGGGATGCTGTAAAATTGCCTCCGCATAACCCAGTTCGATGGGAAACTTCCCTTCGCCTTCCACAAAATGCCAGGTCTTGCCCTTATCCTCCGAGAGATAGATAGTATTTCTAAAATATTTACCGCCCAGGACAACCCACCGTTCTTTAGCTTTTTCTTTGACAATTACACCGCCATACAAACAGCTCCCCCAGCTCCAGGTGCCGTCCTTCCATTTCGTATCGCCGTGACTGTAGCAAAAAGCAGTATCCCAGCCGTCTTCCGTCATAACCGTCCCGAAATCCAGATTAAAGGTCCAGGCTCTTTTGGGGTCCACCGGGTCAAAATAATGGTTCGTCGAAGGCGCAGACCAGCCGTAATTAAAACCGGGATTGCCCTCGCCTGACGGATTCCAGTTTTCTCCGCCGTCTTTGGTCCTGTAAATCCTCGTACCTATGGAAATACACGCCTTATTTTTATCCCGGGGATCGGGGGACATTCCGGTGGAAGGATTACCTATCCACCCCTCCCTTATGAACTGTAATTTTGCGTTAACCTCCGCCGGTTTCCATTCTTTTCCGCCGTCATGACTGAAATAGGCATCTTTATCGTGGGTCATTAAATACATATAATTAGAATCGAGAGGGCTTACATCAAAGAGAAAAGCTTTTGACCGGTTGGCGAATATTTCAAAAGTTTCTCCGCCGTCGGTGGATTTAAATAAGCCGCTGTTTTCAATAACAAGATAGACCAGGTTTTTTATTAGAGGGTCAAACTTTAAACTCCCTATCGCCGCGCGTCCTCCGGGTCCGTATTTCTTTTTTCCCGGGTCCTCTATTTTTTTACCGGCGGCCGGAAATATCTTCCACCATTTATCCCCGCCGTCTATTGATTTCCATATTTCTCCTTCATCCGTCCCTACAAGCAGTTTATTTGGAGCAAAAGGATCCAGCTTCACATGCCTGATATATTTTCCTTCCAGCCCCTTTTTTTCCCAGCTCCCGGCGACACCGCCTTTCTTTGACTTAAATAAGCCCGTGACCCAGGACCCGAAATATATAGTCCCGGTTTTCTCTTCAACCTCTATCTGGTGATGCTGATAATAGATCCTTGGTTTTTCCGCTTTTTTTTCTATTTTTTCCGTCAGATCGAGCGTTAACTCCCAGTTATTACCCCCGTCCGTTGAACGGTAAAAGCCTTCGAGGGATTCTTCTTTGTAATTTACATGATGGCCGTAAGCATAGATTATATTTGCGTCTTTGGGATTAAAGGCCACCGAGGAGACGGCCCCGGCTCTTAACCCTTCCAGTTTCGGGAAAAACCAGGTCTTCCCGTTGTCGGCACTTTTGACTACCCCGCCCACATCAATACCCGTAAGCAGGATATCCGGATTACTTAAACTTCTTTCCATACAGGTCTGGTACTGCCCCGCTTCCCCGCCCGCCATCCCGGCCGCCTTCATTGCCGGAGTTTTTAAAAAGACCGGCTGCCATACCGGCTCAGCGCACAGATATAAAGAAGCAGAGATTATAAAAATACTCAAAATTAGACTTTTAACTATTCCAAACGCTTTCATTACTTCCCTCCGGAGGAGCTAAAAAGCCCCGGTAAATCTGCCGTTTCGTATTATCACCCTGCCGTCAACATATATGGTCGCGCGGCTCACTTCACCGTCCATATGATGTTTCCCGTGGATATTTTTACTTCTCAAAATATTATTACCGAGAGCAATGTGAATCCTGTCGTGATGATGGGTTTTATCCCGCCACCAGTACCTGTCATTATCTAAATAATCAGTGGTCGGAATACCGATTTCATCTATCGCATCGGCTCTGGGGCGCCCGCTTTCTATAAAAGCCGTCAAACGCTTAACCTGAACCGGGTCCCCCTCCCATTTAACCGCCCGGCCGGCTTCGACAAATACTTTTAAATGTTTTTTATTGAGTTCGGTATAAGGCCTTACACCTTTTTGGGTCGGCCCGTCTATTACAAATACACCGTGTCCGGTCCCGTCTTCCGGAGTGATGGCAACTTCCCCGTATAAAGGGCAGATGGCCAGCACCGGGGTGGCGTTATAGCCCTTTCCCAGATAAAAAGTGAAATCGGTCCCGCAGGGTGAAGTGACTCTGACGCATTTAGACCTTTTAAGGAGTTTAATAAGTTTCAGGGTTCTGGTCCTGATATTTGCCGTTTTCTTTTCCGTGATATTCCATTTTTCCATGGCATTGTTATTTATCCAGATCTTCCTGTCAATACCGGTATGCCACCGGTCCTCATTATTTTTAAGATCCCCCGTCATCCTGCTTATCCCCGCCAGATCCTGAAGGTTTAAGACCACATCCGCGGCCTCGATTGCTTTCTTGAGAGGGAGGTTGAGGATATTTTTCTTGTAGGCATTGCCGTGATATTCGGTTATATCGAGGATCAGAGGGTTCATACCTGACTCAACTGCTTTTTTTGAGAGGGCTTCGGCATAAAGCATTTTGTCCCGCATCGTCAGGATTAAAACGGTTTCCCCCGCCTTAGCTCTGCCGCAAATTTTGAGAATTATTCCTGCATTCTTCAGCAAACGCTTTTCGTCTCTTTTGTTCATCTTAACCTCATTTTATTCCAAAATAAACGGGCCGGGAAGCAGGTAAGCGTCTTCCGGCACTGTCCTTTCTTTTTTCCCGTTCGAAGCGGTAAAGCAGTAATTGTTAACGGCTTCAGTTAGAATAGTTTTATAGATGAACTTTACGGGCTTCCTGAAGTCAGGTTCTTTAGCAGAACTCATTTGATAATTTTTACCGTTTATCTTTACTTCTACTTTCCTGGGCGGAAGTCCGCCGGCATCATAATAATAGACCGAATAAGTCAATTCTTCGCCCTTTTTCCCTGAATTCCGGTCAACATCACCGGCCATAAGATACGGCGCTGCCTCTTTTGCGTCTATGCCGAAAAACTCCGCATAAGACCGGGCGATAAGCTCACCATCCTGCAAAATATCCTCCTGTCTTCTGTACACATTCTTCCCGGTATTTATATACTGGCCTGCGAAAATAAAATCATTATGCGAACTGTAAGTAATTGCCCCGGGAAATACCTTTAAAAAATTAGAATTCATATAAGTTCCGGGTTTATCCAGCTTTCCCGCCTCTTCCCGCCAGGGCAGATTCCGCTTTAAAACCCTTAGCAATTCTCTCTCCATAGTTTTATTCTCGGCTGCACAGTCTTCCGGCCTGAAATGGTTCTGAGCGTAGCAGCAGGAATGAAGTTTAAAACTAATATCAAAATCCACGCCTGCTTTTTTCATTTTACTCCAAAAATCCTTCATTAATTTTACTTCATGATAAGGGGGTTCCCTATCCCAGGCCGCTGTTACATAAACAAAGTTGTTATTTTGCGGATCAAGCGGAAAATTTGTGGTACCCAGCGCAACCCCGTCCACAGAAAATATCGGAAAGATGTAAAACACAGCTTTTTTCAGAAGTTCCCCGGCCGCCGGATCATTTGAGAGGATAAACCTGATAATGCCTTCCGCGGCCCAGGAGCCGCCCGCCTCGTAAGAATCCTCCCGGCCAATAATAAATAATTTCTTTTTCCCCTTATCCTGCAAACTGGGGTCGGTAATTTTGAAACAGGTGAGCGGGAGGTTTTTGAACTTAGAATTACCTATACTTTCAATTTGCACGCGTGTATCCGCTTTTAGTTTTTCCGCCAGTTCCGCCATTTTCGTATTTGACCAGGGCGCGCAGTAGGAAACTAACGCCTCATCCTCGCGGAAAGTATGGGTAAGTTTCTGAAGATAATTGCCTGAAGTTACACCGGGAGTTTTTTGAGAAATTTCGGGATCCTTTACAATTTCAAAGCCCTTGCCATCATAAGTTACCATCGCCGTACTGTCCGTACCCCAGATGCCGCTGTGCTCCCCCTTATAGATCATTTCAAATATAATATTTATTTTTTTGTGTTTAACTCCCTTTATTTTAAACGAAAACCAGGTATCCCGGTGCCCGCTAATCGGCCCTATAGAAATAGTATCCGGCTCTATTATTTTGTATTTTTCAAGATGGCCGTTTTCAAAATCCGTATTTATGGTAATTTCTGAAAACGCCTCCCGGCCCGCAGATAAAAGAAGGAGAAGGCCCAGCAGTCCCGTCAGCCGTTTTTTTCTATCCACTTTTTCTCCAGCTTCATTATTTTTTCTCTTTGCGCTTCCGGCAGATAGTTTATTTTCTTTTGCGCCAGAATTTCCTTAACTTTAATTTCCGCTTTTTCGAGCAAGGTCTTTGACCCCGAATTATCCCAGGCCTCTCTTTTTTCCCGGGAGAGGAGTTCAGGAAATACCAGTTCTTTTCTGAAATTTTCCAGGGTATGCTCCGTGCTTAAAAAATCACCTGCATGCCCGACCTCTTTTATCAGGTCCAGGGCAATACTCTCTTTGTTCACCTCTATGCCTCTTCTAATCCTCTTCAACTGGCCGATGGTCTCGTTATCTATAACTGCCTGTTCCAGGCTCAAGGTAAGCTGGGATTCCAGTTGGCCGACACCCCAGATGAGATTGGTTCCGTTTGCAAGATGCGAAAAAGCATTAAAGGTTTTTTCGAGAGCGGACTGCTCATCAACAACCATGGATTCGGTACTTACCCAGGAGGCCGACGGGAGTTTATAGTATTCCGCCAGGTTGGCGCCGGCACCGGCCAAAAGGGCGCACTCTGCGCTTCCCGAAAGCGATATAGCGCTCTTCATATCAATAACATGGGCGAACCCGAGATTATAGACACTGGGCCGGCCTTTTTCGAGCACCTGCAAAATTGTGATACCACTTAATATTTCCGCATTGGAAAGCGCAATCGCTCCCGCCAGGGTCACCGGCGCAGTACCACCGGCCAGCGGTTCGCCGTTTACCATCATAGGTATTTTATAGCCCGAAGATTTCAGATAAAGATCCATACAGGTCGGGCCCCAGTGGAGCGGGCTTACAATGCTATAGCCCAGACTGAAGATAGGATTATCGGCCATGGACTTCCCGTCCAACGCGATGTTTGCCATCTCCATTATTGCTTCTATCCCGTTAGGGGTAAAAATAACCGGCCGGAGATGTTTATTTGTGTTTTCCAGCATCATTCTGAAAGCATATACATCTCTTGAGAAAGGCGGACAGCCGGTGACATTGGCACCTACGGCCGCATAAACATTTTCAAGAGCATCCGTCACTCTTGTGACATCTTCAAAGCTTTGGGCATCTACAAGTGTTCGTTTTTTCCCGTGTACCATATACATCGCATTTGCGCCCCAGAAAAGATTAGGCCCCTCAGGAAATATTTCAACGGCCTCGCCTCTTCTATCCGCAAGTTTGAACTTAGAAGGCGCGCTCTCAAGCGCCCTTTTCACCAGCGCCTCAGGAAGCGCCACAATTCTCTTTTTTTCATCCAGAGGCCGCGCCCCGGCATCAAGCATCTTCCGGTAAACAACCTCATGGTCAATTTTCACCCCTAAAACTTTTAATATCTCCATACTGCTGTTATGAATCTGATCACAATCCTTTACTGATAATACCCGGCTCGTGTACATTTTTAGACCTCCATTTCATCAGCTTCCTTCTCCCTTCTTTTTATAGGGAGAAGGTATGGATGAGGGTAATGTTGCACTTAATGTCCGTAAAAGTCTATCAAGGTCTGTAAATGTCTATAAACGAAAGACCTGATAAAAAAGGTACAGGGTACAAGGTACAAGTACAAGACTACAATTTTAACTGCGCTTACATAAATATCCTACAACGATTTTAGACTTTACAAACTTTACAAACCTTAAAAACCTTATAAACATTTTTTCGGAGTCTTACCACGACCTCATTACTTCTATGAAATCTTTGCTTACAACCCTTGTTGTTTTACTATCTAATTTCTGGACTCCCATTCTTCCGAACCTGCTGCTCACGCCTTCTGTGGCCTTGTGCTGGACATCGAGCGTAAAGGGAGGTTTAACCTTATAGGGTTTTATTTTTTTAATTTTAGCAACAGCCTCTTTGGCTCTTGCCCTGATGAGTTCCCGGGCTTTTTCCGGTTGTAAAGATATGGCAGCAAACTGGCTCAGGCCTTTTTTAACCGGGGCCGTAACTATTCCGGGGATTATCGCCCGGGCTTCTCTGCAGGCGGCTTCATCGCCGGAGACAAGAACGGTCGGGACATTAAACCAGCCGGCCATTAAGGCGGTCATGCCGATTTCTCCTATAAACTTTCCGTTTAATTTCATCGAATGGACATGCTTGGAAGAGAAGGTATGATTCATATTTCCGTCAATAGTCCCTTCCATGGCATGGTTGCCGATTAGAAACATCGCGTCAAATGTCTTGTCCAGCCCCGCAGGGTAATGCCACTCCCCGGAGATTAGTTTTGCCTCCGGCCGCAACATATCAATTTTTATCGAAGTACTGCCGCCGTGCCCCGCCATGACTTGAATTTCATCCGCCCCGGCTTCCAGCGCGCCTTCCACCGCCGCGTTTATTTCTTTCGTCAGGAACTCACACGCCTTATCGTAGTACTTCCCGGTAGGGCTTGCGAAATTAACCGAGTCAACAACCCCGGAAACACCTTCCATATCAGTCAGTATATAGATCTTCATAAACTTCCTCCTTTTCATCTTGTAGGTCAGACCATTCTTGTCTGACGCGACAGGCAAGAATGCCTGTCCTACATTTTTTTGCTTTATTTCTTATAGAATATTTTTTCATCAATCAGGGTTATTTTCCTGTCAGTTTTTTAATGTAACCGATAAAATGGGGGAGCGCAACCTCCGGCCCCGGTAATTCCGGATTCCAGATCTTCTCCCATTTAAAAGATATCCAGCCTTTAAAATTATTTCCGCCCAGTTCTTTATATATGCTCTTATAATCAATATAGCCCTTCCCCGGCAATGCTGTCTTTTTATGCCAGTTCTTTTTATTTTTTTCTTCAAGCAAATCGGCAATATAAAGCTGGGGTAAACTTTCTTTCAGGGCCGGCAGAAGTTCCAAAAATTCTTCCTGCATGCAGGAGGCATTGGCCGGACAAAGCACCATATTAAGCCTCGGATTCTTAACCAGCTTCATAATCTCCAAAATATCACGGATACCCACACCGCCGGTATGATTCTGTATGATTAAGGAAGTGGCGGACCCGTCTTTTTTAAGGACACGCTTAAGAGCCCCTGCGGCGCGGTCAAGAAAGGCCGTCCGGTCATTTGAGATTTCCGGATTTCCTATAAATATTCTTACAAGTTTAGTCCCGAGTTTTGTCCCGAGTTCAAGATTTTTTAAGACGGTTTCTTCCAGGGCGGCCCAGGAAAGAGGATCTGCCGTGGCCTGCGTGTTATAGGAGAGCAGGGAAGAGGAAATTATCCCCTCTTCTTTGAATATTTTTTTAAGCTCTTTTACCTCGGCAGCGGTGGAAGTAAGTTTAAGTTCGCCGAGATGATCCGAGATTCTCAGATCAACGCCCTGATACCCGAATTCCCGGGCCTTTCTGATTGCAGTTTCCCCGTCCCAAGCCGGCGACGCCATCGTAGTAAAACTATACCTAGGCATATAACCTCTCTACACTAAATGCTTTATTTGTAATCTCAGATACTCCTATTTTTCCAGCGCGCTTTTGATGCCGTTAAAAAATACTTCATGTGCTTCCCCGCTGGGATGATTGATACAACTGTCAAGATACCGCATATACGGGATGCCCCTTTTCTCTAAATTAGCCCACGCCCGGAAATTATCAACCACGCAAAGATTCATTTCTTTTCCAAGAGAGCGCACGCAGTCGGCATATTCGTTTAGATTCCCTTTTGTCGCTTCCCAGCCCAAATTTTTCCAGCTAGTCGTCATCAGGATAACATCGGAACCACTTTTTGTTCTGATTGTTTCGACCATCTGTTTTAAATTATTTCTATATTCAGCCGGAGGAACTCCATTTTTGCCTCCCGGTGCAGCATTCTCATCATTCACGCCGAACATAATAACCACCAGGTCCGGCTTAAGGTCCAAGACGGCGGCATCCAGCCGTTTTAAGGCTCCTCTTGTTGTATCCCCGCCTACACCGGAATTAATAACTTTAATTTTATCTTTATCTTTATAATATGCACTTAACCTTCCAACATACCAATCTGCATCTTTTCCGGCAGTAATGCTGTCCCCGAAGCATACAATATTTGCAGTTCCGCCGTCCTTAATTAATTTTTTAATTTTCGCGAGATTTTCAGCACCAAAAACCGGGGTTTCCGAGGTAACACCCGTCTCAATCATTAAAATATTCTTATCAGAAAGTTCTAAGGTTGATTGCCCCAGATAAACGGCAAAAAGCGGGGTCGCGCCCGTATCCGCTTCAGGAGTTAAAGGCCGGGTACGGTGTTCTTCGCCTTTTTTAACCAGCACTTTTCCGGCCGCTGAAACTTCAACGAGATCTACGCGGGCAAGCGTATATTTGTAATCAATACTAAACAATTTACCGGCCGGCATTTTACTCCCTTTCACCTTACCGACGGTACCCCAGTTGTAATTTACCGCATAATCCTCATTTTCTTTGAAAACCTCTCCGTCTAAACTTATCTTAACCGAGCCGGGAATAACGGTCTTAAAGACCCAGGCGGCCTTACCCAGATAAACCCCGGTATTCCAGGCAGGTTTTATCTCCGAAATCTTTGATTTTTGCCCGGTAGCCGTATATAGTTTTAAAGGTTCAATTGTAATTTCTATTTTCCTATCAGGAAGTTCCAGCTTCATTCCATTTTTTACAATAACTTTTTCCGCAGAAAAAATAGAACCGCTCAGCATTAAAAGCACCCCCAAAGCATAACTTATAAATTTCATAGAATTTTCTCCTTTTTCCCCGCTAAGTATGAACCTCTCAGAGCGACCAAACCTTCTTGCTCTTCCAGGGTTTTTTCTTCATAACCTGCGCGACTTCTTTTTGATACTGCCCCAGATATTTCGGGAAATCCCCGGCCCGGGCGACGGCCTTTTTCATTACTTTTATTATTCTATCGGCATCAGAATATTTCATCCCTTTATTTATACCGGTATGCTGGTGGTCTGCCTTAAAAATCCAGGGGACCTGTGACGCGCCGCCGAATTTTCTCAACTCCCGGATAACTTTAAAAGGATATTCTATGTCTTTTTGAACATTTTGTACGGGATTATACACGCCTTCCAAGCCGAGAAGTTTAAGGCTACCCAACAGATAAAGGTCCTCCCGCCAGGAAAAACCAAACTCCTCTTTCATCAGGTCTTCGGGCATTACCACGGGTATGCAATTAAGATGCGCCATAATAGTTCCGGTCTCTTCAAAAATTGACCAGGTCACCGGCTTGATAATAGCATCCAGCGGACCGTGCTCCCCGGAGATGACGACGCGTTTGAAGCCGGCCTTTAACAGTCCCAGCGCTACCGCTTTTATATAGGCCTGTGTGGCCTCAGGTGAGATAGTTACGGTCCCCGGCCAGGGGGCGGAGGCCCCGGGATAAGTGTAATGAATAGGCGGTGCAACAAGACATTTCCATTTTTCTGCGAGCAGGTAAACCGAGGCCAGGTCAAGAAAGGTGTCGCAAGCCAGGGGTATTCTGGGTCCATGCATCTCGAAACAGCCGACCGGCAGAATTACCATATCGTTTTTCTTCAGATACTTCGCAACATCTTTAGAACTCATAAGATCCATTCTAACTCTTTGAAAAGGAATCATAGATCCTCCTGGAATCAATTGCTAATTGCTTCCGCTCCAAATCATTGGCGGACTATCTCGCCTAAAAACAGGCTCGCAGAATTGTCTTCATTTACTGTTTGATGATGCCATGCAACAGTTTTAATTGTTGAATTTTTTACCGTTTACGGTTATTGTAAAGCCCAGATCTTTATATTTATTTAAATCGTAGATAACCTTTACCGGTTTTTGGGATCTGCATTTTATCGAGAGCCGGTTGGCCTTCTTTTCGACCCTTAAGAACAACTCGTTATTATCGCCGACATTGAATTTACCTTCGGCGTATTTCAAATCCAGCAGATTCGGTTTGATAAGTACTTCTTTGAAGCCGGGCTTTGCCGGTTTCAGCCCGAGGACTTCGGAAGACAGGAAATAAAGCGGATGGGAAGACCAGCCGTGGCATAAACTCGCGGCACCGCGAAAGCCGGTGGGTCCCTCCTGGATTTCCCAGAAGGTCTGCGCACCGGCCGCAAGCATCCTGCCGTAGACCTCTTTCATATCCTTTAAGACCGCCGTTAAACCCGTATCACCCATCATTACCACACTCCTGTAGAGGTAATACCGGAAATAGAGAGATTTCATAGTTTTAAAAGACTTTTTTAGCAGGCCCTGTTTTACGGCCTCCTTATCAGCACCCGAAAAGAGCTCAAAATAATAAGCAAAAGCATTGGCATGCGGCGAATATTCCCGGCGGTTCTCGCCTTTCAGATATTTGAATTTATTATTTTTCTTATCCCAATAATTGAGTTTAACATTATCTTTTAACTCCCGCCCCGCCTCCCGCAGTCTTTGCGCCTCTCTCTTCTTCCCCAGCACTTCGGCGGTATCCGCAAGTCTTAAAATACTTTCCAGAAAAAACAGGTTAATCGCAGAGGATTTACCTGAATGAAAAGCCACTTTGAAATTATCCCAGTCGATGATATGCCAGGCGCGCCGGCTGGCGCTTTTAAGATTCATCAGAATCCCGTCTTTGCCCCGGTATTTTAATAAATTATTCAGGACCTTTAAAGCAACCGGATAAAGATCCTTAAGGAGCTGTTTATCACCCGTAAACTGATAGTATTCATACAAAGAGGAGATGTAAATCATAGTATAACAGGGAATCCATATTTCAGGTTTGCCCGGGTAGGTCATGTGAAAAAAACCGGTCTCCTTATCAATCTCAGAATGCTGGTAAAAAGCTTTTTTAGTCAGCAGCTGCTCGCTAAAAGCGTAATAAGCGGTGAGGACCTCAATCCGGGCATCACCCCAGTATTGTGACTGTTCTCTCCAGGGGCAATCCTCATAATGATCGTGCATGCAGGAGGAGAGAGTGAACTTCGAAACCTCCCAGATTTTGTTTAAAGTCTCATCGGAACATTTAAAGGTGTTTTGATGCGCGACCGGATACAGCGTTTCGAGAATATAGAGTTCCTTTATGGTAATATCCGAGTCGAAATTTAAAATATGCAGTTCCACATATTTAGCGGCCATAATGCGGAACGAATGCATATACTCCGTGGTGCCAAAAGAAGTTATCACCCTGTCGGCAAAATTCCTGTAGGTCGGTTTGACATGGACGCGCCCGTGATGTAAATGCTCGCCGTTACCGATATCTATGGTTATGCCTGCTTTCCCTTCCAGTTTAAGCCTGAAAAACCCCGAAGCCAGGCGGTCAAATTCAAATATCAGGAAGTTGCCGTTTTTATTTTTCTTTAAAGTCAAAGAGCCGGTCCGCAGGCTTTTTAAAATACTTTTGCCGGAAAGTTTTGAATTTACTTTTAAACCGCGCATTTTCATATCAAGAGCGGGATTTTCCGTTATTTTATATCTTACTTTCAGTTCACCGCTTTTAGGCACACCCACGGGAAATTTCTTTACCAGGTCCTGTTTGGGCGCGAGCCTGTTTAACGCTTTTTTCCAGTATTTTTCGGTATTTTTAATCACAACCGCATTCTGCCACTCATAATCATTAAAATAAAGTTCTTTCCAATTAAGCGGATACACTCTGGAATCAAAATACTCAAGAAAACCCATCTGTTTGGTCAGCCGCGGTACCGAAAGTCCGGACCGCCATTCGTCCGCCGGCCGCGCTTTACAGTCCGCATCAGAACAAACAATAGTTTTGTTATCTTTTTGCAGACCGAAGACCAGTCCCGGCTTGCCTTTAATATAGTGATGAATATTTATACCGCGGTGATAACAGACGATAGCAATAATGTTTTCTTTGTTAAATATCCCGGGAGCTATTTCATATTCATCAAAAAAAGGATATTTATTGTGGTTGGCGGTACTGCCCCGCCCGATGAATTTCCCGTTTATGAAAAGCTGATAGTAGGTATCCGCGTATATAAATAACTGCAGCGGCTTTTGGGGAAGCTGCTCCAGGGTAAAAAGTTTACGAAACATCACATAATGATTGGGAGTGCTTTCTTTCTTGTCAAACAACCAGATCCAGTTACTTCTGAGATTTTTTCTAAATTTAAACCTGTCGGGGAACACTATTTTCTCCTTTACTTCAGTTTCATTTTCCCTGCTTTTTATAGGGATAAGGATAATGTTTGATTTAAAGTCCGTAAAAGTCTATCAAGGTTCGTAAATGTCCATAAATGAAAGAACCTGTATAAGACGTCTGATACTTTTCAAATTTTGTTTTATTCCCTATAGGACATCTTTTTTATTTTTGTAGTTTTAAAAAATATTTTGCCGCTTGCAGGCGCACACCCGGAACTTCATCTTTGAGCATTTTTTTTATTTTTATCCCGGCCCGGCCGCAGTTTAACTTTTCAAGGGCTTCAATAGCACAAATTCTCACATAAGGATGCTCATCCGCAAGAAGCGGCAGGACCGCTCCGGCAAGTTCAACAAGTTTAAGTTCAGCAGCGGCATCAAGCGCAGTGGCTCTGGTAAAATAAGAACCGTCTTTTAAGGCTTTTTTAAGCAGCAGCCCCGTACCGGCCGGCTTAAGCAGGACCGCCAGTTTGATTTTTGTGAAGGCCGTCTTTTCCTTATTGAACATTGCTTTTAAAATGCGCCTATTCTCCGGGGAGTCCTTGTATTTTAAGAGCGCCGCGGCGGCTTTTGCTCTTACATACCGGCTCCGGTGCTTAAGGTATTTTTTAATCAAAGACCCGGATTTTGCAGTTTTAAAGTAAGGCAGGGCATCGAGAACTCTCATCTGCAAACCGCTCTGGAATATTTTCGAGAAATTTTTTAAAAAGTCTAAGGAGATAATAACTTTGAGCGGCCGGGTGGCAGCGCTTGAAGGTAGTTCCAGGATGTATTCCGAAAGTTCAAGAAAGCCCTGGGACTCATTAATGGTCATTAACTCTGAGATGTTTTCTAAGGCGGCCTCATCCCCCAGCCGTAAAAGCGCAACTGCCGCGGCAATACGGAGCATATCATGATTATAAAAGCCGTTAAAATCAAAGACCAGCGGGTCTTGGGCCAGGCGCCGGAGGACAGGAACCGCCTTTTTATCTTTTAATTGCGCAAGAGCATAGATGGCCGTGACCTTACTGTACCACCGGTCTTTTTGCAGCATACTTATCAGATAAGGCAGGGCCTTTTTATCTCCTATTTCTCCGAGTAACCTAGCGGCCTCGGAACGGACCAGATGTTCAGGATGCTTTGTTGCTTTAAGAATAAATTCCAGGTGGTTCATTGCTTCATCCTTTTTTTCATTTTTTTCAGAAGTTTTACTGACGCGGCCCCGGTTCTTTCGAAACTTCCCGGAGCGAGGTCCAGTTTAGCCTCATAACCGCCTTCCTCTATCGCTTCATCCGTGGGAAAGTAGAAATTCCGGACTCCGTTCATCCCCACGACT
Organism: Candidatus Firestoneibacteriota bacterium; assembly: GCA_903928075.1. Classification (GTDB taxonomy): domain Bacteria; phylum Oederibacteriota; class D2-FULL-39-29; order D2-FULL-39-29; family D2-FULL-39-29; genus CAIYPD01. The sequence continues at coordinate 15,603 of CAIYPD010000116.1, forward strand.
AAGGTGGTTTTAAAAGGGGATTGCTCATTTAAATGCAAGGCATACTCAACAAACATTTCTTCCACTTCCCCGACCAGGGCAAGATCATTCAGGGCCACTACCGAGATTTTCTCCGGCGATTCTTTTACTTCTTTGGATTTTATCTTCAGGGTAACTTCGCCTATTTCCATCTTTACTTTATTTTCGTATTTGAGCGTTTTCGTCATTTCCAAGATTTTATTAACAATAAGGTTACCCAGACGCCTGACTTCTCTTTTGTAAACACCGGTCCACTTTTTCTTATCAGAGGGCAGGGGCATAATATTAGGACATAAAGAAGTGTCGCCTTCCGCGCCGTTGGTGTAGACGGTTATTAGCCCCGGAAATTTCCCGTCGAGTAATTTGGCCACCTGCCCGGCAAGTTCCGGCGTAAAATATAGGATAGGGTACAGGTGAATATGACAGTTAAAATTGACCAGAGCGCCCACGGGTTTATTTTTCATATTTTTAAACATAACCAGCCCCACATTTTTATCCACCGGGCCGCGCCCGACTATTCTTTGCCCGGGAGGCGGAGTGGGCCCGTCCCCCCAGCCGGTCACGACACAACCGTCAGAAAGTTTTACCCTGCGGTTACCTGCGACCTTTTCAACTTCCCCTTTTACATAACCCAGTTTTACTCTTTGTTTCGCCTTGATAGCCTCTTTTCCGACACTGATTATTTTACTTCTTAACATTTCAAGATATCGCTCAAAGACCTTTCTTGCGAAGGGACTTACCGAATCCAGATCTTCTCCGGCTGAAGAATGACAGTGCGTGGCCACCAGCCAGATGTCTTTCTTATCCAGGCCGGACGACTTTGAAAGGGCTGCCAATACTTTTTCGTGCTGATAAAGCACGGTTACGGACTTTTGGTGGGGTGCGGCCTGGGCATTAAGGACAATGTCGGCCGCAATCATCAGATATTTTTTATTTCCGCTTTCCAGGTAAACGGCCCGGGCATAGAGCGGCTCCAGGATGCCTCTTGCCCCGGGGTAAAGCCGCGGCATACCAAAGAGAGACATACCTTCCGGTTCCTTAGGACTGATATCTATTTTTGCAAAACCTGCGTATAGAGAGTGCTTACCTGCCACTTTTATTCCTTTTTTAACGGGACTTATTAATATTTTTTTTGAACCCTTTGATTGTATCATACTAAAAGGCTTATATCAATTACAGGGTGTTGTGACTTTCATTCTTTCTTATCTCTCTCGTTTAACTGTCCTACATAGTACCCAATTCTTTTAATTGGCAGAAACACATAGGAAATAATTGTTTCCACTCCCTCCACAAAACCCGGAACTATAGAAGACCTTATCACCCGGACCACCTCATCTTCCTTTGTTTCTTTGGGTTCAACAAGTTTTTTCAGATAATTCAAAGGCAGGCTCCGGAGCAAACCCGAGATAATAAACATTATCTGAAAGCTCCCGAAACTTAAGAACCAGAAGGTAAATCTAAAATCCTTCATAGAATCAAGCAAAATACCGCCTAATAAAGGCGCGATAAAAGAGACTAAACTGACGACCAGCGTGTTAAAGCCCATATACGAGGCTCTTTCATTTGAAGGCGTGAGTTTCAACATAATATTGAATTGCGCCAGATTGAAACCGGACCAGACTATCCCCCCGACAGCATTAAGCGGCAAAATTACCCAGTAGGACCAGCCCGAAAAGAACCAGAAAAAAGGAATAATTCCGATAAAGCGCATGCAGATAAGCATAACCGGTTTGCAGCCGTATTTATCGACAATTTTTGACCAGAAACCGGTTAAAACCAGATTCATCACCATATTTACAACAGCAAAAGCGGTAATCAAAGTGTAACTCATCTTTAATTCTTTTAACATGTAGACATTCAAGTAGGTGGAGAGCAGGGCAATGGCAAAATTAAGCGAAGCATTGAAAGAAACCAGTTTCATAAAATTTTTATCTTTTGAGATTTGCAGCAGCTTCCTGGGTATAGAGGTTAAAGTAAAACTCTCACCGGCCGCAGGGGTGGGTTCAACCTCCGGGATTCTGGAAAGAAAAATATAGGAAAGGACGCCGAAGACTGCTGAGAAAAAAAACATACTCGAAAAACCAAAATGAGGTGCCGCCTTAAAATAGTCAATATATTGGCCGCCCGCAACCGTAAAGACCAGCGCGGCCAGGCCGCCGGCTATTATGCGCTTTCCAAAATAATGGCCCCGGGTTTCCTCCGGAATCAAATCCCCTATCCAGGGCAGCCAGGAAGAAGCGACGAAAACTCCAAGCAGCGTCATAATAAAATATATGACGGTGAAAATTATAAGCGGATAAGCCAGGAGTTTGTAAAACAACAAGAGCGGTAACGCCGCCAGGAGAAACCAGAGCAAACGGACCGGTAAAAGGGCCCGTAAACATAATTTCTTCCGCTCTTTTGACCTGTCGATGAAAAAGGAAAATACCGGCGCGGTGATATTGGCCAGAAGAGGCAGTGAGGTAATAAGGCCTATCTGGACATTACTGGCGCCCAGGAGGAGAAGATAGCCCGTCAAAAAGACCCCGCTATTTAAGGCGGCATATATATTAGCCAGGCCGATATCCAGCAGAATATTTCTGAAGACCGAAGCCGGAAGCCTATCCTTATTTTGAATACTCTCTTCAGGCATTAGTATTTCCTTTTATAGTTACAACGAGCCGATTAGCAGGACAGGAAAAATTTTACTACTTCTGCCGGATTAAAAAACCCGCGGTAGGTCTCATGGCCGTATTTTTTCAAAGTAATAAGTTTTAGATTTCCGCCGGCGGTTCTATACCTGGCGGCAAAGTCAGCCGCGTTTTGCTTGTAGAGAACAACTTTATCAACCAGGCCGTGCCGCTGCATCACAGGAATTTTACTTTTTACCGCAAGATCGAGCATATTAACGGGATTTAGTTTTTTAACCTTTGAGAATATTAGCTTTGGAGTTGTATCCCAGGCCTGCGCCACGGAAACTCTGAACTGCTTTTTTAATTTTATAATGCCTTCCAAATCAAATAAAGGATAGATACCATAAAGACACTTTACCGTCCCCGGATTTTTTGCCGCCCAGGGTAAAGAGGTCAACCCGCCCATGCTCTGCGCCAAAAGGCACGCCTTTTTGCTTACCGTAAAATTGCTTCTAACATATTTGTAAAGAGCCTTGTAAGCCTTCCCGGTTTTTGGATTGCCCCAGTGCGCCGGCCCCACAGATACGGAGCAGACGATAAAATCATTTTTTAAGAGTTTGTCTATTATCCCTGATTTTTCATTCCACCTGTGGGTTATCACGCATCCCCACTCGCCGCCCCCGGAATGATAAATGACCCACTTGTAGTTTTTTTGTTTTTTATAAGAGGCGGGAACAATAATATAGGCCGTGGTTTTACCGAGATTCACAGTGAAAAATTTAGAATTCATTTGATATGTCCCGCTTGATTTTTAGATATTATGAAACTCTCCGGGCTTACGCGGCGTCGCGCACGCGTTTATTATCCCCGGTAATATTTACAGAATGCCCCTCTTTCAAGGGGCATTCTGATTTTTCCGTTATTATTTTGCTGCAGGAGCTGCGTCGTTTACATCAATTTCTATATCGTCGTAGTAAAATGTTTCATTCTTTGCTTTAATGTCCTGGCCGCCGTTGAACACTATACCGTTGGCGCCTTTGTTGAAGAATTCGAGCTTATCAGAAAAGCTTTTCACTTCTTTTTCGTCGCCGACCGTCGCCCCTAAAGTCTTGGCATCGGTAAAGCTAAAGGTCCATTTGCTCCAGCCTGCAGTCTTTCTCATTATTGAAGCCCAGCCGAAAGTGAACATCTGGTTCTCGGCGGTAAAGGTGGTGCAAAAACCGGAAGGCGGCGCATTTTTAGCTCTCCACATAATTCTGATCAGAGCCTTATCGTCATCGCTGTTTACCAGGCCGAAATGCGGGCCGTTCCATACGGTTTTCATCGAGGTTTGCGAGACATTTACACAGGAATCATAGAGCCAGAAGGAAACTGTGCCGAATTTATTTTCCGGAGCGAATCTAAAGGTGGCCGAAGCGCCTGCGGGAACTTTAAGCGCTGTTTTTCCGCCATGGAACTGCTCGCCGTCAATAACTACATCGCCTTCAAGCTCCCATTTTTTCAAAGAAGCTTTATCCTCAAATCCTTCCGTTACCTTCGCGGCAAATACAGAAGAGGCAAAACAAAGAACCATTATCGCCAAAACCGTGCTTTTCATAGTACCTTTCATACTTTTACCCTCCATTTCATTTTTTTAAACTAAATCCTGAAACTTTTTCACCCTCCTTTTTCATTAAGAGTTTAAACCGCCTTCCTTTTTTGATTTGCGAAAAATCCCGGCTTTGTGCCTTAGATTATCGCGGGATGATAGATAAACAAATTGCTCACCCGGTCGCTTTCTCCCAGGTAAATTGCCCCGTCAAAGCCGGCAGCCATACAATCAATCTTGTAGCCATACCATCTTTTTTCCATAGTGGCAATAGGAATACCGAGATCCTTAAGCTCCCCGGTTTTGGGATTATAACAGAACATATGGTTCATCTCTTCATCTTCCCCGCTCATGCCGAAAACCCGCCCGTCATTGGTCACCGCCAGGCATCTTATCCTTCTAAGATTTGTCGGACACCCCAGGGATTTCACCTCAAGAGTTACCGGGTTGAATACAAAAAGATTTCCCTCTTTCGTGCCGCCATAGATAAGGTTATTCCTGCTGTCAAAGGTGCTTGCGCTTAACATATCATAGAGGTTTCTTCCCGCAAAAGTAGGCATGAATATTTCCAGAATCTGAATATTTTTTTGCTCGGGGTCATAGCAGAAAAACTTCCCGCCGTAGCCCACCCCGAAGATGCGCCCCTTCTGGTCCATGGTAAGGCAGGTGGAGAATAATTTTTTATTAACCTCTCCGATCTTTTTTACTTTCTTTGTTTTTACTTCATAAGAGAACAAAAGCCCGGTCTTATCGCTAATTCCGTAAACCAGCCCTCTAACACTATCTAAAAGCAGGCTGCCGATACCCTCACCCTTGACCGGCATAGTCACAATATCTATCTTTTGCTTCATAATCTGCCATTCCTGGATAAAATCCCCGGAAAAAGGCTGGGTGGCATGCTCAAATATTTTGCCGCCGTCAAATTTTTCACCGCTGAAAGAGGAAGTGCCGCCTATAATAACACCGTTCCCGGTGACCACCAGGGAATTTTTTACCGCCGTCTCCTCTCCTATCGCGCCGATATCCACGACCACACCGTCAGGACCTTTGGGACAGTAGGTGAAAAGATGGGCTTTTTTACCTGAGGTAGCCCCGGCCATCCTGAAATTTCCCCCTTTAAAAAGGGAGGTAATAGCGCACTCTTCCGCCGGAATAGGCCGGGTCATGCCATAAAATGAAAGTTCTTTAGAGTAGAGCTGGCCTTCGGTCACAAATATCCCGAGGCTGTACTTTCTCATTGCGCTCCAATCCATGCTGGCCCAGTTTTTTGCTCTGTTAGCCCTTTTAGGCCATTTCTTTCCGTCTAAATTTAAAGGCATTTTTTACCCCCAGTACCGCATCATAGTTTCTTTAGATTCTTTCTTGTTTTTAACAGCCGCCGAATAATCCGGAGTAACTTTATAAATTCTTTCCGGAATATTCCCCACATCCGCGAAATAAAGATTGCCTTCCATATCCCTTACGGCTCTTGAAACATACCAGGGAACGAATTTCCCGAATTTGAGCTGGCCCATATCTTCTTTTTCCAGAGTTTTCGGATTGAGTCTAACAAGGTTGGTCTGGCAGAGATGCGCGTGTTTCCCCGTCGGTTTTTTCTTTGAAAGCTGGTTGGCGCAATAATAAAGCCAGCCGTCTTTCCCGAAAACGAGCCCGCCCGTATGCGTAGACTGAATATAGGTAGTTTGATACCCCGACTCTGACTTTAACGCCGGGCCCAGGTCTTCCATATCGGACTGTTTGGTGCCCCCGAGTTTGTAGCGGAAAACATGCGGATCCGCGTTCCAGGGCACGCCGTAGATATACTCTTCACCCGGTGATTTTACTACATCATACAAAACGGCGTGCAACCCGTTCTGATATTCCGCATGCGGAACATAAACATCAAGTTCTTCCAATTTTTTTGTCTTGATATTAAACCTGATAAGTTTCCCGTAATCATCATTGGTATAGGCATTGCCTTCTTTATCCAGAAAAACAGTCTGCGGGTTGACATTACCTATTCTGCCCATATCCGTGGTTTTTCTTTCGTTAATATCATAATAGAAGAAATGATTGCGGGGATAAGTCAGCCCGTATAGAATTTTCCTTTTTTTATCCAGCGCCAGAGCCCGGCAGCCTTCCTTAGGATAGATACAATCTGAAAACAGCAATTTTTCTTTCATAGGGTCGTAAACAAAGAGCATAGCGCCCCTAAAACGCCTTTTGTCATCGCTCCAGGTATGCCAGGGGGAATAAAAAGTTTCGCCTTTGGGCGGTGCGGATAAATGTGTGGCCCCGTAAAGTATGCCGTCATCATCGGAGATCATCGAATAATGGATTTTGCACTGTGCAGCCCTGCCGGTCTCAGGAGGTTCGCCCACAGCCGCGGCAATATCCAGCATGTATTCCAGTTTATCCTTTTTCGTATTATACCTTACCAGAAAGCCGCCCATGCCGCCGATATACTCACAGCAGGCGGCAATATATACATTGTTATCTGCCCCGGCTATCATAGACCAGACCGTGTCGTGGACTTTGAGCTTATCCATTACATACATCTTCATTTTCACAAGCTACTCCTTTAGTAAAAGCGATTTCACTTCCGCCCTTAAGCTTTGCGGATGCCTAATATTTAAAATTTCGAAAGGCAGATTACAAGATATCCAATACTGTTAAACTAATTTTTGCTTATTACATATATGTGCGGTTCGTAACTCTTGTATTCTTCTTCGATACTGCCGTTAACTATCTTTACTTTTCTCCCTTCCCCGTAGACTTCCGCTTCAGTTCCTTTGGCGCCGGCTACGGTAAATTTCAGTTTGCCGGGAGCATTTTTCATATTGATAGTAAAGAGATAGAACTTATCCTTCTTTTCTTTTAACATCATCGCGGCGCTGGCCGTATCGGACTCTACTATGTCAACTTTCGCAGTTGAATTCCCGGATAAAATAACATCCGTCAGATCTGTAATTTCCTTATTGGTTCTAATCAATTCCGCTTCCACATCTTCGGGGATGGCCACCGGAGAAAACCTTACCCGGTCAAACCTGGCCGGAAAATAAAATATTCCCTTCGCGCCGTGAATAATGACCATCCAGACTTCGGCACGGACTTCAAAAGCATTGGCCGCTCTGGCCGCTTTATCATCAATTTTGGTAACCTCGACCGCAATCATCAACGGTTTTTTTCCTTTGGTAATTTTATCCAGATTTTTCATAGCCTTAGCCATAAGGAAAAGGTTTTCCGGCTTGTTTAAATTCCCCACAGGATAAATATCGGTCATAACCACATCGGCCGTCTTCTCGGCATATTCGACATAAAGATTATTTTTCATAACCCCTACACCGGCCGCAAACATACTCCCAAAACAGACATTAACCGGTTTAGAATCTGTAGCATGCGCCTTCTGATAAAGAGCAATCAGGTCTTTTATTGAGCCCGGCTTATCTCTTTCGATGTAATCCGGCTCATCCGTCTGATCCCACATAATAAGCGTCGGGTCATTTTTATTGACCTTGTCAAAATCGGAGATGGAACAGGAGGTATAAAGGCCCAGTCTTTTAGCTTCCGCAAAACACATCTCATTTGTGAAGTTTTTCGCTTGAGTTTCGTCCGAGGCAGGTACGCAGTTCATACCCAGACTTTTTAGATAGGCGAACTCCCTTTGCGGCCCGTAGGTGTAGAGCAAAAAGAGTGGTTTGCCTTCTACGATTAATTCTTTGTTGGCGCCAATCTTAATATCAGCAGCCCTCACAGTAACAGCCAGCAATAACAGAGTCAGTAAAAATACTATTTTTTTCACAGGGCCCCCTTATTTATATTCTATTTTAATATCGTCAAAATAAAAAGGTTCTTTAATTTCTCCGGATAACTGTTTGTTTCCCCTTATAACTATACCGTTAAAACCGCCTTTCCACCCTGTCTTGTAGCGGCTGAAAGTCCAGTCGGAGGGGGATTCTTTATCATCTTTTACCACTTTTAATGAGTCTTTGTCATCGAGGTAGTTAATTTCCCACTTATGCCAGCCTTCCGTTCTTTTTACATCCATAAACCAGATATAATTTTCTCCGCCAAGTTCCGTCGTAGACATCCAGTTATAAAGTTTATCGCCCGTGGTGTGGTCGCGAAAAGTGACTCCCAGCATAAAAACTTCACCTTTTACATTTTTAATACCCCAGTAAGGCCCGCTTACAAAGCCGTCCTTTTGCCAGTCGGCTTTTAATTTATTATCATAAACCCAGCAGGTCATTTTCCCGAAGGTATTTGTTTTGCTGAAATCAAAAGAAAGAACAGATTTTTCCGCAACCACAAGAGCTTTGGACCCGCTATGGGCCAGGGTGGAGGAAACTTCTGCCTTGCCTTCTATCTTCCAGGATGGGGCTATAAGGCCATTTTCAAAGCCCTCCTCAATAATTCCGGCCGAAAGATGAAAAGCCAGAGAAATAAGAACAAAAACCACTGCCAAAAACTTTTTACCCATAGAAAACCTCCCATACTTTTACAATGGTCCTGATTATACCATTAAAAGAAAGCAAGTCAAATGCTAAAATGCATTAAAAACATATACTTTCCGGCAATTTGCTCTAATTATGCTATTTTTTGAATTTAGCGCAAAACTTGCATTCTTTTTTGTCACAAAGCAATAGCAGGGGATCTTTTTTAAGAATTGTCACACAAGCCGGAACAAATTTTTTGAGCTCAAAAGTATAAATGCTTCCTTTACCGGCCTTAATTTCTGTAATTATTCCGGCCTTGAAAAGTAATTTATATATTTTCGCGGGATTTTTTTTAGTATGGGAATAGAAGTCCCTGCAGCCCCCAGGCATCTTTTTAAATGTTTTGTATTTTACGGTCTTGCCTGCATAATAATGAGTTAAGTCTGAGGTAAGATAGGGGAGATTTAGCCAATCCTCAACTGCGTGGAGAAAGGAGTTTGCATGCAAGCCACAACCCAGAAAAATTACCTTTGCATTCAGCTCAAAAAGTTTACCGAAAGGCCCGTTTTTATCAAAGGGCGGGAGAGCGGCTTCTGTATTTACAATCTTTGCCGCGTATTTTCCCCGGGCAGAGACAGAATGAGTGGGACTTGCGCTTCTAAGCACTCCATTTTGCCGTCTGAATACTTCGGATATTATACCTACCTTTGAGCCGGAGGTATTTTTGTCAAAAGGCAGAGAATTATTCTTAGGAAAACTCCAACTGAAAGCAGGCATTACTACCGTGCCGGCCTGCCCCACAGTTTCCTGCAAAGCGGCAATCACCGTCTTTGGCCCGCCTTTTATATGGCCCAGACCGCTTAAAGAGCTATGAACCAGAAGTATATCCCCTTTTTTAATTCCGCCTTTTTTAAAGGCCGGGTGAAGCATATTTTTAGTTACTTCTACGGGTTTTTCTCTCTTAATCTTAAGGTAGCCGTGTTTCTCCAGAAACCCGAAAGCCGCCGCTAAACTCTCAAGCGTGGTCCCCTTATTTTTGACTTTAGTTAATCTGTAAATATCCAGGAGCGTCCGCTTGCCGTCGGCCCAAAGATATGGAATACTTGTTACCTGATATTGAGGCCCATACGGGTTCTTTGTTTTTAACTTTTCAGGCAGGGTCTCCAGAGTTAATAACCCGGGAAGCAGCCTTACCGGTATAGACCGGGACGCTTCCAGTTCAAGAGGCGTCAATTCCTTATATTCCGGGCCGGAAAGAATACCTGAATTTGTTTTCTTTTTAAAATAAAGCACTATCTTATTAAATTCCAAAACGGCCGCAGTTTTAACGGCCTTTCCCATTTTCAAGATAAGTTCTTTTGTTTTGGTGTCATTTTTATCCGCAAATCTCAGGGCTGAGTTCACTTCTTTTATACCCAGATCCGACCGATAATCTAACTGTGTTTTTAACTCTAAAAGTAATTTACCGGGATTTTTAATTTTTTGTTTTTTGAAAGCGTGCGCAAGAAACTTAATATCTTCTTTGCCCTTCGCGGCAGAAAGACCGGCCAGATATACAGCTTCTTTGCTCGAAGCATTTGCGAGAAAATAGAGATAAGCGGCAGAGACCGCGGCGGAGGTTTTAAGTGTTTCTTTTGAAATCTTGTCAGGCCGGTCAATGGAGTTATGCCAGGTATCATCTATATGAGGATCTTGAATTATATAGGGAAACTGCACACCAAAGCAGGGATCGCCCGGCAGTGAATCATCGCTTGCTCTTCCTTCCGCTACGGTTACGAAAGAAGACCCGTATTTCTCCTTCACATAGGCTTTCATCATTCCGGCAAGCAGTTGATTTGCCGCGGCCGGATTCGAATCGGGAGTTGTTTTAATGTTTACCGGGTTTTTTTTGGAAATAGCAACCCCGACATTATCAATATTCAAGCCCGCTACTAATTCGCCGGCTCTTTCGCCTTTAGCCAGGAGATACTGCATAAGACTGTAGCATTCAAAACCCAGCATAAACCTAATACTTCTTTTTGGCTTCTGCAGACGGCCCTTTTTTATTAAAGTATTCAGGCACCTCGCAATTTCTATTATCGCTGAGGAACCCGAGGCATTATCTAAAGCGCCAATTTCATAAAGGTGGGCAAAGACCAGCACTTCTCCGGCAGTTTTCCCTTTGATTACTGCGCTAACGGTCTCGCCGGCGCCTTTATAAATTGTAGTGTCAATTTCTACTTTAGCGGTGACCTTCCGGCCTTTTTTCTTTTCAACAAGAAGGAAGCGTTCGAGTTTCCGGCCCTCCGGCTCATTCAAGGAAAAGCCGAACATCTTATATTTTGAACTGTCGGGGACAAAGCAGTAATTTACCCAGCCGTTACCTGAACCTTTTTTCCAGCTGCTAAGTATACCTATAGCCCCGGCTTCATACGCCAGCCGCCAGACCGCAGCCGGATAGGCATAAGTAAATATTATTTTACCTTTAACATTAACGCCGTTGTAATCCTCTTTTTTGTCGCCGCCTTTTAAAAAGACCACCTCGGCCAGCAGGCCGCCTTTCTTTGTGGGATAGCTGTACATAAAAAGCGAGTTCGGAACCTTTTCATAACTCAAAGAGAAAGCAATGTCCGGGCTGATTATTTTAATTTTCCCGAAACGGGCTTCCCAGGCGCGGGGCGGGATGTAGTCCGCAATGCGGGTTTTTCCGTCGGCAGGGAAACTTGTTAATTTGGCGTTACCGGCGGCTTCTTTAAACCTCGACCTGCAGTATCTGACAGACTTAGAAAAACCGGAATACCTGAACCAGAGGTCATACCCGTTTATTTTCTTTAAATCCTCAAAAATACTTTCTTTATCAGTCTCGCGGTCAATGAGCTTTAAGATATTATTCCACATAGAAAACTCCATAAAATAATATGTAAAGGGCGTCCCGCAAAACCGGCACGCCCTTTACTGTTGGAAGTTACTATTTATTTTCAAATAATGCTTTTACTTCCGTTTTAATCCTCGGCTTTTCTTTATCAAAAGCGCTTATTTCACCGCTCTCCAGCATTTTGTCCAGCTGTCCGCCGGCCGTAAGAATAAAGTAATTGACCTCCATACCCACGCTCTCGCCTTTTTTTGCATCTGAGGGCTTACCCATATACTCCATATTATAGGAATCTCCGCCCAGATATAAATAAAGGTCATCAACCTCTTCCGGTTTAAAAGTCATAAAGAGCATTTCTTTGACTTTGGGATCAAATGCCAGCCACCAGCCACAGTCCGCTTTGGTATGCGCATCCGTGGTATTCTTTTTTACTTTACCCGGTTCCGGAATCACAAATATATCATCTACCGCCTGGTTGCCTCCTGTACTTATACAGGGATGAATCCGGACCAGAAGTTTTTCCAGAGTTTCCTTTCCTATATTGGTGTATTTAACCTTAAGGTTTAGTTTCGTGCTGCCGGCCGTCAAGGTCATTGTCTTTTCAACCTTAAGGTTATCGGAAGCTGCTTCGGCAAATAGAATCACCTCTTTGCCTTCCTTTTGAATTGTAACCTTAAAAGGGAGCTGCGCAAATCCCCCCGCCGAATAACCGGACTGCCCCTCCTCTCCGACAACATCCTTAAGTCCGGGGTTGCCCGTTGTGTTGTCAAGTTGGTTGTGCTTCGTAGACTTAAGAGTATATTCGACTATACGCCCGCCATACTCCGGAATTACCACGGCTTTAACGAGAGAATTCTCAAGAACAACCGCCTTGTATTTCTCGCCATCAAGCGTATAGTCAATATTCACCGCGGTACACTCACCGGAGGCCGCGTACGCTGTTTCTACGCCGGCCCGGCCGAAGAGCACAAGGGAAGCAATAAGCAATAATAGTGTTCTCATTTTTTCTCCTCTTTACACTCTTACTATAACTTCATGCGCTTTACCGTCTTTAACAAACGGAATCAGGTCGCCCTGTATAAATTTCCCGTCCAGGGTCATACCCTTCACGCTCTTACCGTCCGCAACTTTTATCACGCGGATATTATAGATGTTGCCTCTAAACGGCTTTTTCACACTGTAATCCTTCCAGTCTTTCGGCAGGGTAGGTTTTATCCTAAGGCCGTCATAGTCGGGTTTAATACCCATAAGCCCTTCCACAACATTTACCATCGTCCAGGTCGCCGTTCCGGTCCGCCAGGCACCTTCTCTTATGGTTTCTTCTTTCCTGTGAATGGCATCCGGCCCGATATACATACTGCAAAGCGCGTAAGGTTCTACCTTGTTATCATGCGGCAGTACCCGTTTCATATTCCTGTAGGCCGACTCGCCGTCGCCCATAGAAATATCCGCGAACATATTGAAGGCTGAAGCATGGCTGTAGTTATTTCCGTTCGTAAAGAAGCCGGGGCTGGAGCAGGTAAGCTGCCCGATTTCCGGATCATACTCGGTATACTGCGGCCAGTTATGAACAGGGCCGACCGCACTGTCCAGCATCTTGTGCGTAGTCGCCATAAGCTTCTTCGCGTCTTCCCCTTCCACCACTTTGGCGATAATCGCCCAGGACTGGGGATTCAAAAAGATTTTGCCCTCTTTATTTTTATTTGACCCGAAAGGTTTGCCGCTGTCCGTGTAGCCGTATCTGAACCATTTACCATCCCAGGCATTCTTCAGGATATTCTTTTTAAGTTTTTCATAGTTCTTGCGCATTTCCAGAGCATCTTTTTTCCTGCCGATACGGAGAGCAAGTTCTTCCATTGTGAGCAGAGAGTAGCAGGTTAAACAGGAAAGGAAAACACTCTCCCCTTTACCTTTTACTCCGGCCAGGTTAATAAGATCGCACCAATCACCGTCATGTATCTTTATCAAACCGTGAGGGCCCGGGTCCTGATAAAGGAACCTGACGGCTTTCAAATTATGCTCATAGACCGTACCGGTACCCCCGTTCTTATAAGGTATCTTTTTGTTAAGCAGGCTCATATCGCCGGTTTCCTTAAGCATGGCCACGGTGGTAAAACTCATCCAGACCGGGCTATCGGCATACCATTTTCCGCCTTCGGCAAGGTCACTGTTGGGGACTTTAAAAGCCCTGGGGCAATAACCGTTGTTGCTCTGGTACATTAAAGCTTCGAGGACCTTTTCTTTCTGGAATTCGGGATCAAAAACACCGATTCCGAGCGAATCCTGCAGGGTATCCCTGAAACCTTTGAAATATATCCTTGCCCACTGCCCGTTAAAATACAGCTGATGTTTCAGCCAGGTGTTTACAAATCTATTAAGTTCTTTGTCCGGAGTATTTATCTCCAGGCCGCCGATTCTGCCCCAGTTCTTCTCCTGAAGAAGTTTAAACTGCTTGTCGATAAAGCCTTTCTTGGTCAGGAATTTTCTTGCCAACCGGCCGGCTTCTTTGGGTTCGCCGACTACGCCGAGAGCCAGGTTGAATTTCTTTTCCTCTCCGGCTTTTAAGGTGATATTTTTCTGCAAGACGCCGATAAGGTTTTCCGCTACCGCATTGGTGTTGCGGCATTTGCCCTCAACAACAACCGCGGGCTTGGAGTAGGAACGGTATTTGCCCAAAAACTCCATCTCACTGCAGTCAAAACCATCAATGGCAAAATCATGACACATAAAACCTTTATATTTCAGGCCCTGAATGGCAAACACATAGTTGCGGGCATAAACGCCTTTAATGCCTTTGTCATAAAACGCATCCAAAGAGGCAATAGCTCCGAAGTAGGGCGTGTTCCCGTCAACATTAAGCGGGTTGACAAAAAATATCGAAAGATTTCTTTTCTTGCCGGATTCGTTCTTTATCCCGTAGCTCCAGAGTTCAAGCGGGTCATCGGTGACCGGGGCAAAAACCCGGAAGGTATTATAGAGGCCGTTTGTTTTGTTTTCTATTATGCTATAGCCCATACCGTGCCGGCAAATGTACTTCTGGTAAGGGGCCTGAATGGGATCCCAGTTAACTGTAAAAAATTTACCCGTATCATTGTCTCTTACATAGATAAGCCTGCCGGGAGCCAGCACATCTTGTTTACCGAAAAGATTGGTGGAGGCGCCTTTATCCGTCTGATATAAGCCGCTACCCCAAAGGTTCTGGGCGACCCAGCCCACATAGTATTTATTCCAGATTAGATTCATCCAATCCCGGGGCGTCACGGGGTCCGTTATCACATACTCCAAACTGTCCGCAGAAAAATGGCCGTACCTGTTCTCTTCGTTCATCTTATTCTCCTTGTCGAAATAACGTTCTTAAGGTTAGTAAAGTTTGTAAAGTTCGTAAGGTCTCTTTCAAAGGTAGGATATAATATATAATACTTGTTAAAAACGCAAGATATTCATATCTATATCATTCCATGATTTTAGACTTTACAAACTTTACAAACCTTATAAACCCACGAGTTCAATAAGGAAGTGCAACGCTTAGGGAGGTATGATAACCTAAGCGTATGAAAAATACTTACAAGCACTTTAGTATCGAAGAACGTGATCTACTATGTAAATATCATAGCCAGGGCCTAAGTAACGCAGAAATCG
>CAIYPD010000117.1 GCA_903928075.1 Candidatus Firestoneibacteriota bacterium
ACTCACGAAAAGAGATAAAACGGAGGGAGTTTGACTAAGAAAACTCAAGGGCGTTTGATAAGAAATAGTAAGATTTGCGATAGAATATATATTGTCGGGAGGGGTGACTGGGGCGGTACTCCGGCATTAACGAAAAAATTTGACTGTAATATTTATTTGATTGACGGCGGAAGCGAGCTCGCGCTTGTAGACAACGGGGAAACTTTTAATCTTTTCAAACTTCGCGGGAATATTGCCTCCACAGGCCTGGATATCCGAAAGATAAAGAAATTGCTGATTACCCATAACCATTTTGACCATGTGGCAAACACCTGGCTCCTGAAAAAAGCCTTAGGAGCTGTTGTTTTTGCGGGGAAAGGGAGTTATTTCCCTTTAAAAGTTGGCCGCTACTTTAAGAACGGCTCTACCATTAAAGTAGGAGATCTTTCTCTCAAGGTTTACAGTGTTCCGGGACATACGCCGGACGGCTTTTGTTTTATGACGAAAATAGACGGAAAGAAAATTGTATTTACCGGGGATACCGTAATCGGCGACCAGCCAAAAAACGGGCGGGGCCGGGTTGGCTGGTTCAATGCTATGTGGGGTTCTAATCTGAAAGAATATATTAAGAGCCTTAAATTCATCAAAGCCCTGGATGCGGATATTATCCTCCCCGGCCACGGCCTGCCCCAGTTGACCCGGAAAAAATGCCGGTCTTCTATGGTAAATTGCCTGAAAAGGCTAAATAACTTTGGAAACTTCAAAGAACTTGAAAGTATAATCCCCCTAGCCTTTGACCGTAAAGGCGTCGAAAAATGCTTCAGTGTCGGCGCCAACCGGCAAGTAAACCTAAAAATCAAATTTATAAAACCCCCGATAAAAAAGAAGTAAAAGGGACAGGTGTTGTAAATGCACAGGAAACAGGTAACCCTTTTTATTCTCTTAATTAATTTTCAGCTGTCATTGCGAGGAATCGACCGATAGGGAGAGTTAATGACGAAGCAAACTCAAATTAGAGCTTATAGTCCAGATCTCGCAATCGTTTCTGGATTGCTTCGTCGAAAGCCCTGCCTATCGGCAGACTCCTCGCAAGGACAAAAGCGTTACCTATTTGCTGAGCATTTATAGTTGTCACCTTTGATAAAACTTGGTCTTGACATTTGGACTATTTTTATGTAACATTATTGTTACAATAGTAACTAAATTGTTACAGAGGGACTATGCATATAAATAACTACCTTGAACATATATTTTCTAATAAAAGTAAGGTAAAACTCCTGCGTTTTATGGTGAAAGACAATAACGACAGAAGCGGCAGGGAACTAGCAAAGTATACCGGTTTATCGCATATGCAAGCGCATCGGCTCCTTAAAGAGCTCCATGATGAAGGCGCGGTAACATTAAGAAAAATCGGAAGCGCGCTTTTATTTAAGATAAACTTTAATAACTATGCCGTGAACAATATCCTGAAGGATGTATTTTTAAAAGAGGCGGAGCTTTTCGAAGAGCTTAAAAAAAGATATCTCAAGGGGGTCATTAGAAAAGCCGATACGGTGATATTGTTTGGTAGTGTCCGGGAAAAAAATGAAAGAGCTTTGAGCGACCTTGATCTTTTTATTCTGGCCGCAAACGGAAAAATAAAAAAAGAGATAGAAAAAGAAGCGGCCGAGGCGGGTCCCTACTTTACTAAGGCAACAGGGAATATGCTGTCGCCGTTAGTAATGACCCGGGAAGAATATAAAAAAGCAGATAAGAACAATATGGCTATATTAGCTAACATCAAAAAAGGGGAAGTATTAAAAGGGGGCTTAAGTGACCGGTAAAATACCTCGTAAAGCGCGCTCTAAATTTACCTATATTATCTATATCAAAAAAGCAGAGCAATTCTTTAAGTCAATGGAAAGCTCTCTGGCGAAAAATCAATATGACTCGGCAGCTCTGGAAGGAATACACTGTGTGATCTCGGCTCTTGATGCCTTGCTTATACAAAAAAGCGGTATTGTGAGTGCAAGTTCAAGACACGAAGATGCAGTAAAATTATTGACCGAAATATGGAATACAGAAGATGTAAAAGAAGCAAGTAAGCATGCCGCAAGCGTAATAAATATGAAAACTGCCGTAGAATATACCGATTTACAAGTAAATCAAAAACAAGCAGTAGAATTGCAAAAGCACACACAAAGATTTTTAACCTGGGCAAAAAACAAGTTACCTTAAGCTACTATTGAATCTACCCTTAATTTGTACACTTAATCAGTCCACCTACGGTGAGATCTCGCCCCTAAGGCGGATCCACCTACGGTGAGATCTCGCCCCTAAGGCGGATCCACCTACGGTGAGATCTCGCCCCTAAGGCGGATCCACCTACGGTGAGA
>CAIYPD010000118.1 GCA_903928075.1 Candidatus Firestoneibacteriota bacterium
AACTACTTTAAGTCCAAATTAAAAATCTAAACTTGCAACTTGAAATATATCAATTACTTAGTGCTTTGACTCCCGATCTGCTCTTATGTTCCTT
Organism: Candidatus Firestoneibacteriota bacterium; assembly: GCA_903928075.1. Classification (GTDB taxonomy): domain Bacteria; phylum Oederibacteriota; class D2-FULL-39-29; order D2-FULL-39-29; family D2-FULL-39-29; genus CAIYPD01. The sequence goes on from CAIYPD010000118.1 coordinate 95, forward strand.
CCACGCTTTTCTTTCGAATTTCGAGTTTAGTGCTTCAAGTTTGCCCTTACCTTATCTCATCCTCCAGGTCATATTCGTCACTTCAGAGTTCCTAAAAGTAAATTTCTTAGACCAGTCAGAATGCTCCCCGCCTATAGAGACCGTACAATCTACGGAAAGAACCCCATTTCCGTCTTTGACTGCGTTCCCGGTTATATCCATGCTGATGGTATCCTCACCATACGCACTCTTCAAATACTTTATACACTTATCTTTCAGTTGTTTTTCATCCATAAAAACCCCCCATTTAAGTACAAATTAGAAATTCTAAACTCGAAATTCAAAACAATATCTTTGAAACTATTTCTTTAAAAGTTTTTGTTTAGTCTGCCTTTCTTTTGGGCGGACTAATATTAGAATTTGCCATTAATATATCTCTTCAACGCTTTTCTTTCGAATTTAGAATTTAGAGCTTCAAATTTGCTCTATTGGTATCCCCACACAATAACTTTATTATCTTCACCCGAGGAAACCAGATAATTTCCTGCGGGCGAGAAAGACAGCCCTATTACGCTTCCGGTATGCCCTTTCAGAAGATCAAGTTTTCTGCCGGTGGAAGTATTCCACAGGTGTATTTTCCCGTCGCTTTTACCTATCGCAAATACTTTCCCGTCAGCGGAAAAACGCACCAGTACAACAGCCGAGTTCCCGGAAGAAAGAACATACTTATTAGTGAAATTTTCCATATCGGTGAGCCCGACACTTCCGTCTTTGTAACCTGTCAGGACATAGCGGCCGTTTGGGCTTATAGCTATGGCTGTTGTGGTGATGCCGGAGGTAATACCGGAGACAAGAAAAGGACTGCCTTTTCCCGTCCTTAGGTCCCACAAAACAAACATACTATTAGTTGTGGAGACCGCAAAGTAGGGAGCCGCCCGTGAAAAATCTATTCCGGTAATCTGCACCGGCAATTCTGTCTTCATTATTTTGACTTTTTCCGGATAGGCCCAGAAAGAGAGCATTTTTTGCAAAGAGCCCGTCGCTATCATCATAGAATTGCCGCTTACGGCAACTTTGAGTGCTCCGCCTAAATCTACGCTAAAACCAACGATATTACCGGGGCCTTTCTCTGTAAGAGGAATAATGGTCCCGTGTTCGTAGGTGTCTCCGAGGATGAAAGCGCTGCCGTCCGGCGCTGCGACCGCGCTCTCCGCGCGAAACTCCGGGTCAAATTCCTTCACCACCGTCCAGTCGGCCGTTTTAAATATTTTTACTTTACTCTCCAGGGTGCTGGCCGCCAGCAGGTACCTGCCGTCAGCCGAGAAGACCACTTTCGCGTTATTGATTCCGGAAATTGTACTTATTATTTTCAGCCTGCCTTCATCTTTATAGAAGGGGTGTATAAGTTTTCTGTTAACATTTTCGGTCTCTCTCAAAAAATTCACGGGAACCGGTTGAATGTTGAGATTTTCGGCGTTCTTCTCGTCGAGCACCCGGGAGAGCAGGCTATTCATATTATAGGCCGGCAATACAACAAAACCGCCCTCCATCTTGTCCCATTCCTGCCCGGCGACCTTAAGTAGGACGCCCTCGTAAGTTAAAAATATTTTCCCTGTCGAACCTTCTGCAGGCCCTTTGCCTTTGAGGCTGACGATGGGATTCTTGCCTTTATAGGAGACCGAGATTATCTCGTAGGACTCAGGAATCAACTCGTTAAAAAACTTCAGCGTATCTGCGGATAACGGCCCGTATTTTTCGACACTTCTCAGCCCGCCGGCGTTGGTAAGCTGGCGGATCTTTTCCTGATCGGAATTTTTAACTGCCAGGATAAAATCCTCGGCGGTCTGCCGTTCGAAACCCGGGAGGGCCGGCCTTACAAAGAACCAGACCAGCAGAGCTACAAGTAACCCCAAAACAGAAAATCCTATTATCCTGAAATGTTTTTTATCCTCTTCTTTTCTAAATTCGTGGCGGGCCGCTTCTATTTCTTTGTCAACTTCTTTATGGTCAACGGGCTTATTTTTCTCTTCCCATTTCGCAAAAACGAGCCCGCAGTACTCGCAGGAAGCAGTTTCTACTTCTATCGGTTTCTTACAAGCAGGGCATTCTTTCATGGCTCTCTCCTGTATTGTCCGGAAAACAAAGTTTTCAACCGCGTAATATTATTTTAGCGAGACCTTTAACATCTTTTACGAGAAAAGCAGGCGCGGCTTTCTTCAGCGCGGCCTTTGCTGTATAGCCATAGGTAACGGCAATGGTCCTGATACCGTTGACCCGGGCACTTTTTATATCCGGCACGGAATCGCCGATATAGACCGCGGATTCCGGGTTAAGCCCTTCCTTTTTTAAGAGCAGGGCCAGCATTTCAGCTTTACTCAGGGACCTTCCCTGCTGTATATCAGGCGAGATAACTGCCTTGAACATTTTCAGGCCCTTTTGTTTAAGTATCCTCAGTGTAGGCGCCAGCCGCTTATTTGTTACGAGGTAAGCAGGAATTTTTTTTGCCTTCAGGCCCAGAAATAATTCCTTTATATCCGGATAGAGCGAGGTATTAGGGTAGGTCGATTTATCATAGACCCCCCGGTAGTTATCTGCAACACTCTCCAGGAGTTTTGGGTTTGCTTTTGGCGTTATATTCCTTAAACATTCCGGCAGGGCAGGCCCTATATGCTTTTTCGCGGGTTTTGCGTCATAAATCCCCTGCTTTTCGTAGGCCGCTTTCATGCAAATTAGCATATCCTGCATCGAATCTATTACCGTACCGTCAAGATCAAAAATGGCAGCCGAAAAAGCTGACTTTTTCATCTTTATTTCTTTTGTTTTCATATAATATTATATACTCTAGGCGATATTCTTGCAAGAATAAAACCAGCCCGGCCGGCGACTATGATAAAAATCATCTATTTAATTTACTGATTCAAGGTACCATATAGTTAAAGAATGTCTAATAGCGGTTAAGTCAAGCAGGATATGAAAAAATGAAGAAAAATTTGCAAGGAAATATTTTCTGCTTTAACTATTTTATTGCTCTAGTTTAAATATTTAATCAGCCCACCTACGGTGAGATCTCGCCTTAAGGCGGACAATCAGTAATTTTGAGCGAAGTAGCGAAATCCGCCTACGCTTTGTGGCGGAAGTAATTAGATCAAAGGAGGATTTATGGATAAGAAGCTTGCAAAGGAGTTAAATCAGCAGATAAACGAAGAAATATCTTCAGCCTACATGTATCAGGCAATGGCGGCCTGGCTGGAAAACAAAAACTACGCCGGCTTTACCGGCTGGATGAAAGTTCAGGCCAAAGAAGAGCAGGCACACGCCGATAAGTTCTATAATTTTCTCCTGGACCGCGGCGAGAAAATAGAATTTCTAGCCATAGCAAAACCGGAGAATGATTTTAGCTCCGTCCAGGAAATTTTCGAGAAGACGCTGAAACATGAAAAATATATTACCGGCAGGATAAATCTCCTTGCCGATTTTGCCGAAAAAGCAAAAGACAACCCGACCCGGGTTATGCTCCAGTGGTTCATTACCGAGCAGGTCGAGGAAGAAAAAAATCCTGCCGTACTGCTGGAAAAATTAAAGATGATAAAAGAAGGAACCGGTGGGTTCTTCTACCTGGACAAAGAGGCCGGCAAAAGAGGCAAATAAGTTGTTCACCGGAAAATATTAAGTTTCTTAATAAAAAATCCGCGTTCAAAAGAACGCGGATTTTTATTTTGCAAAATTCCTCAAAGATGCTTACAGTCTTATAGGCAAAAGTATTATGGGAATACCCTGGTAATAGAATCTGCGCTGGATGGCAAAGACCGTATAATTATGCAGCCAGCGGGTAAAGACAATCTCTTCGGGAAATACCAGCTGGCCGCCGAAGAAATTTGCGTTGGGATATTTTTTCAATATTTCCTGCGCCCCGTCGGAGATTTCCTGCACCACATCCACACCGATAAGGCAGAGGCCCTCGGCGTAATGGCCCCGGCTTTGAATATAATGTACATATTTATCAACATCGGACTTTACATGTTCTTTCAACTGTTCGATGGCCTCGACACCCTTGAAAGCCCCCGCATCCACCACACCCACCTGGACAATTACAAAATTCTTATAAATATCAGGAAAGATCCTGAAGATGTTTAAAAGTGTATGCAGGCCGACTCCGTTAAAACCCGAAACCAGTACCACGGCGGTTTTTCCTCTCTTATTATATTTAGGTTTTTCTTCTTCTTTCATTTCCGTAATGGTCTTAGGCATTACGGAAAGTACCAGGCTGTCAAGTCTTTTCAAAATTACGCTGGTTTTTTTGTAATGATGCTTTATGGTCATAACAACAGCTATCAGGCTGCCGGTTATTAAAATTGTTATCCAGCCGCCTTCCCCGAACTTAAGCCAGACCACCGAAACCAGGATAGATAAAGTAAGGATAAAGGCGATACCGTTAACGCCCAGCTTTCGCTTCCATTTCTTCTCGGTCTTTCTTTCTCTCCACCAGTGAATTACCATACCCAGCTGTGAAAGCACAAAAGTGATAAAAACATTTATTGAATAGAGCACGACCAGATAACTGACTTTTCCTCTGGTAACAATCAGAAGTATTATCGCCGCCGCACCCATAAGTAAAACACCATTTTGCGTTACCAGCCGGTCGCTTAATATCTGGAACTTGGTAGGCAGCCATTTGTCTGCGGCCATATTGGACATTACTCTCGGCCCATCAAGAAAGCCTGTTTGCGCCGCAACAAATAAAAGAGCGGCCTCAGAAAGGAGCGTAATAAGAAGAAGTGTTTTTCCTGGAGTTCCGGTGCCAAATACTTTCGTGAAAAGTACGGCGTTTAAGGTCAAGCCTTCGGTAATCTTTACCTCATAAAGAAGATAGGCAAACATTATCCCGAAAACTATCAAGGCAAGTGAAATAGCCATGTACGACATAACACGCTTGGCAGTTCTGGCTTTGGGCTCGCGCAAGATTGACATACCGTTACTAACGGCTTCCAGCCCTGTATAGGTGCCGGCACCCAGACTGTATGATCTCATAATTAGGGCAAAAACAGCCAGGACACCCATCCCTGCGACAGAGTCTTTAACATCCGCGACAGTGTTTACAACTACTCCCCCGAGATTTCCCAAATGAGTGAATAAAATATAGAATATCGTTCCTACATGCATAATTATAAAAACAACAAATATTGGTAACAAAAGCTTTACGGATTCTTTTACACCCCTTAGATTTAAAACGATCAGAACAAATAAAGCAAAAACCGCAAACCAAAGTGTATACTGTCCGTATGCCGGAAAAAAGCTGAATAGGGCCTCTGCGCCTGCGGCTACGGAAAGAGTAATAGTAAGTACATAATCAATCAAAAGCGCCGAACCGGAGATCATACCGAGAGTGGGATTTAAAAGTTTTGTAGCCACAACATAACCACCGCCGCCGGAGGGAAAAAGTTCAATTATCTGGGAATAGGAAGCACTAATAATAAATATTGTTATTGCCGTAATACAAGCAACTATGAGCGCCAGATAAGTGTGGCTGCCCAGGGCAAAAAAAGCTTCGGCGGGACCGTAACAGGACGAAGACAGCCCGTCTGATCCAAGGCCGACCCAGGCAAGGATAGCCGCAAGAGCAAGACTGTGAAAAATCTTGGAATCCTGGGGATCTTTCGCCTTCCCGATTACCATATGCTTTATTTTTGTTAGCATTCCGTTATTGTCTTCCGGATTATCCTGCGGTATTAACATCTTTGCCATTTTTTTTCCTTTTTTCCTATGGGTGCTTTTTCCAAATCCCTTCTGAGCCAATATGCGGTTGAGTGAAATTATAGCTTTTTTGAAACATAGAGCAAGCAAACAATTCGAAAAAAATCAACTGCTGTATATTGTATATAGAAAACAAGGTGTTTTCAACCTCTGAAAGAGAGCCAAAATACTTGCTTTTTAGGGACAATAATGATATTATCTACCCGTTTAGCCAAATTAAAAAAAGAGAGGGAAGAACAATATGCCGGTCTTTACAAACGAGCAGTTACTCCAATATCTAAAAGCTTTAGGAATAGTATTAAGTTTCCTTGGAGCAGGCTTCATCTTTGAAAAGATACTTTTGGGCAGGTTAAAAAAACTGGCGGAGAAAACAACCTGGGAAGGCGATGACATTATTATCGCGGCTCTTAATAAATGGTTAACCTATATGATTCTTTTGGCGGGCATCTATCTCGCAAACCTTTATCTCCCCCTTTCCGAAAAAACAGAAAACAACATAACCCGGCTCCTTGTCGTACTTGCAATACTCTTTGGGACTATCATACTTTCAAAGATAGCCGTAGGCTTTGTCGGGCTTTATACGAAAAAAGCTGACGGGCAGATGCCCTCAACTTCGATTTTTTCCAATATAACCAAGGTATTGGTCTTTGGCCTCGGCTTGCTGGTAATACTCCAGTCTCTTGGCATCTCGATAACACCGATTTTAACGGCTTTAGGCGTAGGCGGTTTGGCGGTCGCGCTGGCACTCCAGGATACACTCTCGAATCTTTTCTCCGGCGTCCAGGTTCTGGCCTCCGGGCAGATAAAACCCGGCAACTATATAAAGATAGGAAGCGGCGAAGAGGGCTATGTGGTGGATATAACCTGGAGGAACACGACCCTAAAAGCCCTGCAGAACAATTTAATAGTTATTCCCAATTCCAAGATTGCGCAGTCTATCATTACCAACTACGACGGACCGACTAAAGAAATGGCCCTGGGGGTCTCCTTCACTGTGGCTTACGGCACCGACCTGGAAAAACTGAAAAAAGCCGTTTTAGAAACCGGCGATTATGTAATGCAAAATACGGCCGGCGGCGTGCCCGAACATAAAACCGTCCTGCGCCTTACCGGTATGGGGAATTACGGGCTGGAATTTGTCGCGGCTTTAAAAGTAAAAGAATTTCCGGAACAGTACACGGTCAAACATGAATATCTTGAACGGCTGTATCTGCGCTTTATGAAAGACGGGATAGAGATTCCTTATCCGACCCAAACAGTCAGGCTAAAGAAAGATTAAAGAAGCGGTTTTTTGAAATTACACCACTGCCTTAGCGCAATACTCCTTAAGCAATTTTACATATAATTTATAATCCTCGAAAGAAACCGCGGGCGGAGTCTGGTGATCAACACTCGGGATAAAACCGCCCTGTCTCATAACCGGAAGAATTCTTTCGAACTCCTCGCGGAGCTTCTTTTCGCCCATATGCATTATCATTTTATCAAAGCCGCCGATGAATCTAATCTTAGGATAGGCCTTCCTTAAACTGACAATATCCACGCCCGCTTGTTTTTCCAGAGGTAAAAACCCGTCCACACCGACATTCAAAAACCAGGGGACCAGGTCTTTAATATTTCCGTCGGTATCGACGATGGTAACTATATTATTCTTTTTTAATTCAGGAACTATCTGTTTATAGAACGGAGCTATAAACTCGTTGAACATATCCTCTGAAATCATCGGGCCTTTATTGTAGGACATATCTTCGGCAAAAGTCATAAAATCCGGCTCACAGACATTCATCATTTGTTTAATAACTTTTTTGTGATGAAGAAGGAGATCATTATTTATCTCGTTCATTAACTCCGGATTATCATAGAACGCGCAAAGGTGGTTTTCTATCCCCAGTAAAATACGCGGCCACCAGAAGAAACCCTCCAGGGTCAGCCAGATAGAAAGTTCTCCTTTTTTCTGTTCCTTTCCCCAACTTTCCAAAAGCTTTACATCAAAAGATACTTCAGGATAAAGATAAGCTTTATATTTTTTATAATCCTCCCGGGTAATTATGGCCGGTTCTCCTTCCTTGGGGCGGGGATAGTCTTTCGTCCTGGGCCGAACCCAGCATTGATTTAACCTGTCAAGTCCAAAATAGTCTCTTATCTCCCATTCAGTAACGCAATTCCCGGGCAAGCCTTCGGTCTTCCATCTATCAGTGGTTTTTTCCCACCAGGATGCCCATTCCACAACCGGAACACGGTCCACGGGTTTAAAATTGAGCGCATTGACTATCCTTTCTCTGTTATTCATCTTTTCCTCTTTCCTTTGAAGTATTAAGTCTATTCGTCAGGTGGAATTTAACCCGCAAATTGTGTATAATTGTAGCATAGATTCTGAACTTTTTCATTTAAAAAGCTACTAAGTCAATAGGTTCCTTTTGTGCTATAGTTCTAATTTTTCAATCAGTAATTATCAATTTTTCAATTGTTTGTGCTTTGGTTTTTCAATCAGCAATTAGCAATTGCATCCCGGAGGTTTACATGAAAAAGTTATTGCTTTTGACCGTATTGACTGTGCTTTTTTCGGGGACGGCTTTTGGCCTGACCTACCCGCAGGCGCAGGCTAACGCCATGAACTGTGTGGAACTGGTGAAATTTTCGGCAGAACTTTCTTCGCCCACTATGAATGACTTTTTACTTAAGTCAAATAAAGTCGTCTTCGACAAAAACGGTTCCATCTATATAATTGAAAAATCCCTGGGTGATATAAAATTCAGATATTTTGATAAAAATAAAAAAGCCATCTCGGGTAAGAATCTGCGTGAAGCTTACGATAACGCCGCCAAAAATGCGGCTTTTGTGGAGGTGGAACTCACCCATCGCCTGCTTTACTCCGCCAAACTCACCGTGGCCTATACAAATCCCGCGGAAAAACACAAAGATCTTACGATAGAAGGAACCGTTATGGTCAAGAGCGGAAAAGACGAGATTCCCTACAGGATTTCCGAAAAGATTCTGGTCAAGGAAATCACACCATCAGGCACCCTGCTGGTCGGAGGCGTACTTAAAAGCGAAGGGAAATTATTTAAGGACATAATCACCATAGATTTTTCGAAAAATGTATTAAACTCGACGGTCGACAAAGCCAAACCTATAGACGCTTTCAACTCTCAAAAGCGCAGTCAAAAAATAGATAATCTAAAATTCATGCTGGCCCGCTAAAACAAAAAAGGGAAAGGCGTTTTTGGCCTCTCCCTTTTTTTATTCTTTAATACTATTGTTTTTTCAACAAAGACCTTCTGTATTTTTCAAAATCAGAAGTATCCAGTTCTTTTATCTGTTTTTCATCAAAATATTTTATAGCCCCGAGTATCTTCGCACCCACAACCGTTTTAACCGAATCTTCCACCAGAAGGGTTCTATAGTAGGCTTCTTTCAGGTTCTTCCCCACGCAAAGTATGCCGTGATTTTCCAGAAAGACGGCATTATGAGTTTTTATCGCTTCCATTATTTTATTTGCGATAGCTTCGCCGGCCGGCAGCATATATTTTACGACGGGTACGGGTGAACCGATTATCGCTACAAAATCCGGGGTAAAGGGAATGAGTGTCTCCCCCAGCCAGGAGTAAGAAACAGATAAAGCTGGGTGCGTATGAATAACCGCGCCGATATCCGGCCGGGCTTTATAGCAGTTCAAATGCGCCAGTTTTTCACAGGTGGGCTTCTTCTTGCCGTCCACAAGTTCTCCGGTCTTGAGAGAAACACCCACATAATCCGCCGCCGTGGCTTCTTCAAAGCAGACGCCTGACGCCTTCATATATATGATGTCGCCCAGACGCGCGCTGGTGTTTCCGCCGGGACCTATTACCTGGCCTTTGCTTTCAAGCTTTTTACCTATCTCAATAAGCTCTTTTCTTATCGCTTTTGCGCTTGCGGTCATTTTAACTCTCCAGTGTTTGAATTAATTCTTCTTTTGTTATTCCCGGCTCAAATTTTCTTCCGGCCCCGGTAAAGAATTCAAGCCGTTTTTGGATAACCGGGAATTTTTCTTTTGCCCAGACGGAATAAAAACCTTTCCCCGCCAGCCGGGCCAGTAAGGTATGCCCGTAAAAAAAGCAGGCGCCCTCGATAAAAGCCGGCAGGTATTCCTTCAGCTCCGGGACATTAAAATCATCGGTAATGCTTTGACCGTATTTGTTCATCTCGGTGCCCGCAATCAGCGGCATTCCGAGTTCTTTGGCGGCGCTTACAAAGGCCTTGAGATTTTTCACCTTGAGCTCTTTTTCCGCAGGATCTTTAAAATTCCAATTCCTATCCGGAATTATATTTGCCGCTACAACACCCTTCTTCTGCATAAGTTTAAGCAGAGCTTCCGGGTCGCTCTCCCCTCCGCTCGTACCATCCAGCCAGGTAAAGACAGGAATTCCGCCCAGTTCAATTATAGCTTTTATAACTTCCGTAAGTCCCGGGTAAGAGGCTGCCGCACCGGACTGTTTAAATAAACGGCTCCTGATAAGCGCTTGTAAGTCGGGGCTTTTTCCGAGCAGGCTCTGGATTTTGCCTTCTTTCTCTCCCAGCTTTTTTGCCCAAAAATCAATTAACTCTATTCCTTTGTACTTTTTTCTAGCTTTCCGGTCGAGCGCCTCGAGGATATGCCTTTCTGTCGCATTTTTTTCCGGTGTCAAAGTGAGCACATCCGCTGCGTAATCTACCGCTTCGAGTTTATCCTGCAAAATAAGATTAACGGCGGCAAGCCGGGAAATATTCCGCTCTTTTGAAATCTCTCTGAACCGGTTGATTACCTTCTCGCCGGCTGAGCCTTTCTTTTCCTTGGATATAAAACCCGCGCCCATGAAATAAGCCACCCCCGGTTCTCCCGGTGAATTTATTACCTTGGCCGCATACTCCGGCACAAAAACCCTGGACTCAATCCCGGCGGTTGCTCTTATACCAAGTATCTCCCCTGCCTCGAGTATTTCAGAAACGCCGTCCAGTGTGTCAAAATCCACAAGCCCGACGGAAAATAAACCTTTCTTGTAGGCCTCAAAAGCAACACGGCAGGGCGAAAAACCGTATGCGTTGAAAGAATAAAAAGTATGGGCATGCTGATTTACAAATCCGTTTTTTTCGGCAGGAACAGGACAAAGTCCTTTCAGTTTTTTAAGCGCCGCAATTCTTTCGTCCCTGTTAAAACTATTAAGCTCTTCCTCAAGTTTCAATATTTCTTCTTTCATATATATCTGCCTTTTTGGTCTAGAGTTTTCCGCTTATATTTCCCTCAACGCTTTTGTTTCTAATTCGACTTACCTAAGTGTATTTAATATTTGTCGTCCGCCAGTCTCTTTGGCGGATAGACATACCTTAGTGTATTTGATATTTGTCGTCCGCCAGTCTTTTTGGAGGATGTTTTTACCTCATCTCCTGCCCGCCGGTCACATTTATCGCCTGCCCGGTCATATAGGAAGCCTCACTGCTGGCGAGAAAAGAGACGACATTGCAGACATCCTCATAGGTACAGCCTCTTTTCAAAGGCACCTGGTCAATATACTTCTTTCTTACTTCTTCTTTCGTAATACCCCATTTTTTCGCATACTGCTCGTACAAACTATTGACCCAAAGAGGTGAATCCAGAAGGTTCCCCGGACAGATCGAGTTAACCCTTACATTAAAGGGCGCCAGATCCAGGGCAATAGACTGAGTCAGTCCGATTCCGCCAAACTTGGAGGCGGCGTAGGCTGAACTCTTAAAACTGCCCTTCTTGCCGGATTTAGAATTTATCTGAATTATCGCGCCGCTGTTTTGAGTTTTCATTATTTTTGCGGCTTCTTTCGCGGTTATAAAATAGCCGACCAGATTGACATCAATAACTTTTCTCCATTTATCCACCGGAAAATCCGTTATGTCCTCGGCTACAAGTATCCCCGCGTTGGAAACCAGGACATCCAGGCTTTTAAAATTAGCCATGCAAACCTGCACCATTGCCTGAACGCTTTTCTCGTCGGTGACATCGACTTTTACGCCGAGTGTTTTTACTTTAGCCGCTTCTGCTATTTTTTTTGCGGTGGCCTGCGAGTTTTCAAGATTAATATCTGCCACCACAACCTGCGCCCCGTCAAGGGCCAACCGTAAAGAGATGGCCTCACCCAATCCCTGCCCGCCGCCCGTTACTATTGCCGTTTTTCCTTTTAAGCGCATGGCCTACTCCATAGTCACAACGGTCTTTAAACCGGTGCCTTTTTTTGAAGTTTCAAACGCCGTCACGATATCTTTTAACGGATAAATGTGGGTAATAAACTTCTCCGCCTGGATCTTCTTCTCGGCTATAAGAGAAACGGCTTTTTCATACTGTTTCTTATAGGAAGCAAAAGCCCCGTAAAGAGAGACTTCTTTGTAATGCACAATATTGGCGTCTAATTTTATAAACGGATTATCTTTGGGCAGGCTGGCAAACAAACTTATGCGGGCAAGTTTAGCGGCCATGGCCACTGCCTGTTCCTGCGCGGCATTTACCCCGCAAGCCACGACAATAACATCCGCGCCGCAGCCGCCCGTCATATCCATAACTTTTTTAACGGGTTCTTCTTTAATGCTGTTTATGAGGACCAGCCCGTCAAATCTTTTTGCAAGTTCAAGTCTTGATTCCGAAACATCAAAGAGGACCACCGTCTTCGCTCCGGAGGCCTTGGCTATCTCGGCATGCATACAGCCGATGGGGTCCGCGCCTATAACCACCGCAAAATCCCCCTTTTGCACCTTGAGGTAATCCTGTCCGTTAATAACGCAGGAGAGCGGCTCGACCATAGTGATAGCCGGGAAACTTAAACTGTCGGGAGCTTTTATCAGGTTCCCGCCCTGAATGGCTTCTTTAGGTATAATCATATACTCCGCAAAAGCGCCGGGATAATAGTAACCCAGATAACGCGGGGTGTCACAAAGGTTATAAAGTCCTTTTTTACAATAAAGGCATTTTTGACAGCCGACACAGGTTACCGAAGTTACCTTATCTCCTTTTTTAAAACCGGTTACGCCGGCTCCAATTTCCGCTATAGAACCTGCAAATTCGTGGCCCGTAATGTGCGGCGGTACTACATTCTTCTGCCCGTGGTAAAATATTCTCACATCCGTACCGCAGACCGCGCAGGCGTGTATCTTTAAAAGCACCTCTCCCGCTTTAGGTTTGGGTGTTTCTACTTCCTTAACTTCTATCTTTCCGGGGCCCATATAGACAGCTGCTTTCATAGTTTTACCTCGCTTCCATAAATTTTGTTATGGTCAAATATACCACAAATGTACTGCTATTACAATATCTCCCGCCAGAACCCTTACAGAATCTTTGAATTCAGGGGAAGGGTATACGGGCTAAGTCATCTTAAATAAGGATTTTTAGCGCCTTATTATTAATTACCTATCTGTAATATTTTCATTGACCAAATGGAAATTTTTTGTTATGATACTTATGGTGTTAAGCACGGTTCCCCAAATAGGGAATGAAAGCATTAGCAGGGGTGGAAGTTTAAAAAATCAATTCTGTTCTTTGAACTTGTTAACTTGTTTGGATTAAGAAATAAGATATCGGGGCCGACGCTATTCCCTATCTGGCGTTCCGTTTCACCCCTTGAGTACCGAATAGGAACGCCTATCGGCCCCATAAAAAACCCCCGGAGAATTTTCCGGGGGTTTTTTTATTTGCGCTATTTATACTTCTATTACATTTCCATTAATTTTTTTTTGTCTTTCCATTTACCGCTCCTATAGTACAGATAGTAAAGGAACGCGCCAACAAAAGCACCCACGGTAAGTCCCAGCCAGAGGCCTTTTTCTTTCAACGGTGTCCACTCGGAGAGCGCGTAGCAAACCGGCGTTCTCACGATTATCATATTTATTGCCACCATAACGAGCGCGCCGAAAGTATCTCCCGCACCCCGCACCACTCCAAGAAAAGAAAACATCATACCCAGGCCCGCGAAAGAAATGCCCGCGTACCGGAAGTAACTTGTTACCGCGGCAATTACCTCCGGATCCCTGGTATACATCCCGGCAATCTGCCCCGGCAGGAGATTTACTATGGCCGCGTATAAAAGTCCTATACAGACGCTGAAAAAGAGGCCGTACCTTAACGCCTCTTTTACCCGGTCGAATTTTTTTGCGCCGGTATTTTGGGCGACGATAGCAGTCAGTGCCATGCCGACGGAGAAAATCGCCATCGCCCCGAACTGATCGGTTCTGAAGGCCACACCGTAAGCGGCCGTGATATTCGTTCCGAACCTGTTTGCCAAAGATACAATTATAAGGCCGCTGCCGGAAACAATTATCATCTGTAAGGAGGCCGGCCAGGCAAGTGAAATTATTTTTTTTATCATTGCCGCCTCCGGTTTAAAATGAAACCGGGCTTTTTGAAATATATGCAGATGCCTTAAACTAAAGTAATAGATTACCGTGCCGATCGCGCTCGCTATTACGGTAGACAACGCCGAACCGGCAACACCCAGAGCGCCAAAAAGCCGGAGGTCAACGCCCGTATGGGGAATATAGAGCCTGCCCGTAATAAGAACGGGTGCCAGAATAATATTCAGCAGAATATTCAAACACATTATGCGAAACGGGGTTTTTGAGTCCCCCACGCCGTTAAGCACACCCGAAAACCAGTTTGTAATAAGTGAAAATATAAGACCGCCCAGGATTACCTTCATAAAGCTTTGCGCCATGGGCCGGATATTTAGCGGAGTATTTGTGAGTTCAAGTATTTGCGCCGAGAGCGCTATACCAAAAACGGCAAGCACCAGTGCCAGAGCAGAAGACAGCATAAAAGAGTTGGAGAGGACTTTGGATAAAAATTCATAGTTTTTAGAACCGTAAGACTGGCCCACAAGTATGGTAGTGGCCATACCCAGGCCCATTAAAAGCGCAACCAGAAAAAAAATTGCGGGCATGGCGGCTGAAACCGCGGCCAAAGCGTCTTTGCCTATAAGGTGTCCGACCCACATCGCGTCAATGACCCCGAAGACCGCCTGGAGCATGCCGGTCCCCATAAGAGGCAGACTAAAAAGAATAAGATGTTTAAGAATACTGCCCTGCGTAAAATCTCTCAAGTAGTTTCCTTTTGACTAATAAATTTTCGAGTTAACCTGATATTTTCTCCGGCGGAAAGTAAAAAACAAGGCTCCGTTTTTTTAGGAACGAAGCCTTGCGGTTAGACCAATCTCTCTATTTTCTTACGACTTTGTAATTATGCGTCTCCCATTTCTTAAACTCATCCGTAAATTTTCCGGAGGCGTCAATATCCAGCGTTCTATTTTCGCCGATAACCTCTACTTTTCCCGCCGCGTTCACGCCTTTTACCTGAAAGCTCCCTGTAGCCGGGTCACCCATCTTCATAGCCGCCGAGAAAATATAGATCTCCTCTTTATATTTTTTCACCATAATATCTATGGGTACCAGCTCGTTGCTTGAAGCCACCGTTGCCCCGTCAAAATCAGGCCCGTTAATAACCGGTGCCAGCGCCGTTATTTCGGCATTTATCTTAGTTACATTAGCCATCTGTTTTGGATCCCGGGCCAGAGCGTCTTCCATAAACGGCTTTATATTGTGGGCAAAATAAGCAATACTCTTTGTCCCGTGAATTATCGAAATCCAGATTTCTGCTTTAGTTTCTTCGGGCATCGGCGCGCGGCCGTCACCGGTGAAGTTGGTCCCTATGCAATTATATAGCGGCTTGCCTGCCTCTACCCAGCCCTTCATACGGTCCAGGCCTTTTGCCTGCCACCAGAGTATCTTCCCGCTCTTCCCGTTTGCGCTGGCCGTCGGATAGACATCGTACCCGGCCATATCGCAGGACTTCATATAATCAGCATACATACTGTCCTTCCAGCCGCCGCCTCTGCCGCCATAGGTGGTATTTGCCACGCCGCAGCTGAAAGTAACCCAGATAGGCCGCGTTGCGTCTACTTTTTTTATAGTTTCATACATTTCAGCCAGGTCTTTCGCGGCTACCCTGGAAGTTTCAGGTCCGTATTTCCATGTCTTGCCCGCTACCTCAAGATCTTTCTTAAACTGGAAGTTGTCGGGCTCATCCATCATCATCCAGGCTATTATGGTTTTGTCATCTTTATGTTTAAGGGCTTCCTCATTCATCTCACTGATAAGATACATACCTGCTTTTTTCAGTTCTTCTATCTGCCCCGGTTTTGGGCCGCCCCAGAGGGCAAAATAGGTATTTATTCCCGCGGCCTTGTATTTCGGGATATTTTCTATACTCTGCACCCAGACCGAGATAGGAAAGAAACCCGGATCCTGCGGGTAATTGCTGAATTTCTCCCGGAACTTACCCGTGTTAGTTTGGTCTTTTATTACCTCCGCAACCGCGGAAAAAGACAAAACAAAAACGCCGGCCAGGCAGAACAAAAGACACCTTTTCAAAATTCCTTTTACTCTCTCCTGCATCTCTCCTCCTTTTAAAAAGTATTCCAATTTTGAAGCTTTAATTTTTTACAACTTTGTAAACATGCGAACCCCAGGTCTTAAATTCATCTTTAAATTTTCCCGTGGCATCTATATCCAATGTCCGGTCTTCCCCGAGCACCTGTACTTTTCCCGCGGCTGTTACGCCTTTTACCTGAAAACTTACGGCAGCCGTCTCCGCTTGTTTCATAGCCGCCGAAAATATATAAGTTTCTTCTTTATATTTTTTTATGAGAATATCCACGGGCACCGCTTCTTTTTCCACGGTAACCGCCACCCCGTCGCTGTCCGGACCATTTATGACCGGCGCGAGCTCTGTGACCTGGGTGTTTATCTTTGTAACCGCCGCGAGCATTTCCGCATCCGCCAGTAAAGCCGCTTCCTGGAACTTCGGCTTAAAATTATGTGCAAAATAGGCGAGGCCTTTGGTCCCGTGAATTATGGAGATCCAAACTTCAGTCCTAAATTCTTCGGTTGTCGGCTTCCGGCCTTTTCCGGTAAAAGTCGGGCCAAAAAAATTAAATCTGGGTTTTTCCGGGCCGGCCCATTCCTTCATTCTGTCCAGGCCTCTTGCATGGAGCCAGTGGGTATTCTCTCCCACAGATGAAGTCGGGTAGACATCAAAGCCCACAACATCCGCAGCTTTCATATAGTCGGGATACATAGAATTTTTCCAGCCGCTCCCCCTGCCGTGATACTTATCATTTGCCACGCCGCAGCTGAAGTTGAGCCAAACAGGCCGGGTAGAATCTTCTTTTTTTATCACTTCATACATTTCCCCGATATCTTTTGCCGAAATCCTTGAGGTCGCAGGCCCGTAATTCCAGGTTTTGCCGTTGACTTCGAGAGGCGCTTTGGTCGCAAAATTCTCGGGTTCGTCAAAGGTCATCCAGCCAATAATTGTTTTATCGTCTCTATGCTTCAAGGCCTCTTCGTTCATCTCGCAGACTAAATACATCCCGGCGGCCTTTAAGGTTTCTATCTGCCCCGCAGAGGGCCCTTTGTGTAACCCGAAATAAGTATTAAAGCCCGCGGCTTTGTATTTGACCGCGTTTGAAGGACTCTGCAGCCAGACAAGAATAGGAAAAAAATTGGGATCCGCAGGCGGCCCGTTCTTATATTTTTCCCAGGCTCTGGTTACCGTCCAACCGTCAGTTTTGGTTTCGGCAGATGCGCTGCAAAAAGATACAACCAGCGAGCAAATCAAGAGCAGGAGCAAATATCCGCTAAGTCTTCCGGTTTCCTTTTGTCCTTTATTCATATTGACCTTCTCCCTGTTATTTTTTACTATACTTTGCTATTATAGACGAGAGTTTACTTATTTTCAAAACAATTGTGGGCTGCTTACACTTTTTTTGAACCACCCGCCGAGAAAATGTTTGACAAAATAACGGTATTTTTGTATAATAATACCAGAGATAATACCAATATACAAGGAGGCACTTTGAGTCCACTTAAAGATAAAGGAACTGCCATATTCTATCTGCAAAAGATGATGGAAATAAGGCAGTTCGAAGACAAGATTATGGATCTACTGGCCCAAAATATCGCTGAGGGCGGTTCACATCTATATGCCGGTGAAGAAGCGGTTGCGGTGGGCGCCATGGCGGCGCTTAGGCCCGACGACTTTATTACCAGCACGCATAGAGGCCATGGCCACGCAATAGCCAAGGGCGGTAAATTAAACGAACTTATGGCCGAAATCCTCGGTAAAGCAACCGGCTGCTGCAAAGGCAAAGGCGGTTCGCTCCATCTTGCAGATGTCTCGACCGGTAACCTGGGCGCAAACGGAATAGTCGGAGGCGGTCTGGCGATGGCGGCCGGCGCCGGACTTTCCATTAAACTCAGAAAAACAGATCAGGTCACGCTTTGCTTTATCGGCGACGGCGCGACCAACCAGGGCGTCTTCCACGAATCTTTAAATATGGTGGGGACCTGGCGGCTGCCGGTTATATATATAGTAGAGAATAATCTCTACGGTATGTCCGTCTCGGTGAAGAGGGCTTCCGCGGTCACCGACCTGGCCAAGAAAGCAGTGCCTTACAATATGCCGGCCGTTACGGTCTTTGGCCAGGATGTGCTTGCAGTTAAGGACGCAGTCGAAGCTTATGTAAAAAGCGCGCGCGCCGGAAACGGGCCCGCGATGGTTGTCTGCGATACTTACAGGTACTATGGCCACTCCAGAAGCGATCCGAGAGTTTACCGGACTAAAGAGGAAGAAAAATACTGGGCCGAACAGGACCCGATTAAATTATTCTCCGTAAAATGCGTAAAGGAAGGTTTGCTTTCCCAAAAGGATGTCGAAGAACTTGATAAGTTCGTCGAGAACGAAATAGAAGAAGCAACCAAATTTGCCATAGACAGTCCGCTTCCCAACGACGCAGAACTTTTTACCGATCTATTCGCTTAAGGAGAGAAAACAAATGAGAGAGATAGCATACTGGCAGGTCCGCCCTGAAGGCGAGACCTTGACTATACAAAATATTAGTCTGCATTCTAAATATTTACTCAAGGAGACACTATGCGCGAGATAACATATTGGCAGGTCCGCCCTGATGGTGAGACTTTGACTATACCAAATATTAGTCTACATTCTAAATATTTATTCAAGGAGACACTATGCGCGAGATAGCATATTGGCAAGCAATAAATGAAGCCTTATCCGAAGAAATGACCAAAGATCCCGGGGTCTTTATAATGGGTGAGGATGTCGCCATTTACGGCGGTGCATACGCCGTGACCCGCGGGCTCCATGCAAAATTCGGTGATGAAAGAGTGCGGGATACCGCCATCTCCGAAGCCGCCATAGTCGGCGCCGGTCTCGGGGCCGCCATCACCGGCATGCGCCCGGTCGTGGAGATTATGTATGTAGATTTTATGGGCATCGCTATGGACCAGCTTAATAATCAAATAGCCAAAATCCGTTATATGTTTGGCGGTAAGACCAAAGTGCCTTTGGTTATCCGCACCGAAGGCGGCGCCGGCCGGACTCTGGGCGCGCACCATTCCCAGTCGCTTGAGGCCTGGTTTACACATATTCCCGGCATCAAAGTTGTAATGCCTTCAACGCCTTACGACGCAAAAGGCCTCCTAAAGGCAGCTATTCGCGAAGATAACCCGGTAGTATATATAGAACACAAGATGCTCTACAACACCAAAGGTCAGGTCCCCGAGGAAGAGTACCTTCTTCCCATCGGCAAAGCAGATGTTAAAAAACAGGGTAAAGATGTAACCCTTTTAAGCTGGTCTTTAACCCTTCTTCATTGTCTTAAAGCCGCAGAAGAACTTGAAAAGGAGGGCGTCTCTGTCGAAGTGATAGACCTTCGTACACTCGCGCCTCTTGATATAGATACCATAGTTAACTCAGTTAAAAAAACCCACAGGCTTGTAATTGCGCATGAAGCCTGGAAAACCGGCGGTTTTGCCGGAGAAATTGCCGCGCAGGTAATGGAAAAAGCCTTTGACTACCTCGACGCCCCCGTCTGCCGGGTCTGCGGCGCGGATGTCCCGATGCCCAAGGCGCCCAACCTGGAAAAACTGGCCATTCCAAATAAAGACACCATTAAAAAGGCCGTCAAGGAGCTGCTCGTATGATAACAAAAGTTCTCCTCCCAAAACTCGGCGAAACTATGGAAGAAGGCGCTATAGGTAAATGGCGCGTAAAAGAAGGCGACAAAGTAAACAAAGGCGATGTTTTATTTGAGATAACCACGGACAAAGCCAACTTTGAATATGAAGCACTTAAAGGCGGCTACATCAGGAAGATTCTTTACAAGGAGGGGATAGTCGTGCCTGTTCTTGTGCCCGTGGCATATACTGCGGATAGTATGAGTGAACCTCTGCCAAAAGAAGAACCTCTTCCTCCGGCAAAACCCAAAGAAGAACAAATTTCAAGCCCGGCCCCGGTAAGCGCTCCCATTTCGGCCCCGGTTGTTGAGCCGGTTTTCACTCCCGCGCCGGTTGTTCAGGCAATCTTTACGGCGGACGGGCGTATTTTCGCAACTCCCATAGCAAAGCGCCTCGCAAAAGAAAAAGGCCTCGACCTCTTGAATATTGCAGGCTCCGGTCCGAACGGCCGGATACTTGAAAGAGATATTTTAAATTATAAACCGGGAACAATGAAAGCCGCTCCTGCGGTAACAGCCGCAGCAAGCCTGAATATGGCAAAACTTAAGAGTAACGGCGGCAGTAAAACTTCAGACCTCTCGCAGATGCGTAAAATTATTGCGGACCGCCTGAAGAAATCCAAACAGGAAGCGCCTCATTTTTATCTCCAGCTGGATGTGGATATGACCGAGCTTCTTAAAAAACGGGCAGAACTGACGGCCAAAGGCGTTGCGGTTTCCGTTAACGACTTTGTTATCTTTGCCTCAGCCGTGGCCCTGCGCGAATTCCCGCTTATGAACTCCCACTTCGTAAATGAAAAAGTTGTGCAGTTTGAAGATGCCAATGTCGGGGTCGCGGTCGCGCTTGAGAACGGCCTGGTTGTTCCTGTAATAAAACAGGCCAACAATAAAACTGTCCGCGCCATCGCGGCGGAAGCCAAAATTCTGGCAGAAAAAGCCAAGACCGGGAAACTCACCGCGGAGGATTACAGCGGCGGAACCTTCACCATCTCCAATATGGGTATGCTCGGAGTCGATAACTTCTCGGCGATAATCAACCCCCCGCAGGTCGGAATTCTCGCGGTCTCTGCTGCTAAAAAGCAGACGGTTGTTATAAATGATGCAATTGCAATAAGGTCAATAATGAAGGTAACCCTCTCTGCCGACCATAGAGTGATAGACGGCGCTTATGCCGCAAAGTTTCTGACAAGAGTCAAAGAAGTCCTGGAAAAGTATCTTTTTAACATCTAAATAAGAGTTTATAACGTTTGTAAAGTTTTTAAAGTTTGTAATGTTATTGAGGTAAAAGCTCTAATTTCTCTGCTGTTCTTGCTTGTTTCTTGTACCTTGCACTTTGTACCTTGTACCTACTTGTCTATTTTCACCCGGAGGAATTCATGACTTACGATCTCTTAGTTATAGGCGGGGGCCCGGCAGGTTACATTGCCGCCATCCGCGCGGCCCAACTCGGGGCAAAAGTTGCTCTTATTGAAAAAGAAGAACTCGGGGGTACCTGTTTAAATCACGGCTGCATTCCCACAAAGGCCCTGCTTGCAAGCGCTGATGTTTACCATAAAATCGCCGGCGCAAAGAGTTTTGGCATTACCGTAGACGGCTTTTCCATTGATTTTAGCGCGGTCATTGACAGAAAAGACCGTATTGTAAACCGCCTGCGCCTCGGCATAGGTTCTATCCTTAAAAGTTATAATATTGAAGTTATTAAAGGCACGGCTTCCTTTACGGGCGGTTCTTCGGTG
Organism: Candidatus Firestoneibacteriota bacterium; assembly: GCA_903928075.1. Classification (GTDB taxonomy): domain Bacteria; phylum Oederibacteriota; class D2-FULL-39-29; order D2-FULL-39-29; family D2-FULL-39-29; genus CAIYPD01. The sequence goes on from CAIYPD010000118.1 coordinate 21,621, forward strand.
ATGGCCGGGGACAGGTTTATCGCCTTTAAAAAATGTATAATTGCTACCGGTTCGGTCTCGGTAAACATCCCCGGGCTCGAAACAAACGGTAAAGATATAATAACCAGCACAGAAATACTCAATATGAAAACACTTCCCGCTTCACTTTTGATAATCGGCGGCGGCGTTATCGGTATCGAATTCGCCTCCCTCTTCTCCTGCCTCGGGGTTAAAGTAACGGTTGTTGAAGCGCTTAACAAGATACTTCCTTTTGAAGATCAGGAAATCGCCGCTTCGATGTCAGCTCTTCTTACAAAAAAAGGCGTGGAGCTGCATACCGGCGCGAAAGTTTTAAAAATTACCGGCACCACGGCGGAGATTGAAAAAGAAGGCAAGAAGTTTTCCGTCACGGCGGATAAAATACTTGTTTCCATCGGCAGAAAGCCTAACTACGAAGGCCTCGGTCTGGAAAAGGCCGGGCTGGCCCTGGAAAAAAACCGCCTCAAAGTTAATGAAAAACTCGAGACCAATGTCCGGGGTATTTACGCTGTCGGCGACGCAGCCAGCAAATACATGCTCGCCTATGTGGCTTCGGCAGAAGGCATTGTTGCGGCAGAAAATGCCTGCGGCAAAGACTCAAAGATAGACCACAAAATCATCCCCACCTGCGTTTTTACTTCTCCCGAGATTGCGCATGTCGGGCTTACGGAAGCAGAGGCCAAAGAAAAAGGCCTGAAGTACAGAGTCGGTAAATTTCCGTTTGCGGCCAGCGGGCGCGCGCACATCTTAAACGAAACAGACGGTTTTATAAAAGTCCTTGTTGACGAAACCACCGACGGGTTCCTGGGCGTGCACATAATCGGCCCCGAAGCGACCGAAATTATTCATAGTGCTTCTATTGCAATGAAACTTGAGACCACGACCAAAGAAATGGAAAGGATAATATTCAACCATCCCACCCTTTCGGAAGGGCTTATGGAAGCGGCGCATGACGCGCATAAGGAAGCGATAGACCTTCCTAAACGCGTTTAAATTATGGATGTTTTACGGCTGGGTTTAGTCCCTTATAAAGAAGCCTTCGAAAAACAACTGCTATATCTTGAAAAGCGTATCAAAGGAGAAATCCCTGATACGCTTTTACTTTTGGAGCACCCGGCGGTTATAACCCTTGGCAGGTCTGGCAAAAGGGAGAATATACTTAATTCTAAAAAAATAGAGATTATTGAAGTTACCCGCGGCGGGGATGTCACCTGCCATTTTCCCGGTCAAATAGTCGGCTACCCTATCCTGGACCTTTCTAAAAGAAAAAAAGACATACACAAATATCTGCGGGACCTGGAAGAGGTGCTGCTCAATTTTTTAGCCGTCTATGGACTCAAAGGTACGCGCATAGAAGGTAAAACGGGTGTTTTTGCCGGCAAAGATAAAATAGCCTCTATAGGGGTTGCCGCCAAACAATGGGTCTCCTATCACGGCTTTGCCGTTAATATAAAAAAAGATATTTCCGTCTTTGCTTCCGTCATCCCCTGCGGCCTCGCAGGCGTAAAAGCAACTTCACTGGAACTCCTGCTAAATAGACCGGTAGCTATGGAAGAGGCCTACGAAAATGTGACCCGGGAATTCAAAAACATCTTTAACGGCAAAAACTAAAGTCAGATCACTCTGAGCTTTCGTTGCCGGAGTCTGCCATCAGACAGGGTTTCGACGAATACAGCTGACAACTACCCAATACCCTCCACCCAGCTGTCATTGCGAGGAATCGACCGATAAGCAAAGCTTGTTTTGATAGGAAATTATATAGTCTCCTTCAACAACCTAAATGCTAGCTATGAAGGTCTGCAAAATATGGGAGGGCTTATGACGAATATAGCTGACAGCTGCCTCAAATGTTTTTAGAAATCAGCTGTCATTGCGAGGAATCGACCGATAAGCAAAGCTTGTTTTGATAGGAAAATATATAGTCTCCTTCAATAGCCTAAATGCTGGCTATGAAGGTCTGCAAAATATGGGAGGGCTTATGACGAATATAGCTGACAGCTGCCTCAAATGTTTTTAGAAATCAGCTGTCATTGCGAGGAATCGACCGATAGGGAGGGCTTATAACGAAGCAAACCCATTACGTTAATTCGCTCAATGCACCTTGCTTCGCAACTCCAAATACTGAGATTGCCGCGTCGTAATACTTGCCTATCGGCAAACTCCTCCCTCCAAAAAGACTGGCGGGCACGCGCAATGACACGATATGCACTATCTTTTCTCCTTTCTCTTGGCAAAATGCTAAAAGTTTTTGCAATTGAATAAAACCCATAAAAGTAATATACTACATTATGAAAATATTTCTCAGCGGGCTGAAAGAAGCTCTTATCAGACAAAAATCCTACTCAAGCACTCAAACCGTTTTCCGGATATTTTTTTTGATTTTTCTATTCTCTATTCTCTTTTCTCTCTGGGCCGGCTTTTTAAATCCTGCGATGATCTACAGAAACACGGACTGGCAGAAAGAATATGATTACTATTCCGTTATAAAGCAGGCTATTACCGGCGGCGTGACACCCTATCACATCTCAGCCCAATATCAGACTACCGACAGGTTTCTTGCGATACCGGAGATTGATTTTTCCCCGCAAATTATCATCTTAAAGTGGCTGGATGTCCGGCAATATATGCTTTTCAACTTGCTTTTCTTATTCACTCTGGGTTTTATAGGCCTCGTCTTACTCGCAAACAAACTTAAACTCGGCTTTCTTTCTTTCTCTTTTCTGACCCTGATATTTTTTCTCAACGGGCATCTTGTTGCGCATCTGGCCGCAGGGCATTATATGTGGGCCGGGTTTTTCCTCCTGCCGTTTTTTTTCTTTTTCCTCCTGGATTTTCCCAATAAACCATCCCTGAAAACTTCGGCAAAGATGGCCCTGAGCATTTTCTTCATATTCATAACCGGCGGTTTTCATATTGCCGTCTGGTGCATGCTATTCCTGCTCTTAACCGGGCTCTTCAATAAGACGGCGCTCAGGCCGGCCTTATTCTCACTTATAATTTTGGCTCTGCTCTTATCTTTCCGTTTGTTACCGGCCCTGATAACTTACTACGAAAAAGCCGGCTCCCATGTAAGAGGCTTTTATTCTGCCTATATTATGCTTGAATCCCTTATAGTTATGCATGGCCCGGATTTTATTCCCGCTTTCCCTAAATGGCAGGGAAACTGGACCGAATATAATACCTATATTGACCTTGTCGGCTTGGGCGTTATTTTATTCTTTGGAATTTATCTTAGCTTTAGAAGTAGAGCCAAAGAGGACAGCTTCAGGCCGTTTTACTGGCCCATCGCAATAATTGCTATAATGGCCCTGAGTAAACTCGGCTGGATGCCCCTCCCTCCTTTTAATTCCGAAAAAGTCTCGACCCGTCTCCTAATAATACCTGTTCTCTTTTTTGCAGTAGTTGCTGCGTCAAGGTTACAGGCCTTTTTGGACAAAAACCGGAATAAAATTCCGGTCGTTCTTCTTTCCCTGGTTCTTTTAGTCCTTCTCTTTTCTTCTCTCTATGTCAACCTGGAACTCTGGAAACCCATAGGAACAGTCATGGAAGGCTCCTTTACTTATATCGGCTCTACTATCACCACCGTTAACGAACCGCATTACAAAACCGTCTTCAATATCTCCCTTTTTCTCTCCGCATTCTCCTTCCTAGGAACGCTTTCAATAATTATTTTTAACAGAGATAAGTCCGGACGGTAGTCTCCGGATTTATCTGTGTCCTCCAAAGACTTCTTTGGAGAGATCTCGCCAAAGGCGGACCCTCCAAAGGAATTTTTGAAAAGATCTCGCTAAAGACAGACCCTCTTACTTTCTTATCTGTGTCCTCCAAAGAAATCTTTGGAGAGATCTCGCTGAAGGCGGATCCTCCAAAGGCTTTTTGGAGAGATCTCGCTGAAGGCGGATCCTCCAAAGGCTTTTTGGAGAGATCTCGCTGAAGGCGGACCATCTCTTTTCCCATCTCTGTCATCTTCTTTCTTATCTGTGTCATCTCGTTTCTATCTGTGCCATCAAGCCCATTTTACTTTACAAACTCTTACATTTCATATAAAATGGGCTATGAAACCCGATAAATGGATAATTAAAATGGCAAAGGAAAAGGCAATGATAACGCCTTTTGCGGAAGCCCAGGTCAGAAAAAATGTTATCTCTTACGGCGTAGGCTCTTATGGCTATGACTTCCGTATCGCGGATGAGTTTCAGATACCAAAAATACTCCCCCTCCTGGACCCAAAAAATATACTCCCCGGAATGTTTGGCACTAGAAAAGCAGATTTTTGTATCATTCCCCCTGGTTCTTTTATTCTCGGAAGATCAGTAGAGTATTTTAAGATTCCGAGAGAAATCGTCACTATTTGCAGCGGAAAATCCACCTATGCCCGGGTCGGGGTTATCGTAAATGTCACGCCTTTTGAGCCTGAATGGGAAGGGTATGCCACACTCTCGATAATAAACGCGGGAAGTTCGCCGGTAAAAATTTACGCAAACGAAGGAATCGGCCAATTAATATTTCTTGAGGCTGCCGCCGGGGATATATGCGACATTTCCTACGCGGATAAAAAAGGCAAATATCAGGCGCAAAAAACCATAACTCACTCCAAGCTTTAGCTCTATTTATTTTATTTCCATCCAGGAGACGACGCCTACTCCGACAGGTACTATCTTTGAGATATTATTATTCAGAAGAGGATCATATGCGACATTAAAGGTCCCCGGAACAATGCCTCCGCTCCGGAAGGTTTGTCCTCCGAAGGTTGTAAACTGACCGATTGTAGAACTTCCACCGGAAGCATAGGATCTACTGCCTCCCGAAAGAGCTCCCGAATAGCCGTATAAAAATCCTGAGATTTTCATATCATTACTGTTTTGAAAAAATGCCGTATCCGTGTTCCTCCAGGGATTCACATAAATATTATCCGTACAGATAAGAGCCATGGCATCATTATTAGGATTGCTTGTTGACGGTATCGGAGCAGGCGTAGATGCATTGTAAGAATCGTTTGTGGTTACGAAAGAATCTCCGGAATAAAGCACATCCCCGATTACTTCAATACTCTTTTGAGAAACTATCATTACTTTTTTATTGGTATTTGCCGTTCCGGAAACCGCCGGTATTTGCCCGTATACCGCAACATCATCGGTACAATATATTATTATTCCGTAGGTGCTTTGCAAAGCAGCCATATAATTGGTTGAACCCTGGAAAATATCATCGCTTGAGCCTGTGCCAAAGGCATTTATATTTATTTTAAGTCTGTTAGTATAGCCGTTGACTCCGACATTTATCTGCAGATTAGTTGCATTAGTACAGGAAACATCCGCACCGTTAAGTTTAAAAGAAGGAAGATCTGACAAAGAGAGAATTACCTGGGCGTAATTATAATAGGTGCCATAAGGTATTGGCCTGATATTGACCTTTACCCCTCCATGCGCAGCATCAAGCCAGGTTCCCCCTGGCCTGCTGGTCGTCGCACAGATTTCATAGGTACTATCTGAAGATAATCTGCCGAATTTTCCGTTTACAGTACGGAAGGTAGGAGAACCCCAACCTGAAGCCTGGACAAAAGAACCCGCACACATAGTGACATAAGTGTCGGAGTAGAAAGGATTTGCACCTCCGCCGGAAAGAGTTGAAGAATTCCAGGAAATTGAACCTCCAATTGACACGCCTGATCCGTTGGAATGATAGGGTCCATTAAATATGGCGCTCGACGACGCCCAGACGTCGTTTCCTATTGTAAAAGCATTATATTTTGAAAGATTTACGATCGAAAGGTTAGCCTGAATATGCCTCGTGACCGGAACTTTTACTCCGGCGCCGTAGGCGATAATTGGAGTTGCAATAGCGTCAACGACATATCTGTTGTTGCCTTCAAGGTCCAAAACCGGCGTACCACCAGATTTTAGAAAATCACAGGTAACCGGGACAGTGAGAGTGTTAACCCCTACAGCTACCGTATAATTTCTCGTTACAGGAAGTGTGGCGCCTATTATATTAATCTGCCTGTTGGACACATCGCTTATAAACTGATTAATACCGGCATCCGCGGCCTGTACTGCGATATTCCGGGCTTTATTACTTCCGGAGGCATTGGTGTTTATTTTACTTGCGACGAAATATACACCAATCATCATAACCGTGATAATTGATACTATGCCTACTATTAAAAAAGTTGATTGCCCGGAATTATTTTTATTTTTTTTCATAAGGTCCTCTTCCCTCTTATCAGAAGGTATTTCTTATTGAGATAGCAGAAGTAAGGGATAATTTTTCCCGAACCCCCGATTTTCCCCGATCGGCAACAGAAACAGTAACACCCACGCATATCATATAGTAAGTATCATCATAATAAAACGCCACATCGTCATATCTTAATGTCGCATCATTCAGGAAAGCGGTAATGCCGCCGCCCAGAGGAACAGTTGTTGGAGTTTTCCTGAAATTGTCAAAATCAAATATAACAGGAATTGCCGTGTAGGTCGTCACCCCTCTTGTCAGGCGTTGCAACATCACATTTTTACCGTTATAAGTTCCGAGGTAATAATCAATTCTATCATCGGAGGCCCGGGTAGTAGGATCAGTTAAACTCGGTATATAAAAACTTATAGGGCTCCCGGAGGTCGGGTGTAAGGTAGTATCAGGAGTACAGGTGGGGGCCTGGGATATTTCTCTTATCTCCTTTTGAACGCTCCCCAGAGAAATAATCGCAACCTGAGTTACTTTTATCTCGGCATCAGTCTTTGAATGCAATCTGTAGATTTGAAGAAAAAAAACTGCGGTCAACGAGCCCAGCAAACCTACAAGAGATGCAGTTATTACTGCTTCAACAAGTGTAAAACCTTTTTTGCGCCGCAAGATAAGCAATGAGCTGCTCCTTTATTATCTGTTAATAGTATTGCTAATAACTGCAGGTCCGTATTTATCATTTACTTTTGAAACACTAACTGACACCGTCCATCCGATAGCTTGCCCGGCAGAAGTGTTTGTGGGGTCAAGCGAACTGGTAATAATATAACCGGGATGAGACGCCGTAGTCACCGGAGAGCCCGCTGTTGAATCAGGATCTGTGAAACCTTCAAGGGATTTAAGAGTTATTCTTGATAGAACAGCATTGGGATTTGTAGCCGTTGATGCAGCTTCTGTTGTCAATTCATTGACATAAACAGTAGCGGCATGGGACGAGGTGTTTTGTATATACTTTATGGAAATGGGGATATTGGCACCATCATCGGAAGCGGACATAATTTTTGTTAGTTGCTGCCAATTAGTTATGGGGCCTGTGGCAGTATCGGAGTTACCGCTTGGCGTTGTAAACCACATTTTATCGCTTGTATCTACATGAACCCACAAACGGATATAATCTCCCGCCTGGTTAACGGAAGTATTGATAGTCCTGCTTAAACTTATCGTAGTAGTACTTGTGGCAGAATTTATTCTATAGCTTTTTTTGGTACTTTCTTCGGAATAGGGTGTCGGAGTAGTCGGTGTATTTACTATTGTGCCGGTGCCGGCGGACAATGTCCAGCCTGAAGTAGCCGTAAAGTTATTTATTACAGTTACTGACGCGTTATTAACTACCCCGGTTTGTTCTATTTCAACTGTAATATGTCCCGAGGAAGTATCTGACGCAGAAAGCGGGATAGAACATAATTCCCCGCTTGGCGGAACAAGGTCACTGGCTATATAACTTGCCTTTGTAATTCCGTTAACCAACACTCTTTGCGTCCGTGATGCGGTCGCGTAATCTATCATTGTTAACTCAAGAATTGAAGTAACTCCTGCAGGGCAGTCAAGCGTAAATCTTATACTTCCCGGAGTATTCTCATTGGCGACGGTTCGAGTAGAAGGTTCATACCAGCAGGTGGAGCTGCTCCCAAAGCCGGGATTGCCAAACGCACCCGAAGTAAGCGTACATGCATAACCGGTATTCTGAGTTACTGTCGAATTATTTGTGCAATCAATATCAAGTTCTGTCACAGCGGGAATAGTTACAGTGCGTACCGAGAATGATATTACTCCTGTGGAAGTATTAATGTTTGGAGTATACAGAGGAAAACTAACACCCGGTAAAAAATTCTCGCCTTTTATAGATTTCCATTCTTCGAGTCTCTCTGTTGCCAGAGCCATTTTAATACTCATCTGGTTTGTTCTGATATTTGCTCTGTAAAACTGGTAAAAGGCCCGGGTTGCGGACATAAGGATCAGGCTTATTATAAAAAAAGTAATAACTATCTCTATAAGAGTAAGTCCCTTACTTCCTTTTAGATTTTTTTTAAATCTTTTTAAATTATTCATCCTTCTTTTCTCCTTACTTTACGATACACTTAATTATAGCAAATTCTCAGAGATTTTCAATCTTTTTAAGGAGCTCAGGCTTGCGGTAAGAATTGAAAGTTTTTGGATTAAATGTTATAATCTCTTATGAATTTCCTTGAATTGGTAAAGACAAGATATAGCTGCAGAAAATTTTCCGATAAGCCGGTCGAAAAGGAAAAACTTAGCCTGTGTCTCGAGGCGGCCCGTCTTGCGCCTTCGGCCTGCAACTCCCAACCCTGGAAATTCCTTATAATTGATGACCCAATTCTTAAAGACAAGGTTTGCACTGCCGCTTTCGCAGGTCAGTATTCGTCAAATTCCTTTGGTAAAAACGCGCCTGTGCTTGTTGTTATAATTTCCGAAAAAGGGAATTTTTTAGCCCGGGTGGGGAACCTGGTCAGGGATACAAGATTTTATCTGATAGATATAGGTGTTGCCGTTGAGCATTTTATACTTCAAGCGGCTGAACTGGGTTTGGGCGCCTGCTGGATGGGCTGGTTTAACGAAACCCTGCTTAAAAAAGCCCTGGGGCTTCCTAAATCCGTAAAAGTCGATGTGATTTTTCCCTTGGGCTACCCTGCACAGCCAAACCGTGAGAAGATTCGTAAATCAACTGCTGAAATATCGAGTTTCAATAAAGCTTAGCAGATTCCTGAAAAACTCTTTTTAAGACTTTTTCAGCTGCAATTCTGATATTTTTATTGTTTTATTGCTTAAATTCTTTCATCTGCTTATCAGGCCGAAAAACCTTATTGACTTTAATACTTTTTATTGTATACTAGATAATAGATGAAGATTACCGGGAGGTGATATCTAAATGTTAAAGAAAAAAGGTTTCACACTCATTGAACTGATGATAGTAGTTGCTATCATCGGTATTCTGGCAGCTATAGCGATTCCCAAATTCGCGCAGATGCTGGAAAAATCAAGGGAAGGTGCCACCAAAGGCAACCTGGCAGCCATGCGTTCAGCAGTGACTATTTACTACTCTGAAAAAGAAGGCACCTGGCCGGGTGACTTGACGACATCTTTCACAAGCTATTTGTATCCGATTCCGCCTGCGAAAGCGACACCTCTGGGCAATGTAGCTACGATTAATGCTACCGGCGGTGTTCCGGCCGCTGCAGGAACGGGCTGGGCTTATGTAACAGATACAACATCTACATTTGCAGGTAATGTATTTGCGAACAGCACAGGGACCGATACGAAGGGCAGTTCTTTCACAACATACTAATAGTTTTGGATTTCTCCCGCGAGGCCTTATGGGTTTCGCGGGGGGAGTTCAGATGTTATTATATAATTTATCTCATCCCCGCAGTTTAAAAAAACTGCGGGGATTTTTTTTGAAAATTTAAAAGGCCTCTATTAAGGAATACTCACGATTCGCTATTGTTTGCAGCGGATCCTGATAACTATATAATTTCTAAATCCGGATATTTCCGGGATCGTGTTCTTCTTTTCACTATTGACTTATTTTAATTTTATTGTATAATAATCCTATATTAAAACTAATTGGAGGGTAAAAATGCTCAAGAAAAAAGGGTTCACGCTCATTGAACTGATGATAGTAGTTGCTATCATCGGTATTCTGGCAGCTATAGCGATTCCCAAATTCGCGCAGATGCTGGAAAAATCAAGGGAAGGGGCCACCAAAGGCAATCTGGCCGCAATTCGTTCAGCAGTGACTATTTACTACTCTGAAAAAGAAGGTACCTGGCCGGTTGACTTGACAACATCTTTCACAAGTTATCTGTATCCGATTCCGCCTGCGAAAGCCACACCGCTGGGAAACTCCTCAGCAATAAGTATGATGACCGCACCTCCCACAGCCGTAGGAACCGGTTGGTGCTATGTAACTGATCCAACTTCTATGCCTTTTCAGGGTTATGTCTTTGCGAACAGCACAGGGACCGACACGAAGGGTAGTTCTTTCACAACATACTAATAGTTTTTATGGGTTTATCTAATCCCCGCAGTTTAAAAGCTGCGGGGATTTTTTTGTAAACTCTCTCCGGGCTTATCTAAAAATATTAATAACCTCTTATTCTTTACGGCGAATCCATATATATATCTCAAAACACTTTTGTTTAGTGCTTGAACCTAGTCTATCCTATTTCCTTTTACCCCGATGGTCGCTTCCTTCATCGCAATATTTTTTCCCGAGAATTCTATCGCTTTTTCCACGGATTGGAGTATCCCGAAACAGCAGGGAACTTCCATGTGAGCCACAGTCACGGTCTTAATATCGTTCTCTTTAATTATCTGCCCGAGTTTTTCGGCATACAGGTCATTATCATCCAGTTTCGGACAACCAATCAGCAAAATCTTGCCTTTAAGCAGTTCTTGATGGAAATTCGGGTACGCAAAAGGCACGCAGTCCGCCGAAATCAAAAGATCCGCACCTTTAAAATAAGGGGCATGTACCGGCACCAGCATTATTTGCACCGGCCAGTTCTGAATCTCCGATTCAGTGTTTTCTGCCTTTTTTCCTTGCTGACCCTCTCCGCCAAGTTTGCTTGGCGAGATCTCGCCGAAGGCGGATAACCCTCCTTTTCTCAAGTCCTGCATCCTCGACCCCGGACACCCGCCGCCGTGACCGGCTTCCTCTCCGTGCACAAGTTCCGGCACATTAATCTCGGGATTATTTTTCGCCAGATACCCTATCGCTTCGCGAAGCAAGTCCATCTCCCCGTGACTTTTGAGATGCAGTAAATGAGCTTTTATGGTATTTTTCCCGTGGGTGACGATGTTCGCCATCACTTTGCTTTCGTCGTATTTTTCCGCTTCTCTTTCTTCGATTATTATAGCGCCTTCAGGGCAATGCCCGAGACAGGCTCCCAAACCGTCACAAAAAAGATCCGAGATTAAGCGTGCTTTTTCATCAATTAGTTGTATAGCACCCTCAGGACAATTTGGAATACACAGTCCGCACCCGGTGCACTTCTCGTTGTCTATTTTAATTATTTTCCGTTTTGCCATAATCCTACACTCCTTTAGCTCTACTTTGACTTATTATTTCCTTAAGCGTTATTTTTGAAAGCACAAGATAGGCGTGTTCTTCTATCTCCCCGAGCTTTTTGCTTAAGTAGCAGGTTTTCTTATGGGGACACACTTTCTTCTTAAAAATACATTCATTCAAACAAACCGGGCCCTGAAAGATATTTATCAGCTCCGTGAGTTTTATCTCGCCCGGGCTTTTTAATATTCTAAAACCGCCGCCGGGGCCTTTTCGGGAAGAAACCAGGCCTTTTTTGCCCAAAGACTGCATAATCTTTCTCATAAACGGCCACGGAATGCTCAATACCCGCGTAAGTTCCGCTGCAGAGGTTTCCTCTCTCTTCTCTGCCAGGTATTTTAAAGCCCTGACTGCATAATCGGTACTTCGTGCTATGAGCATATTTTTTCCCTCCTACAATATGATACTCATAGAGTATCTTATTGTCAAGGTAAATATCCTACCTCCG
>CAIYPD010000119.1 GCA_903928075.1 Candidatus Firestoneibacteriota bacterium
GGCTCAGGTGCGGCGAATGAAGCAGAAGGCGCTCAGACGGCAAATAACTATTTAATAGGCAGTGACGGACCGGACGGGACACAGGATCCGGATGACGATGTCGAACCGCCAATTAACACCAAGCGGCATACTTTCAAGAAGAGCAAAGGCGATGATTCTTCCACCACAACCACGGGCGGAACGGGCGTCCAATAGCAAAATTTATATATTTAAATAAAACTAATTGTCCAATCTTTTCTTTAGATTTTTAGGTTAAGAAGAAAAGATAAGGAGGAGAGAGCACAGAACATATAATCATAGAAGCATCGATCGACCCTATGCCCGGGACGGCTGACCCCCTCCCGGGCTGTTGTTTTCAATTGCTAATAGCTAATAAATGATTGCTAATAATTTAAAAACTATATCCCTGTTTTTGTAAATAGGCGGAGGTTTTATCCCGGAACGCGCAACCTCGCGACACGAAACTATCTTTTTATGCTATAATCAAATTATGAATATTCTTATTGCTCCGAACTCTTACAAAGGAAGTCTGACTGCATTTGAGGCCGCTCTTGCCATTGAAAAAGGCGTTAAAAAAATATTTCCCGGAGCTAAAACAGTAAAGGCACCTTTGGCGGACGGCGGAGACGGGACCATGGAAATTATGGTCTCCGCTACCGGCGGAAAAATAAGAACCGCAAAAGTAACAGGGCCGCTCAATCACAAAATAACCGCAAAGTACGGTGTATCGGGTAACGGCAAAACGTTCTTTTTAGAGATGGCAGAGGCCTCCGGGCTGAAGCTTGTGCCGGAGAAAAAGAGAAATCCGATGCTGACAACCACCCGGGGAGTTGGTGAACTAATTAATATTGCGATGCACGATGGGGCAAGAAAGATAGTTCTCGGTATCGGCGGCAGTGCTACTAATGACGGCGGAGCCGGACTGGCCGCGGCTTTGGGGTATAAACTCCTGAATAGGAACGGTAAAGAGATTGCCGGCGGCGGTTTTGGCCTGGTGGAACTTGACCGGATAGAAAACATAGAAATATTGAAGAAATTTAAGAAGCTTGAAATTATTGTTGCTTGCGATGTTAACAACCTGCTCTGCGGTAATTCCGGGGCTTCCAGGATATTTGGTCCGCAAAAGGGCGCCGGCCCTGCGATGGTAGAGGTGCTGGATAAGGCGCTTTTAAAATATGCGAAAATAATCAAACGGGATTTAGGCGTCAATGTTTTCGGGCTTAAAGGGGGTGGGGCCGCAGGCGGTCTTGGCGCGGGCCTTTTTGCCTTCACGGGTGCCCGGCTTCAAAAAGGCATTAATATCGTTATGGGTGTTTCGAATATTGAAGAAAAAATTAAAAATGCTGATCTGGTCATAACCGGTGAAGGTCAGATAGATACTCAGACTCTATTCGGGAAAGTGCCTGTTGGAGTTGCGCTCCTGGCAAAAAAATACAGGGTCCCGGTTCTTTGCCTGGCCGGAAAAATAGGTGATATGAATGAAAAAATTTATAGCGCAGGAATATCGGCGATTGTGCCTCTGGTCGACGGACCGGTAACGCTTGAGTTTGCTATGAAAAACGCCTCTGCACTTTTAACGGAAGCTACCGCCCGGACCTTCATGATAATAAAAAAGATAAAATTAAGGGCGTGATTACTCGGTTTTAATTGACTAAATCCCTCCTTCCATATTATAATAAGACATTGTTCGGGAAAGTGTCTGGTCTTAATAGAGCGGAAAATAATTTCAGGAAAAGGAGAGGCCATGAAGTCAGTTATTCTTGCCGGCGGGTTTGGCACCAGATTAAGGCCGTTAACCTGTAATATTCCCAAACCTGTAGCACCCTTAGCCAATAAACCGATAATGGAACACCTGGTTGACCTTCTAAAAAAACACAATATTAAAGATATTATTTCGGCTTTGTATTTCCAGCCGGAGTCCATTATAAGTCATTTCGGGGATGGCTCAAAGTTCGGCGTTAAGATGGATTATATCACGACCGAAGCAGAACTGGGGACGGCCGGTTGCGTAAAATATGCGGCAAAACATATTGACGGGACCTTTATTGTAATGAGCGGTGATGTGTTGACCGATTTTGACCTGACCAAAGCGATTGAATTTCATAAAAAGAAAAAAGCTGCGGCGACTATGGTTCTTACCCGGGTGGATAATCCGCTGGCTTTTGGAGTTGTTATTGCGGATAAGAACGGTAAGATTGCCCGCTTCCTGGAGAAACCCTCATGGGGCGAAGTATTTTCTGACACAATAAATACCGGAATTTATATACTGGAAAAAGAAGTTCTGGACCTGATTCCGGCAGAAAGAGATTTTGATTTTTCAAAAAACCTTTTTCCTCTTATGCTTCAAAAAAAGATGCCGCTTTTCGGCTATGTAGCCAAGGGCTACTGGAAGGATGTGGGCAGCCTGTCCGAATACCGGATCTCGCATTATGATGTTATGGCCCGCAAGCTTGAGGTAATTATTCCCGGAACCAAAACGAACCAGGTGGGTAAAGGCATCTGGATCGATTCCGAGGTTAAAATCCATCCTACAGCTCTGCTCAAAAATCCGGTCATTCTGGGGAAGAATGTTCTTATAAAAGCCAACGCCATTATAGAAAATTCCACCATAGGCGATAATTGCATAATAGAAGCCGGAGCCAAGATAACCAACAGCGTGCTCTGGTCAAATTGTCTGGTGGGAAAAGAAACTAATATTTTTGAAACCATACTTTGTCACGGGGTGGAAGTCGGCAAAAAAGTCGTTATTCATACAAATTGCGTAATAGGCGATAATTGTATAATAGGCGATGAATCTACTTTAAAAGAAAATGTAAAACTCTGGCCGCATAAGAATGTGGAGTCGGGTGCCATACTTTCCACCAGTTTGATCTGGGGCGATAAGTGGAGCCGCACAATATTTTCCGAGCACGGAGTTATTGGCCTGGCAAATATGGAGATTACTCCGGAGTTTGCGGCTAAACTAGGGGCGGCTTACGGTGCCGGCCTGCCGAAAGGCTCCGCTGTGACAACTTCCAGGGACAATCACCGGATTTCCAGGATGACCAACCGGGCTTTCATGACCGGAGTACTTTCCTCCGGGGTCAATGTGTTTGATGTGGGTGTTTCACCAATAAGTGTTGCCCGCTATGTTCTAAAGCCTTTAAGAAGCGTCGGGGGAATCCATATAAGAATGTCTCCTTTTGACCCGGAAAAAGTTGATATTAAATTTTTTGATGACCAGGGTATAGATCTTGCTTCCAATAAGGAAAAGAGCATCGAAAGCCTGTTTTTCCGCGAGGATTTCAGGAGAGCTAAATATCAGGAAGTAGGGGAAATTTCTTTCCCTTCCCACGCTTTTGATCACTATCGAGAAGGTTTTCTGCATGAGCTTAACAAGGATGCCATTAAAAAACGGAAGTTCAAGCTTGTAATTGACTACGGATATGGCAGTTCATCCACCGTTTTCCCATCCATGCTCGGTAAACTAGAGTGCGAAGTAGTTTCACTTAACTCCTATCTTGACGAGAAAAAACTTACGAAATCAGAGGAAGAATTTAAGCATTCTATGGAGCAGCTTTCAAATATTACCTCCACGCTAAAAGCGGATATCGGCATCATGCTTGATGCCGGCGCGGAGAAGATATTTATTGTCGATGAAAAAGGCCGGGTTTTGACCGGGGATCAGTCCCTGGGACTCCTGGCCTATCTGCAATTTAAAATCAATAAAGGCGGCACGATAGCGGTGCCTATCTCGGCTTCTTCCGCAATAGATCAGATAGCGGCAAAGTACGGCGGAAAAGTTATAAGAACCAAAACCAGCTATAGAAGCATGATGGAGACGGCTATGTCAGGCAAGGTTGATTTTGTGGGCGAAACACTCGGGGGTTTTATCTTCCCAAAATTTATGCCCTCTTTAGATGCTATGATGTCCGTTGTGAAAATACTCGATGCGCTGGCTGTGGTGGATGAGAAAATTTCGGATATTCTTAAAAAAATTCCCGAATCCAGCCTTATTCGTGACCGTGTCGCCTGTCAGTGGGAAACCAAGGGAACGGTAATGCGGCAGCTCAATGATTTCGCCAAGGACAAAAAAGCCGAGATGATAGACGGAGTTAAGATTTATTCCAAAGAAGGCTGGATAATGATTCTTCCTGACGGAGAAAAACCGTTATTTCATCTCACCGCAGAAGCAAAAACCATGGAAGCGGGAAGAATGTTAATAGCAGAGTATGCGGAAATGATTAAGGCCTGGCAGGTCACAGGCAGCGACAAAGGAGAGTCCGTGTATGACGGAAGCGAAGATTGAGTTTGGCACCTCCGGGTGGCGCGGGATAATAAGCGACGATTTTACTTACGATGGGGTCCGGAGGGTAACGCAGGCTATAGCGCAGCATCTTAAAGAAAAAGAGTGTGCGCTGGTAAAAAACGGCGTGATTGTAGGTTATGACACACGGTTTCTTTCCGAGAATTTTGCCGCCGCTGCTGCAGGTGTGCTCTCTGCCAACGGCATTAAAACTTTTCTTACTAAACGTGATACTCCGACTCCCGTGCTCTCTTCGGAAATAATAAAGAAAAAACTGGCCGGAGGAATAAATATAACTGCCAGCCATAATCCGCCGGAATATAACGGGCTTAAGTTTTCTCCTTCCTCAGGCGGCCCGGCACTGCCGGAGACCACAAGGATTATTGAGAAGTATGCCAACAATCCCCGGCTTGCGGTTCCTTTAGAGAATAACAAAAATATTTATGGTTTGGAACCGAGTAAAGAATATCTGAAACTTATAAGAAACATAGTAGATTTTAAACTTATAAAAAAGGCCGGTCTTAAGGCCGGCGTTGATTTGCTTTTTGGAACCGGCAGAGATTATCTTGATTTGCTGCTTCTGGAATCCTGCCGGAAAGTTAAAGTTTTGCACAATTACCGTGATGCTTATTTTGGCGGGGGCGCGCCTGAACCTTCCAGGGAACGCCTGGGGAACTTAAAAGCGGTAATTAAAGAAGACAAACTGGACCTGGGTTTGGCCACGGACGGCGATGCCGACAGGTACGGAATAATCGACCGCGACGGGACATTTATTACCCCAAATGAAATATTGCCGTTGCTGATGGTATATTTAAAAAAGAGCCGGGGCTGGACGGGCTGCGTGGTGCGTACGGTTGCAACGACCCACCTCGTGGATGCGCTGGCAAAAAAATACGGTATAACGGTCAGGGAAACGCCTGTGGGTTTTAAATACATAGGGGAAATAATGATGAAAGAACCGATGATTATCGGCGGCGAAGAGAGCGGTGGATTAACTATATTTAAACATATTCCGGAGAAGGATGGAATACTGGCCTGTCTTCTCGTTTTGGAAATGGTGGCAGCGGAAAAGAGCAGCATTAAAGAAATATTGCACAGATCTTACGCGGAAGTAGGTTATTTTGCCACCGGAAAAGGGAATGTCAGTCTTGCCGGGGCAAAAAAAGAAAAACTATTTGAGGGGCTTAAAAAAAAGCCGCCTTTAAAGTTCGGCAATTACGCGGTAGAAAAACTTATAACTCTGGATGGTTTCAAATTCCTCCTCGGCGGAAAAAACTGGTTAATGATCCGGCTTTCCGGCACAGAGCCTCTGGTGCGGCTTTATGCTGAAGCTGATTCCGATAAACACCTTAATGAAATTTTAAATCTCGGGAAAAAATACATTTTAAGTTTTTAGCAGGTTGCTGAAAACTCTTTTTAAGAATTTTTCAGCAGCCAATTAGATTCTTAAAGGCGTTTCTTTGTGCTACAATATTTCAGGAGAAAAGTCAGATGGGCAAGAGGAACCGGTATAGAACATACAATGTCAACACTACTTCTGATTCTAGAGGCAGGTTCTTTAATTGGCTGTTCCGGGAAAAGGGCAAAAAGTATTTATTGCTTCTTTTATTCGGCGTAATCGTCTTTTTTTATTTCTGGGGTAACACCGGCATAATTCATTTGATTGACTCTAAATACAGACAACACAATATTCAAAAAAGCATAGCTCTGATGGAAGAAGAAAACCGGCGCGCGGCCGCAGAAATACAGGCGCTAAGAAGCGACCTGAAAACTCTGGAGCGTTTGGCCCGCGAAGAACTCGGACTGATAAAGAAGGGCGAAGTAGTTTATAAATTCATAGTAAAAAAAGAAGATAAAAATGCTAATTCTGGCGATAGAAACAGCAACAAGCGTTGAAAGTCTGGCGCTCGTGACAGAAGGGCGAACCCTGGCGGAAGTCAGTTTTGATAACGGACTTGCACATTCTCCGCGGCTTATGAAAAATGTAGATTATCTATTTAAAACCGCCGGTCTGGCTATTTCCGGGATTTCGGCCGTCGCGGTTTCCTCAGGCCCTGGCTCTTTTACGGGGCTGCGCGTCGGCTTTTCTCTGGCGAAAGGCCTGGCTTATGCAGCAAAAAAACCCTTCTTGACCATTCCTACCCTGGACGCTTTTGCCTTTTCTGTTTGCCGCCTGAACGCCGGTGTTACGGTAAAAAAAACCGTAAACAACAGGCGTAATGCATATTGTCCCGTTATTGACGCCCGGAAAAATGAATTTTATTTTTCCGCCTATATGGAAAATATTTCTACGCTGGTAAAACTCAGGGAAGAAAGCGCTCTTCCCGCCGCTGAGATGTTAAAAGCGCTTAAAACCCTGAAAGCGGCAAAATACTATTTTTTCGGCGACGGTATTAGTAAATGCGCCGGAGAAATAACCAATTCTATCGCTAATGCAGTGTTTCTGGAAGCCGCCCCGCGCGCTTCCGCCATAGGTGCACTTGCCCTGCTTAAACTTAAGGGGGGGGATTTGCAGGATTTTAACAAGGCGCTTCCCTTCTATGTCAGAAAGCCGGATGCCATAATTAATAAGGAAGAAAAGAAAAGCAAGGAATTCAAGTGCCGGAAATAAGAAGAATGGAAGAGAGCGACCTGGATGAAGTCGCAGCGATAGAGAGAGCCTCTTTTCCGCTTCCCTGGTCCAGAAACCTTTTTCTGAGAGACCTTAAAGAAAATAAAATTGCGTTTTTTCTTGCCGTCAGAGACCGCGGCGAACTGGTTGCTTATGGCGGATTTTGGCTGCTGCAGGAAGAGATAAATATAGTCAATGTGGCGGTGCATCCGGACCATAGAAAAAAGGGTTTTGGCCGGCTTGTTCTCGACGCGCTCCTGAAGGAAGGACAAAAGCAGGGAGCCACAATTGCAACTCTTGAAGTGCGGGAAAGCAATAAAGCTGCCCGCACTCTTTATGAACGGCTGGGTTTTATTCAAATAGCAATTAGAAAAAAATACTACTCTGACAACCGGGAGGATGCCCTGGTTATGTGGCTGAATCCTATTCCTAATATGAAGGAGCTGAATTGAACGCGCACAAAAAAGGTATTATGTACGGAATTCTCGCCTCAATCTCCTGGGGCACAATATGGCCTTTATCAAAGTATATTCTGGAGTGTTATCCCTCTGTAAGCCCGTTCTATATCGCATTTCTCAGGTTTTTCTCGGCTGCTTTAGCTATTTTTGTCTTCTTTGTTATTAAGAAAGATAAAGCCTGGTTTACAACTCTTAAAAAATACTGGCGGCTCTCTTTGGTGCTCGGTTTTTTCGGGATTTTCGGGATGGGCTGCCTTGTGTTTTTTTCTATTAAGTATACCAGTACCGTCAATTCCGCACTCTTGATGAACTCCAACGCACTTTTTATTATTCTGTTTTCTGTTTTTATAGGCGAGAGAATAACTAAAATAAAAGCAGGCGGGGCTTTACTCGGTTTTTCCGGCTGCTACCTTATTATAAATAACGGTCTAGCTTTTAATTTCTTTTCAAGTCTGACCTTGAAAGGTGATTTGCTGGCCATAGCCGGCGCTGTTTGCTGGGCGGTTTATACCGTTATAGGCCGTGCGAAAGTAAAAGAAGTGGATTCGGCGCATCTTTCCTCGTTGAATTTTTTCTTTGGGTCACTTATGATCCTGGCTTTGACGCTTTTTCTTAAAATCCCCGCGACGGATATTTTAAAACCCGTGCCATTTATTTTTGTTGTTTTTATCGGGCTAATTCCCACGGCCTATGGTTTCACCGTCTGGTATTATGCTCTTGAACATGTGGAAGCAGGTACGCTCGGGCTCCTGCAGTTTATTGTTCCGCTTATGACCACTATAACAGGTATTATATTTTTTCACGAGAGTTTCACAAAAATTACTTTTGCCGGGATGGTCTTGATTCTGGCCGGTATTTATGTTACGAGTAAGAATGCCGGAATAAAACCCGCGGGGGATTAAAAAGACAGGCCCAAAAGCCGGATAACTTTAATA
The DNA here is from genome assembly GCA_903928075.1 of Candidatus Firestoneibacteriota bacterium. Lineage (GTDB taxonomy): Bacteria > Oederibacteriota > D2-FULL-39-29 > D2-FULL-39-29 > D2-FULL-39-29 > CAIYPD01. Next base: position 8,290 of record CAIYPD010000119.1, read on the forward strand.
AAAAGACAAGGAATGCCAATGAAACTAAAATAGAGTGTTTTTATCTGCGGTATTTCTTATTTAATCTGTGTTATCAACCTGAAATCCATACTGAGGCTATTTATCGTTATTAGTTAGTTGCTCAAGATTTCGGGTTTTAAATTGACAAAACCCTCTGTTTACCACTATAATATATATTCTAATTAAAATTACATAAGCAACTAAAGGAGAAAAAGATGGGAAAGACTTATAATATAGCTCAAGTCGGCGGAGACGGGACCGGACCTGAGGTGCTCGCAGAAGGCCTTAAGGTAGTCGGGGAAGCCCAGACGAAATATGGGTTTAAACTGAACTACACAAAATATGATTTTGGCGCAGAGCGTTATTTAAAGACCGGCGAAACCCTGCCGGATTCCGCGATAGAAGAATTCAGAAAACAGGACGCTATCTATCTGGGCGCCATAGGGCACCCTGATGTCAAGCCCGGTATTCTTGAGCTGGGAATACTTCTAAAAGCCAGATTCAGGCTTGACCAGTATATCAATTTAAGACCGGTAAAACTTTTTCCTAATGTCGAAACCCCTTTAAAGGATAAAAAACCCGAGGACATCGACTTTGTGGTTATCCGGGAAAATTCCGGCGGTATCTATACCGGGATAGGTGGCGCGACTATGGTCGGCACACAAAATGAAATTGCTACCCAGGTTATGACCTATTCCAGACCCATAGTAGACAGGTGTATGAAGTACGCCTACGACTTGACGAGAAAGAGAAATAAGAAAAAGATGCTTACTCTGGTCCATAAGAGCAATGTGCTTACGCACTGCGGCGACCTTTGGGTCAGGTCCCACAAAGAAATGGGTGACCGCGATTATAAAGATATTAAACAGGATTATAACCATGTGGACGCAACGACCATGTGGTTTGTGAAACAGCCGGAGTATTATGATGTTATTGTTACAGAAAACCTTTTCGGAGATATAATAACGGACCTGGCCGCAATAATTCAGGGCGGGCTCGGAGTCGCCGCGGGCGGCAATATTAATCCCGAGGGTGTCTCCATGTTTGAACCCATGGGCGGCAGTGCTCCGAAATATACCGGAAAGAATGTTATCAATCCTATTGCCGCTATTATGGCCGGAGGAATGATGCTGGATGCGCTGGGTGAAGAAAAAGCGGCACAAGCGGTGGAAAGGGCGGTTGTTGACGCGCTGACTACTGGAAAAATAAAGAGCATGGCTGCCGGAAGAATGGGCATGGGAACAAGGGAAGTCGGTGACCTGGTGGCTTCGTTCATTAAATAATTGTATTGTTTTGAATGCGCTTTTTAAGCGCGGGATGGTGGGTCATGGAACCGATTAAAATTGGATTGCCGGCGGGCAGTTTGCAAGAAGCGACGATAGGGATGTTTAAAAAAGCTGGCTGGACCATATCTGTCGGCAGCCGTTCTTATGTGCCGAAGATAGATGATCCGGAATTAACGGCAAGGTTTATACGCGCTCAGGAAATTCCAAGATATGTGGAATCAGGAAAACTTGATTTTGGACTTACCGGCGCGGACTGGGTCCTGGAAAATAATGCAGACGTAGTGGAAGTTGTGAAGCTTGTTTATGCCAAGAGAACCCGCAGCGTGCTTAAATGGGTGGTCGCAGTTCCGAATGATTCTAAGATTAAGACCGTAAAAGACCTGGCAGGTAAAAAAATAGCCACCGAGGTTGTCAATATAACAGAAAGATACCTGAAAGCTAACGGCGTTAAAGCGGATGTTGAGTTTTCCTGGGGAGCTACAGAAGCCAAGCCGCCGGAGCTTGTAGACGCGGTAGTAGAAATTACCGAGACGGGTTCTTCTCTCAGGGCAAATAACCTGAGGATTATAGATACCATAATGGAGTCTTCCACGGTAATAATAGTCAATAAAAAATCCTGGAAGAATAAAGCGATAAGAAAGAAGGTGGAAGCTATTGCGCTGCTGCTGCAGGGCGCGCTTGAAGCCGAAACAAAAGTAGGGCTTAAGATGAATCTGCCCAAAAAGAAACTTGAGAATATCATTAAGGCTCTGCCGGCATTGAAGAAGCCTACGATTTCATCTCTCTCGGACCCGGAATGGATTGCTATAGAGGTGATAATTGACGAAAGTGTCGTAAGAAGCATAATTCCGGAACTGAAGGAATACGGCGCCCAGGGGATAATCGAATATCCGTTAAATAAAGTCGTCTACTAGGATGAAAGTAGCTGCAGGAATAAACAGCGCCGTTCTGAAAAATATTAAAGCCTCGGTAGTGACTTTAGGCGTTTTGGACGGAGTACACCTGGCGCATCAGAAGATAATAAAAAAGATAATTCAAAAAGCAAAAGAGCTTAAGCTTAAAAGTGTAGTTCTGACTTTTGAGACGCATCCCAAAAATACCACGCACAAAAAAGCGCCGCCCATCCTGACCACCGCACGAAAGAAAATAGAACTTATTGAAAAGCTGGGTGTGGATATTCTTGTTTTTGTGAAATTTGACCGGAAATTCGCTGCACTTTCTGCTAAGAATTTTATCGAAAATATTCTGGTCGAAAAGTTAAAAGTCAGGGAAATAATTATTGGGCATGATTATGGTTTTGGCCGGGGCAAACAGGGCGACGGCGCCCTTCTAAAAAAAGAAGGTGAAATATTTGGTTTTAAAACTCAGGTTATTTCTCCGCTTAAAATGGCCGGGAAAAGAATTTCAAGCACCGGTATAAGAAAAGCCATACAGAAAGGCAATGTGGAAACCGCAAAGAAATATCTGGGCCGTTATTATTCCGTAATAGGCCGTGTGGAAAGCGGGAAAAAACTGGGGCGGACTTTTGGTTTTCCCACGGCCAATTTGAACTGCTTCAACGAAGTAGTCCCGAAAGAAGGAGTTTACGCTGTTCGTATCCTCATGGATAATAAATGGTATAACGGAGCCTGCAGTGTTACAAGTCCCACCTTTGACCGCCCGGGCAAGCCTACGCTTAGTCCCGAGGTGTTCATCTTTGACTTCAAAAAGAGTATTTACCGGAAGGTTATGGAATTGTTTTTTATAAAGAAAATCCGCGGCAGCCGTAAATTTTCGGGTGTGCCGGCACTGGTCAAGCAGATAAAAAATGACATCGTAAAAATAAAAAGAGCACTGAAAAAAGTGCCGCAATAGTACCACCCGCCAGCCCGAAAATTTTCCCAAAAGTTTTAGTAGAGGCGTAACCCTCGATAAACTTTGTGGCTTGGTTCTGTGTGTTATTCTGTGTTGACTAAGAACGGACTATGAGGTAGAATGTGATACTAAAGTTAAAGGTTGGAATGAAACATAAAAAAGACTTATTACATAGGCTCTTCGGGCAGGCCATTACCTTCATGATAGTTCCGCATAATGAAAGCCGTCCGTTGCGGTTGCGGATACCCGTGGCTATTTCAGTCGTCGTTGCCGCCGGGCTGATTTCCATGCTGACATATTCGGTGCTGGTATTAAAGGAGAATGTGGATTACCGCAAAGCCCAGGAATCTGTAAAAGACCTTAAAGAAAAGGCTATCATTATAAATGAAGAAAATAACAGGAGCCAGCAAATTGTCAGGAAGTTTAAAGAAGAAGAGAAGAAACTGCGCGAGATGCTGGGCCTGAAAAATAAAAAAGCCATTATTGAAAATAGCGGGATTGGCGGCCCGACGAAGAGGGACCAGAACCGTCTTGATAATATTTTAAACGCCGATATAGACAAAGAGGATATTAAGAAGTCCATGCAGAATCTCCAGGCGGATATAGTCGAACAAATGGAGAGTTTCGAGGAAGTCAAAAAGTATATATCGACGCTTACCTCGGTATGGACGGCGACCCCAAAAGGAAAACCCGTTCAAGGTTATTTAAGTTCAAAATACGGATACCGTCGTATGGTATTTGATTATCAGACGGCCGGAGTAGATAGCGGAGAAAAAAATGACTGGCATGCCGGGGTTGATATAGCCAACCGGGAAGGTACAGCAATAAAAGCTACCGCACCGGGAAAAGTAATATTTGCCGGTAAATGGGGCGGTTATGGCCAGCTTGTAATTTTAGAGCACGGGTATGGTTTCTCCACAAGATATGGCCACTGCAGCAAGATACTTGTTAAAAAAGGCGATAAGGTTAAAGAAAATGACACGATAGCACTTATAGGTATGACCGGGAATACTACCGGGCCTCACGTGCATTACGAGGTGCGCAGATACGGCAACACAATTGATCCCGCTGTTTTGGATCGTGATTTTTACGCGAAAAGATAACCCTGTCAAAAGGGCGCATGGCTCAGCTGGTTAGAGTGCCGCCTTCACACGGCGGAGGTCATAGGTTCGAATCCTATTGCGCCCACCAAAAAAACATAATAAAGGTGTAATGAGTTGACGAAACTTGAACTTTATTTTAGGCGTTCGTTGGTTCTTATTGTGCTTGGTGGAAGTCTTTTTATGATAACAAAACTGTTTTTGTTTTTATTCCCGCTCGAAGAAAAATTGATCGATGTCCCGCAGGAAATTGTTCCTGTGGCTGTACCGGCACCGGTAAAAAAAGCTATTGCCCTTACCTTCGATGACGGCCCCCACCCGGAGTTTACCTTAAGGCTTCTGGAAGTTCTTGATCGAAACAGTGTTAAGGCTACTTTTTTTGTTGTCGGTAAACAGGTGAGAAAGTACCCCGAGTTTCTCCGTGAAATCCAAAAACGCGGCCATGATATCGAAAATCATACCTTTAATCATCCGCTTCTTCCCTCTCTGGATCGGGAGGGTGTAATAAGGGAACTCGAACGGAACAAAGTTGAAATAAAAAAGCAAACGGGCTTCGAACCGGTGTTTTTCCGGCCGCCTTCGGGCCGGTATGATGTAAAAGTAATAGAAGCGGCCTTGAGCCGCGGGTTTATTGCCGTACTCTGGTCTGTCAGCGGTTCCGACTACGGCGCCACCGATCCGGAAAATATAAAACAGAATGTATTATTTCAACTGAAAGACGGCGACATTATACTGCTACATAGCGGTGTTGAGGCTACACTAAAAGCCCTGCCCGGTATAATAACCGAGATCAAGATGCGGGGGTTTGAATTTGTTAAAATCTCTGATTTGCTAAAGGTGGATAACGAATTGGCTAAGAAAGAAACCTATATCTATAAAAATTTTAAACCATTCATTCTGGAGAAAAAGTGACTCACCCGGCAAGAGAATTTTCATTCATACCGGGGCCTCCTTTGTATATTCAAAAAGAGAAGGTACTGGGGGAGAGCGGTCCAATAATTGCCTTTCTTGGAAAAAAAGCGCTTATTGTCTGTGATTCTTTTATAAAAGAAACTTTCCTTCCTGAATTGGAGACCTCTTTTAAAAGCTCTTTTATTGAAAACGAGTGTCATATTTTTGGCGGGGAATGCACTTATGAAGAATCGGGAAGAGTCTATGAGTTTGCAAGAAACAAAGGTTTTGATTTTCTGGTAGGACTCGGCGGAGGGAAGACACTGGATACGGTAAAACTTGCAGGCCTGCAGCTAAATTTACCCTGGGTGCTAATTGCCACCTCTGCGGCTACCTGTGCTGCCTGGACCGGGGTGGCCATAGTATATAATGCTGATGGAACCTTCAGGGATATAGTTGATACCGGGCGTGCGCCTGCAGCCACTCTCGTTGATGAAACAGCCATTATGCAAGGGCCCAAAGAACTTTTGACGGCGGGAATAGGCGATACTTTTGCAAAATACCACGAAGCAAAACATGTTTCGGCTTTCAAAAAAGTTGAAAAAGATACCATGGCTTTAGTTGCGCTTGAGACAGCAAAGAAGATGTATACTATTATAAAAACAGTTAAATCCGGGGGAAAAGAGCTTATATTTGCCAACATAGCTTTGAGCGGTTTTGTAAGCACAGCGGGCAGGAATGCCACCGGGGCCTTGTATGCTCACGCCTTTGCCAATGCAGTCCTTGTAGTTAAAGGCGCAAAAAAAATACTTCACGGCAGGCTGGCGGCCCTAGGCGTTGTTTTTGAGTTTCTGATGCGGGGTAAGAGATTTCCGGAGGCTCTTATTTTCAGGAAGCACGGTCTTCCCTTAATTTTTAAAGAGGCCGGTTTAAGCCCCGTGCCCGCGGAATTTGAGGCTATGGCGGATTTAATAACAAAAGATGACTCCGTTGAATATTTTTTTCCGGAAGTAAAACCGGAAAAAATAATCAGGGTGCTGAAAAAAATGCAGTGAGCCGGCGGAGCCTTTCCGCGGCTTTAGCCCTTGGTATTTTATTTCACGCTCTGGGCAATAAGTGTTTTTACCTGTTCTCCAAAACTGCCGCCGTAGATTACATTGCCTTTCTGATCAACAAGAATATTCATAGGAATACCCTGTACTTCATAGGCTCTTGCTACTTCGCCTTTGATATCTAAAAGAATGGTGTAATTTACCTTGCTTTTCTCGAGGAAGGGTTTAACCTTGCCTGCTTCCTCCTGAATATTTATACCTAAAATCTCAAGGTTTTTACTTTTGTATTGCTCCTGAAGCGCAATAAGCTCGGGAATTTCCTGCCTGCAATAAACACACCAGGTGGCCCAGAAAACGAGCAACACGGCTTTTTTACCTTTGTAATCGCTCAACTTTACTTCCTTCCCGGATATATCTTTAAGTTTAAAATCGGGAGCCGCCTGGGATGTCCCTGTTGTTGCGGCTTTATTCTCATTGACGGGTGCGGCGGCAGGCTTCTTTGCCATACCCAACGCAAAAACCGAGAAAACAAGAGCTATCATTATTATTTTTTTCATGAAGCCTCCCCTAAAAAAGAAATATTACTGCTTTGTAAATAAAATAGATACCTAGAACGGACATAGCCACGCCCATTATCTTTCTAATATTACCCATCCAGCGTCCGGCTTTCGGCAGAGTCATTAATAAACCGGAGAAAGTTCCTGCTAATATCAGGAGTAGTCCCATTCCCAAAGAGAATGTAAAAAGCAAGGTACTGCCATAAAAAACATTGTGCGTTTTTGCTACATAGGCAAGCGCGACCAGAAGCACGGCTCCGGCACAAGGACCTACCACCAACCCGGAAATAAGACCGAGAAAGAATATAGTAATGAAACCGGAACCGACTCTTTTTCCTGCAAGATTATTTATGGATTCCGGAATACGGATTTCATAGAAATCAAACATTGAAAGGGCAAGAATAATACAGACTAAACCCATGATGATATTTGGCCAGATGCTGCTTTGTATTTGCCCGAAGACAGAACCGGTCAGAGCTGCAATGGTTCCAAGCAGGGTATAGGTAACAGCAATCCCCAATACATATACAATGGAAAGAAAAAATCCCCTTATTTTACTTCCGTCTGCTTGCGAAGCGATAAAAGTCATAGTTACGGGCAGCATTGTATAAATACAGGGTTCAAAGCTGGTAAGAATACCTGCAAGAAATATCAAAACGTATGATAGCAGAATATCATTCTGCATTGCCAGTTTTAAACTGCCTGCAAGCTGGTTTATCAATTCTGTCATGAGTTTTTATCGATAAAAACCTTAAGATCTGAATCCGGCATGTAGCCGATATTCCTGGCTTTTTCGATACCTGCTTTAAAAATAATAAGGGTGGGAATTGCTAAAACTCCGTATTCCGTGGCTATCTTCATATTCTTTACGGCATCGGTCCAGATAAATTTTGCTTTATCTTTATATTCTCCGGCTGTTTTTTCGAAAACAGGAAAAAGCCTTTTACAGGAAGGGCACCATTCTGATTTAAAAAGTACAAGAACCACACCGGCATTCTTTTTTATATCTTCTTCATACTTTAGATCGTCTGTTTCCGTTAAATCAGCCATTTTCATTCTCCCTTGCAGTCTTATTACCTCATTATGCTACTTCTTTGTCAAAAAGTAAAGTATGACGATAGTCAATAAGACAATGGATAATAATGATAACTACTTGAGGCTTGGAGGCTTAGATGTTTAGATGCTTGGCCGGAGGACGGAAGACGGAGGGCTGAGGATGAGGGAATAGAATGGTAAGTGTAAACTGTAATTTAACTTTGGCCTACTAATATGGTAGAATACTGTGCAGTTATCATTTATTATTCGTTATTTGTGTTTTATTGCACCCGGAGGTTCCATGTCTATCAAATTTGATTTTAACGGGCTTTTTGATTTTAATCTCGGGAAAAATGGGGTTTCAAAAAAGGAGTTGAAAAAATATTACGGGACTGCGAAAACTGCTTACTTGCATCTTGCAGGACTTCTAAAAAACAAGGGAGCCCGGGTCAAACTTGCTCTCGAGTGGTTTAATCTTCCTGCCCAGGACCGAAAACTTATTCTAAAGATTCAAAAGTTGGGCAATGAAATAGCGGGCAAATATGAAAATATCCTGTCTTTGGGTATAGGCGGATCCTATCTCGGGCTTAAAGCCGCGCAGGACGCGCTTCTTTCCCCGTACTATAATGATTTTTCCGAAGCCAGAGGGAAAAGGCCCAGAGTTTATTTTGAAGGCAACAACCTCGATCCTGAAACGCTCACAGTTTTACTGAAGAACCTGAATCCCAAAAAGACCTTTGTCATCTGTATTTCAAAATCAGGTGAGACAACAGAGACCAAGGCAGCTTTTGAGATAGCGCTCGGGTGGCTGAAAAAAGGAGCCGGAAAAAACTACGGCAGGCAGGTCTTCGCGATAACAGATCCCAAATCCGGCACGCTCCGGAAAATAGTTAACCGTGAAAACGGGAAAGACCCGCTTGCCTTTAAGAATCTTCCTCTGCTTGAAGGTGTGGGCGGACGGTTTTCCGAACTGAACATGGGACTGTTGCATCTTGCCATAGTAGGTATTAGCCTAAAAGAAGTTCTCGCGGGCGCGCGCGCCATGGCCGGGCGCTGTTTGAATCCCGAAGTAAATAAAAATCCGGCCCTGATGTATGCCCTTCTTCATAGTATTTTGCATAAAGAAAAAAGAATGAACCTGGCAATACTTATGCCATTTTCCGAGCAGCTAAAGTCCACTGCGGATTGGTATATTCAGCTTCTGGCGGAAAGTACCGGTAAGAAGTTTGAAAGAACCATAATCAGGGAAAGTGACGGGCTTGAGAAATGGCTGGCCGGTAAAAAAGTTTTAAATACGGGGCGTACTCCTGTTTCTGCAAGAGGGACAAACGACTTGCATTCGATACAGCAAAACAATATCGAAGGTGAGAATAACAAAGTGGTTACTTTTATAAAAGTCGGCAAGTTTAAGCACGACCTTGTCATTCCTGATACTAGAGATTTTCTGGCGGGGAAAAAATATTCAAAACTTCTTTCAATTGCGCAGGAAGGAACCGAGTGGGCGCTGAACAGGGCCGGCCGGCCGTCCTGCACTCTGACTCTGCCGGAAGTAAACGGTTTTAGTTGGGGAGAATTAATTTTCTTTTTTGAAATGGCGACGGCATATGAGGGCGAACTATTAAATATTAACGCTTTTGACCAGCCAGGTGTGGAGAGTTATAAGAATTACATGTTCTACAAGCTAAAGAAACCCGGGATAAAACTGGAAGTTGCAAAAGAGATAGAAGGAAACCCGGTAGTTAAGAAAGATAAATATATTTTTTAAGACTACTCGTTTATAAGGTTTGTAAAGTTTATAATGTAAGAGCGATAATAAAAAGGGATAAATGCATCTAAAACATTTATCCCTTTTATTTGCAATTCAAAAAGCAACGGTAGTTACTTTTTTGCCATCGGTTTGCCGCAACAATTACCGGCCTTGGTGCTGGTCTTTCCGCAAGCTGCGCATTTATAAATATCGCAACTCTTCCCGCCGCCCCCGCAACATGAACATCCGCCCATTTTGTTTTCCTCCGTTTCTTGAATTTAAACTCTCTTAGGCTAAAGTATACACTCTGAAGTAAGCATCATATATGACCGCGGTCATGTAAAAATAATTACGGAACAAATATCAGAAATTGTAAAAGAAATATTTCACAATTGTATTGCATTGTAAGGGATATTTCGGTAAAATAACGACAGGTGACAGCAAGTAACAGGAGGTATGGATGTCTGCAATAAAGATTCAGGAAGGCGTCTACTGGGTCGGAGTGGTGGACTGGAATGTAAGAAGTTTTCATGGTCATACTTTTAATACAAAAAGAGGAAGTACCTACAACGCCTACCTGATTGTCGATGAAAAAATTGCCCTGGTCGATTCTGTTTACGGCCCCTTCTCAAAAGAGCTTATTGCCAATATAAGTGAAATAGTCCCTCCGGAAAAGATAGACTATATGGTTGTTAATCATGTGGAAACCGACCATTCAGGTTCCGTTCCGGAAATTATGAAGTTATGCCCGAAGGCTAAGGTTATAGGCACGGAAAAATGCAAACTCGGTATGACCCGCAACTATTACGGCAGCTGGGATTGGCAAACAGTAAAGTCCGGGGATAAAATTTCTCTGGGTAAAAAAACTCTGACTTTTCTTGAAGCCCCTATGCTGCATTGGCCGGATAGTATGTTTACTTATTTGCCTGAATTGGAACTTCTCATGCCCAACGATGCTTTTGGTCAACATCTTGCCACCTCAAAGCGGTTTGATGACGAAGTTAATCAGTTTGAACTTATGGATGAGTCTGCCGCCTATTATGCAAATATACTTTTGCCTTTCAGCCCGCTGGTAATAAGGAAAATAGAAGAAGTTGTAAAACTGGGTATCCCTATAAAAATGATTGCACCGAGCCACGGAATAATATGGCGGAAAGATCCGGGTAAAATAATCGAAGCCTATCTGAGCTGGGCGCGAAACGAGACAAAGACTAAGGTCGTTATTGCGTATGAGACAATGTGGAAATCTACCGAAATTATGGCTAAAAGGATTGCTGACGGTATCGCCTCAACCGGTGTTGAACTGGTAATTGCGGATGTAGCTGAAACTGACAATACAAATATTATTAAAGAAATGCTGGATGCAAAAGGCTATTTGATAGGTTCGTCCACCCATGGCAATGACATGCTCCCTCAACTCGCGGGTTTTTTGGCTTTCCTTAAAGATATGAAACCTAAAGGCAGGCTGGGTGCGGCTTTTGGTTCCTATGGTTGGGCCGGCGGGGCGGCAAAAAATATAGAAAATAAACTAAAAGAAATGGGGGTCGAGCCGGTACTGCCCCTGATTCAGTGCCAGTTTGTTCCGGACAAACAAGAAATGCAGAAGCTGTTTGAATACGGAGTCGAATTTGCAAAGCGGCTTAGTACAAAATAACAGAAAAGCAGAAAGTAATAGAGGGGAAAACTATGAAAAAATACACTTGCACTGTTTGTAGTTATCTCTACGATCCGGCAAAGGGAGATCCCGATGGGGGTATAGCTCCGGGGACGCCTTTTGAGCAGATACCGGATACCTGGGTCTGCCCGCAGTGCGGGGTGGGCAAGGATATGTTTGAAGAAGCTAAGTAAGTCTTTCAAAGTCGCGGGAGGCGGGCAAAATATTATTTTATCCGCAGCTTGTGCATAGATTGTAACCAAAAGCTTGTTTGTGGTCGAGTCTGCTTTACGGGGCTTTGCCAAAGGAGGATATCTCAGTGGCAAAAGCGAAAAAAGTAGTAAAAAAAGCAAAAAAAAAAGGGTAAAAAGTAAGAATTTTAGCTCCGCGAAAGCGGGGCTAGGCCTCATAGAAATTTAGTAGCCGGTATCGAATTTTGAGTTAATCTAAAAAGTATTTAACTCGAGACTCGATGCCGGTCACCCCTGAACAAAATATGCAGAGAAAATGTAAGTCAAGTAAGGATAGAGCAGATGGCTAAAGTTTATGAACTTATCATTGCGGGCGGGGGGCCTGCCGGTATCACCGCTGCCGTTTACGCCGCAAGGAAAAAGCTTGATTTTGTTCTCGTCACACGGGACATAGGCGGGCAGGCGGCCTGGAGCGGTGATATAGAAAATTACACAGGCTACCAGTTTGTAACCGGGCCTGAACTTGCCGTGAAATTTGAAGAGCATGCCAGAAAATATCAATTCCCTATCAAAGAAAACGAAGGTCTTATTTCTATTGAAAAAGAAAATGAAATAATCTCTATCAACACCGGAAAAGCCAGATATAGTACCAAAGCGCTTATAATAGCCTCAGGAAAAAGAAGCCGGGAGTTAAATGTTCCCGGAGAAAGAGAATTAAAAAATAAAGGCGTTGCTTACTGCGCAACCTGTGACGGGCCACTTTTTGCAGGAAAAGAAGTTGCCGTAATCGGCGGGGGTAACTCGGCACTGGATGCGGCGCTGCAAATGGTCAAGATTGCGAAAAAAGTGTATCTGGTGAACAATACTCCCGAACTGGGAGGCGATAAAGTTATGAGGCAGAAATTAGAAGAAGCGGCTAATGTGACTATCTTTAACGGTAGCCGGGTGGAACGGATAAACGGAGAAAAATTTGTTACCGGAATTGGTATTTCTTCCGGATCCGTAAAAAAAGAGCTAGAACTGCAGGGCGTTTTTGTCGAGATTGGGCTCCTGCCCAATTCGGAATTTGCAGGTATTGTGAAAAGAAATGCGAATGATGAAATAATGGTTAATAACGCCTGTGAAACTGATATTCCGGGTATCTTTGCCGCAGGTGATGTGACGGATGTGCCGGAAAAACAGATTATAATAGCCGCCGGGGAAGGCGCGAAAGCAACCCTTGCTGCTTTTAAATTTCTTATGAGAAATTGAAAAGCAGCCAGAAATTCAAAAATAACTGAAAAGAAATAAAGTAGAAATCCAAATGTTTTGTCTGTTTTTTGTTTGAAAGTTGAGTTTTATCTTTTTTGTTTTGAGTTTCGAATTTAGTGCTTCGAGTTTGTCTTTATAGGAGTTAATATGAAACGAGTCTACTTGGATAATGCAGCCTGTACACCTCTTGATAACAGGGTTTTTGAGGCGATGAGGCCATTTTTTGTGGAGGAGTTCGGTAATCCCGCGACCATTCATTCCTACGGAAGCGTGCCTAGAGAAGCCCTGGATAAGGCCAGAGCGCAGGTGGGTGCGTTGATTAATTCTAAACCGGAATATATTTTTTTTACGGCAAACGGTTCGGAAGCTAATAATATGGCGGTTAAGGGAATTTGCCTGGCTAATCAAGCCAGAGGAAAGCATGTAATTTGCTCCGAGATAGAACATTTTTCCGTCCTGCAGGCGATAAAGTCCATGGAAAAACTGGGCTTCACTTCTACTCAGCTTAAAGTGGATAAGAACGGAATAATTCAAACCGGAGAACTGGAAGAACTTATTAAAGATGAAACCGTTCTGGTCTCCGTTATGCTGGCAAACCACGAGGTTGGCACTATTGAGCCGGTTGCCGGAGTGGCGGCACTCATCAAAAAAATTAACGCAGAGAGAGCGACAAGGAAACTTCAGCCGGTTTATCTGCATGCAGATGCAATTGCCGCGGCCGGTGTTATTCCTGTGGATGTAGAGGCTCTCGGCGTCGATCTGCTTTCTCTGGCTTCGAGTTCTTTCTATGGGCCTAAAGGTGCAGCGGCTCTGTATATAAGGAAGGGCGTGCGAATAAATCCCCTAATAGACGGCGGTATCCAGGAAGGCGGGAGAAGAGCCGGGCTTGAAAATGTCCCGGCAATTGTGGGGATGGGCAAAGCCGCAGAACTGGCACGGTCTGAAATGGCGGAGCGGGATAAAAAGATGGAACCCTTAAGAGATCTCCTGATAGAACTTATTTTAAAGAATATCCCGCAGGTGCGGTTAAACGGTGATGCAAAAAAACGGCTGCCTAATAATGTAAATGTGGCGGTTGAATATATAGAAGGTGAATCGATGCTGATGTGGCTTGATGACGCCGGAATTGCAGCTTCCTCGGGTTCGGCCTGTACCTCGAAGGCACTCAAGGCCTCGCATGTGCTTCTTGCCATAGGCGTGCCGCAGGAAGTCTGCCACGGTTCTATGCTATTTTCGCTTAACAAGGATACAACGAAGGAAGAGATCGAGTATACGGCGACCGAGTTGGCGAAGACGGTAAAAAAACTACGGGAGATGTCGCCTCTCTACAAAAAACCCTGAGGGTTTTTTGTAGAGAGTTCGTAAGGTCTGTAAAGTTTATAAGGTTCGTAAGGTCTAGAATTAAAGAAAAGTTTATAAGGTTTGTAAAGTTTTTAAGGTTTATAATGTGAATGATGTAAACAAGCAAAGAAAAGGCTTTTACTTTACAAACGTTAAAAACCTTATAAACTTTATAAACTATTTTTGTGGGAGGGAAGAATGACTGATAACAAAAATAAAATGACCCTTATTCTTTTTTCGGGGGAACTCGACAAAGCTCTTGCGTGTTTCACACTGGCCACGACTGCGGCCGCGGCGGGTTTTGAAGTGACCATCTTCTTTACTTTCTGGGGGCTTAATGTTTTAAAGAGAGGCGGGATTTCCGCGGGGAAGAAGAATCTTTTGCAGAAAATGTTTGCGTTTATAAATAAAGGTACAAATAGAAGCCTGCCGTTAACCAAGTTTAACTTTGCCGGGGCCGGGCCAAAGATGATGGAGCTGCTTATGAAACAGAAGAAAATGGCTTCACTTCCGGAGATGATGAAAGCGGCAAGAGAAATGAAAGTAAAATACATTGCTTGTACCACCTCCTGCGGCATAATGGGTGTGGATAGAGCCGATTTGATTGAGGAAGTGGATGAGATGGCCGGTGCGGCCACCTATCTGGCGGAAGCTAAAAATTCAAATGTTAATCTGTTTATATAAAAAAAGGAAAATAATATGGCTAACATAAAAGCGGATAAAGAACTTGATTGTCTCGGGCTTTATTGCCCGGTGCCCATAATGAAAACTGCGGAAATGATGAAAAATATGAAGAGCGGTGAAATTCTGGAAATAATTGCCGACGATGAAGGTATAATAAAAGATATGCCGGCCTGGGCGAAAATGACCGGAAATGAAGTTTTGAGCAGTGAAACCGAAGGCGAGATCCACAAGCTCTATGTTAAGAAAAAATGATAAATGATGCGGAAATAGGTATAGCCGGTGCCGCCGGCCAGGGAATGCAGACCATAGCCTTTACTCTGGGTAAGACCTTTGCCTGCGCCGGATATTTTTCCTATACATATCACGATATAATGTCTCGTATTCGAGGCGGTTCCAACCTGTCCGTTCTCAGGATAAAAAATACTCCGGTCAGCTCCATCTCCTATCATTTGGACCTTCTTGTAGCGCTTGACTTTGAAGGGATACTTAAGAATAAAAACATAATTAAAAAACCCGGACTTATAATTTACGATGGAGAAAAAATAAAACTTGAGCGCGGTGAAGCCGGTCTTTTCTCTGTACCACTTGAACGCCTGGCACTGGAAGCAGGAAAAGATAAAGTTACGGTTAACTCTGTAGCAACCGGCGCGGTAGTAGCCCTTTTAAACGGGGAAGTTGCCGCCTGCTGTGAAGTTATCCGGGAATTGTTTGCCGGCAAAAGTGAGGAGGTAATAGCCAATAATATAAATGCCGTAAAATCGGGTTTTGAGTATGCCAAAAAAAATATGCCCGCCGGCGCGGGTCTTCAAATAAAACCTGCCAACTTAGCGGCTAAATCTCTGTTTATAAACGGTAGTGATGCTCTGGCTCTTGCGGCTATCGCCTCGGGTTTGAAATTTTATGCAGGCTATCCTATGTCTCCCTCAACTGCGGTAATGGAATATGTAGCAGCTAAAGCCAATAGTTTTAAGATTATCTATGAGCAGGCTGAGGATGAAATTGCGGCTATTAATATGGTAGTCGGCGCGGCTTATAGCGGAGTTCGGGCTATGACGGCAACAAGCGGAGGGGGTTTCGCTTTGATGACTGAAGGAATTTCTCTTGCCGGTATGACAGAAACTCCTGTTGTTATAGTCCTTACTCAAAGGCCCGGTCCCGCAACCGGCTTTCCTACAAGGACTGAACAGGCGGACTTAAATATGGCCCTTTATTCCGGGCATGGCGAATTTGCAAAGGTTATTCTGGCTCCGGGGACAGCGGCGGAATGCTTCATTATTATAAGCAGGGCGTTTAATCTTGCAGAGAAATACCAGGTGCCGGTTATTGTGCTTACGGACCAGTGCCTGAATGATTCAAGTTATACACTGAAGTTTTCTGATCTCGAAATTGAACCGGTTAACCGGGGCCAGCTTGGTTTTGTCCCGGCAGGAGAACCTTACACCTATCAAAGATATTCCCTTAAAGAAACCGGGGTCTCGCCCCGGCTGGTCCCGGGCTGCGAAAAACAGGTGGTTTGCGAAGATAGCGACGAGCACACCGAGGCCGGGCATATCAGCGAGAGCGCGGAACTAAGAAAGCTTATGGTACAAAAACGCCTGGGGAAACTAAAAGCCATAGCCGCAGAAATAAGGCCGCCGGCTTACAGCGGGGCAAACGAGCCCGAAATACTTTTGGTCAGCTGGGGTTCGACCTTCGGCGCTGTTAAAGAAGCGGTGGAACTCCTAAACGAAAAAGGTGTAAAGGCGGCAATGCTCCACTTTTCAGAAATCTGGCCTCTTCCGGAGCTGGAACTTCCCTGCAACTTGGCGCAAATAAAAAATATTATCGCCGTAGAGGGTAATGCTACCGGCCAGTTTGGCGCATTATTTTCTGTACACACCGGCGTAACCCCGCATAAGTCGATACTGCGCTTTGACGGCAGACCTATAACCGCGGAATATATAATAACAAAGGTATAAAAACATTTTTTTGGAAGAGAGGAGTGTATGGTAACAAAACAAGATTATAACAGCACCGATCCTGTTGCCTGGTGTCCGGGGTGCGGGAATTTTTCGATACTTAATTCGCTTAAGGACGCTCTTGTCGAACTGGGCTTGGAACCCTGGCAGGTTGTTCTTGTTTCGGGGATAGGTCAGGCGGCAAAACTTCCTCATTATCTGAAATGTAATCTTTTTAACGGGCTGCACGGACGGGCTTTGCCTGCGGCGTTTGGTATCAAAGCCGTTAACCATAAGCTAAAAGTGATTGTTCACGGCGGGGACGGGGATGCTTATGCGGAAGGCGGCAATCATTTTGTCCATGCTATCAGGCGAAATGCGGACCTGACCTATTTTGTTCATGATAATCAGATCTACGGGCTTACCAAAGGTCAGGCCTCACCCACAACCGACCCCGGAATGAAGACCGGAACCACCCCGTTTGGCAGTTATAATGAACCGGAGCAGCCCATGGCCGTGGCTATCGCTCTTAATGCTTCGTTTGTTGCCCGGGCTTTTGCCGGAGACCCGGTACAGCTGGTTAAAATAATGAAAAGCGCACTATTACACCGGGGTTTTTCTTTCGTTGATATTCTACAACCCTGTATAACATTTAATAAAACAAATACCTATCAGTGGTATAAGGAGCGGGTTTACAAGCTGGAAGAGGATCCCGGTTATGACCCGCGGGACCGGTCTGTCGCCTTCACAAGATCACTGGAGTGGGGAGACAAGATTCCGACCGGAATAATTTATGAATGCGACCGGCCTGTCTATGAAGATCATTCCCCGGTTAGTAAAGATATTTCTCTCTGCCGGGAAAAATTAGTTCTGCCAAAACTTGAAGACTTACTAAAAGCTTATTTCTGAGATCTGCTGTCTGTTTTTCCCATACCGGAAATTAAGTTTTAGACTATATTGTAAAGGATGTTAAATATGTGCAGGAGAACTTTTTTTTGTTTCACGGCTCTTTTAATGTTTGCCTCTTTTTTAAATTCACAGACGGTCTGGGAACCGGTCTTTCTCCGGACCGCCGCTATGAAATCCGCGGGTATGCTCGGAGGTGACGGGGGCCAATACCAGACGGGGATGGAAAGGGGCGGTTCTGATAAAAAGACACTACTTTGCGGGGTGGATGTAGGCCAGGTAAGGAAAAGTTCCGATGAAGGGGCTACCTGGATTTTTCCAAAAATGGAAGGCCTCCGGGGCGGAGGCATTTCTTCCGTCCTTATTCATCCTACCGACGCAAATATTATGTATGCTTATGGGCATTATATAAACTATAAACCCTCTTCTCTTACAGGTGTATATAAATCAACCAACGGCGGGGATACCTGGACTTTGCTCCCTGTTGGAATTGCAACCAGCCTTGCAACACTGAATGTAGCAAGCAGTCACCATCAGCTGGAGTTTGAACCCGGAAATCCGTCAAAGATATATTTCGGGTCCTACCAGCAGGGTTTTTATATCTCAACCGACTCCGGGGCAACCTGGACGAAAAAAACCGCTTTCACAAATGAATCGGTCAGGTGGGTCAGGGTAAAAAATTCCATAATACTTGTCGGGACCGATGAAGGAGAGATCTGGAAGTCTACGAATGACGGAAACAACTGGGCCCTTTCAACAGGCATAGCTTCAGGAAACCAAATAGGAGCACTGGTTTATCTTCCTTCCGATACTACAGGTGCAACCGTCTTTGCGGTTAGAAGCTCTGACCGGCTGTATAGATCTATAGACGGAGGCAGTACCTTTCCCACGGCAATAACAGGAACAAATAAAGCAGGGGTGTATTTGTTTGATATTAGTCCAGCTAATTCTAACTATATGTACCTTATGACTACCGACGGTAGATATTCCTATCACAGTAATGACGGTGGCGTTAACTGGTACGGGCCCTCCACCGTAAATACGGGGCTAACTTTTATCGGTGCCTGGGTAGGAAGTGCCGCAACAGGCATGAGTTTAAGCCCGACTAATCAAAACGAGGGAATTGTCAGCATCGGAACCAGGATATATAAAACAACTGACGGCGGAGCGACTTACAATCCTACAAATAACGGAAATTCCGGCTATGCTCACGGCTGGGGTTGTGATCCGGCGATGGTCTTTGATAAAAACGATAAAAATAGGATGTGGACTTTTAATCTGGATTTTGGCACTGTTTACACGGATAACAACTGGGATACTGCCACAGCCTTTGGCGGCGACGATACTTTTTTTGATCCGCTTGATAGCGGGACTTCTTTAGCGACGGAGTGGGGTTCTGATCAGTACGGGGGAGTTGTTCTTCCGAGTGGAAGGATAATTGCCCTTGGCGGAGGGTATTTTAATAATACCATAAAGGTAACTGACAATATGTCTACCTGGAGGGTGGTACTTAAGACTACACTGGTACTGTCTGCCGGTGCAGACGGTCCCGGGGCACCTTATCCGGTTAAACTTAATTATGCCGAGACCATTAAGCTTCATCCGCAAAACAGCAATGTTGTTTACTGCGCAAACTTAAGGTCTGATGACGGCGGGAATACCTGGAGCCAGATGAAAGACGGAACCTACCGTATTCTGGGAATGCATAATAAAAACGGAGATATTATTTACGGAAAAAAAACAAAATCAGATCCGGTTGTTTACAAAAGCTCTGACCGGGGCAACAACTGGACACCGCTTCCGACTTCAGGAGTTACCGTCGGGTATGTATGGAACGGACCGGCGGGGTTTGCCGTAGATCCTCTGACAGAAGACAGGTTTTATGCCGTGAATGCTACCAACCGCAACAGTCTTTATAAATATGATGCCGGAACCTGGACGCAGCTAACACCCAAAGCCGGACGGCAGGTTAATACGATCGCTATCGACCCGAGCAATCCCAGAATATTATATGTCGGCCTTGATGGGAAAGGGGAATCAAGTATTTACAAAAGTTCTGACTTCGGTGCGACCTGGGAGAGTATTCAATATAATCTTCCTATGACCGGCGACGCTTATCTAAGCGTAAGCCCCGACGGGACTCTTTATTATGGTGGAGCCATGGGAACCTGGAAATTGGGAAGTGCTTCTACGCTGGTGACCGGCGGCAGTGATCCATTAAGCCTGGTTCGGTGTTATCCTAACCCATATAATCCGCTTAAAGCCGTGGGCGGGACCGCAAAAATAGACCGTCTGCCGGCAAATTGCACCGTTAAAATATTTTCGATACAGGGTGAGCTTCTAAATACAATAAAAGAAGAGGATTTTGGAAACAACGGTTATGTGGAGTGGAACGGTAAGGACACTAAAGGTGACATGGCGGCTTTTGGTGTTTATTTGTATCTGGTTGAAGATTTGCTGGGGCATAAGAGAACCGGGAAACTTGCATTAATAAAATGAACAAGTTATAATAAAGAGAAAGCCTTAAAAATATATTAATTTTTGGAGGAGTAATGAAAAAAAAGCTTGCAGTATATTTCATATTTGCGTTCCTGAGTGTTTTGTTTGCAGAGGAAACAGTGCAGAAAAAAGTTCACGCGTTGACTCCCGCAAAAATGGCGGTTAAGGCGGAAGCCGGGGAAGCGGTATTTCCTGACGGCTCCAGAGTTAAATTCAGCGGCGCGGAACTGGTCTTTGCCGGACCGGAAGTCAAGCAGGAAAGTATAACCGAAAAAACACCGGGAAATTACGATAAGGGTTGGGAAGAATGGGGGCCCTGGGATAAAAAAAATGCGATAGTTTTAAAACCTAAAGTTGACTCTCTGATGCTCGGGGCGCTGCAAAACGGTGTTTTGCCGGACTCAGTTATGGTCTCAGGCGGCGGGAAAACATTTAAAAAAGACGAAGATTATAAGTTAAGCGACGATTTTGGCGCGGTGGCTAATTTAGGTGATAAACTCGGTAAAAAAGGCGTTTCTGCGGTAGTTTGCCCCATGATCCCGGATCCTGATGCGGGCTGCGCAGGGGTTGCCGGTGTTTATATATATACGGTCAATCATCCCATGAAGTTTATCGTAACCGACGAGGATATCTTTGAGATAAAGCAGGTGAAGCCGGTACTGCCGGTAAATAAAGACGGTGTTAAGAACACGCTGGAAAAATTGAAAGCTAAAAAAGATATTTCAATCGCTTTTGTAGGTGACAGCGTCACACTGGGCGCTGAAGCGGGAGAATGGTGGAGCGACAGAAGCAAGACCTATACGGGCTTGATCGTTTCCGGAATTAAAAAGAAATTTGGCGTAAAAATTACCGAAGTCCCGGGTTACGCGGGCGGGGGCGATACTGCCGGAGGTGTTAAACTTTTCAGCAAGGATATTTTGCCTAAGAAGCCAGACCTGGTATTTATTGCTTTCGGCTTAAATGATGCCAACGGCGGCAAAAGCAACAACCCGAGAATCACGCCCGGTCAGTACAAAAAGAATATTTTAACCATGGTAAAAAAAGCAAAAGAAGCGGGTATGGATGTTATTCTTATTTCTCCGCTGCAGGGAACGCCGTTTTTGGGTATCAAATTTGATAAGACCCTGCCGAAGTATGTTGAGAAATTGAATGAAGTTGCCAAGGAAGAGAATGTTGGTTTTGCCGATGTTAATACGGAATGGCTTAATATGGCAGATAAAGGTATTCCGCCTTACAGCCAGCTGCATAACTGGATGAATCATCCCGGCACCTTCGGGCATGCGCTATATGCGGATGTAGTTTTGAAATTTTTCTAATAAAAAGGGGCAGGCATGAAAAAAGTGCTTCTTGGTATGTTTTTTATTTTCGGATCAGCTTTGCTCTTTGCCGCAGGTGACCCCGGTAACTGGCGTGAGCTGGTAAAAGAAAAAAAAGTTATTCAGCCGGAAACCGAGTCAGGCGAATGGAAATTTACTCCGCAGCCTTTCCCGACAGTTGAGAGCATTGCGGCGCAAACACCCGATGAGATTCCTTTATACGGTGTTTATCACTGGGGCGGGGAATACATCCGGTTTAGAAAGGAGATAAAAGCAGTAGGCTGGAAGACCTACCGTATGGGCGGTTTTGAGGACGAAAAAGCGCTCGTTATGGCTATGGAAGACGGAATAGAAATTATGATGACCCTGCAGATCGGAAAAACGCTGAATGATTTAAGGACTTCCGGTAAGCGGAATGCTTATAAAAATGACAGGGATTTCATTGAAAAATACCTGCAGGGACTCGATGAATTCTGCGGAAAATACGGACCTAATGGGAGCATATTTAACAAGAGGCCGGAACTGGCAAAGAATCCGGTGCGGTATATTGAGATTTGGAATGAACCGAATTTTCAGTACATGATAGCCGATAAAACTGATGTAAAAAAAGTGCAAAAAGAACGCGACCTGCTGTATGCTGAACTACTCAAAGCCGCCTATGTTTTTGTGAAAAGTAAATATCCTAAGATGATGGTCGTAGGCTTTGGCGCCGGGGGAGCTTCCGCGGATGACAAACGCTTCATTGGCAATGTTCATGCTATTAATCCCTTAATCGGCAATTATTATGATATTCTTTCCACCCACCCCTATACAGTTACCCCGCCTATGGCCGGCCGGGTAAAGAAGTGGGGCGCCTATTCCGTCGCCGGTGGCTGGAAAGGCATTCAAGATATTTTAGCAAAATATGGCTACGGCAATAAGCCTATATGGTATACCGAAGTTGGCTGGCCGATTTTAACTAAAGACGGCGGAAATTTTAAAGACAAACCGGAATTCCTGCCGGCTATGACGGCTGCGGGCTGTGTAACAAAAATGTATATTTTATCGGCCCGCCTCGGAGTAAAAAGAGTACATATTATGTCGGTTTCCGACGCAGACAATTATAACTCCGGCTTTTTTAACCGGAAGGACGGCGAGTGGCGTCCATCAGCCTATGCGACGCAGCAGTTAATAAAACTTTTACCCAGGCCCCGTATTCTATCGGCGCTCTCGGAGGAGACCGGGGGCTTGTATGCGTATCAGTTCAAGAGTGACTGGACAAAGAAGGACTCAAAAGAAGTTGTAATTGCTTGGCAGGAACAAAAAAGCGGGGACCTGAATGTCTGCCTCCCTTCCGGACGGAAAATCTCGCAACTTTTGAATATGTTTGGCGGAGAAGAGAAGTTTGCTCTCCAGGATAACAAAGTTAAATTTGCAGGCGGACCTTTGCCTTCTTATTTGGTGCTGGAATGAGGCGATGAAAAAGATAACTTTATTAAGCACCGGAAAATAGGATCGGGGTGGGCTTTGTTTTTTCCTACCAGGTCTCCGGTTCTGTGGCTTTTGCCGTAGCGGTGATCCATGTTTTAGTCTGTCAGCGGCACCAGTCTTTCCGGACTTTCAGGGGCTATCTGTGATCCGGATGGTAAGCAGGATGCGGAACTAATAGCGGCGACCCGGGAGTTAGTGTGGAAAGTAGTGAAAGAATATTAACGGATTGATAATCTGAAATAGAAGTTATTTTAAATGTTAAAAGGGAGAAATGGAAAAGCCGGGAATATCTCAACGGATTGAACGCCTGCCCATGACCTCTTACCAGAGGATCATTGGTATTATAATTGTTGTTGCCTGGTTTTTCGATGCCGTGGACCTGGGGACTATGACCTTTTTACTTCCCGCCTTAATGAAAGAGTTTAAGTTAACAAACATAAATGCCGGGTTGCTGGGCTCTATGAGTTTTGTGGGTATGCTTTTTGGCACGATGTTCTCCGGTTTTCTCTCTGATAAGTTAGGGCGCAAAACCATTCTTCAGTGGTCTATGATCATCTGGGGTGTGGCCGGACTTTTGACCGCCTGTTCCTGGAATATATCGTCATTATTTGTTTTCAGGTTTATTCTCGGGATCGGGTTGGGCGCGGAATTGCCGGTCGCGACCTCGATGCTCCCCGAGTTTTTGCCAAAAGGTTCCCGCGGGCGCTACATGGCAATAATGGAAGGGCTGTTGCCCGCAGGTATCATTACCGCCGGAGCGCTCGCTTTTTTCATTGTCCCGGTCGCCGGCTGGCGCTTTGTGTTTGTTGTTGAAGCTCTGCCCGCATTATGGCTGCTGGTTATCCGGCGGAATCTACCTGAATCTCCGCGCTGGCTTGAGGCGGTAGGCCGTGCGGAGGAAGCGGATAAGATAATGACAGCTATGGAAATTGAGGTAGAAAAACGCCATGGGAAACCTCTGCCCCCGGCTGTGGGGCCGAACCATTTGGAAAAAAAGCAGGCGCAGCAATCCGGGTTTGCCGAACTCTGGTCGAAGAAATATTTTAAAAGGACCATTATGCTCTGGATCCTCTGGCCGGCAGGCCTCTTTGGCTTCTACGGGTTGACCACCTGGTTTGGTTCCCTGTTAATGGCTAAAGGTTTCAGTATGACCAAGTCCATTGGATTTATAATAATGATAACCTCAGGAGGAATTCCGGGATTTATTCTGGCTACATATTTGATAGACCGGATCGGTAGGAAACCGGTTGTTATGTTCGGTCTTATCCTGACTGCGGCCGCCGCATATTTTTATGGCCAGGCTGGCACTTATAATATGTTATTTTTCTGGGGCTGTCTTTTGAATTTTTTCCAATATGCCATGTGGTCTGCAA
The DNA here is from genome assembly GCA_903928075.1 of Candidatus Firestoneibacteriota bacterium. Lineage (GTDB taxonomy): Bacteria > Oederibacteriota > D2-FULL-39-29 > D2-FULL-39-29 > D2-FULL-39-29 > CAIYPD01. The sequence continues at coordinate 32,434 of CAIYPD010000119.1, forward strand.
TATATGCCTACACGCCGGAATTATATCCGACCCATATTAGAGCAACGGGGGCCGGTATGGCTTCTTCTGTCGGACGGATAGGGGCTATACTTGGACCCTATGCAATGGGCGCAATGATGAACGCCTACGGGGCAGGGAGTGTTTTTAGTTTGGCCGCGGCTATCCTTGGATTTGCGGCGCTTACAATACTGCTCCTGGGACCCGAGACTAAGGGCAAAACCCTGGAAGAGATAAATAAGTAACGGTAGGATATTTTGGCATGTGCTGAGCGTTAAGGCGAAGTGAAAGGAAAAGGAGAAGGAGATGATTGAAGTACGCGAGAAAATACTTCTTAGCGGGGAGTGGGATCTGGCTTTTGATCCGGCTAATACCGGCAAGAAAAAAGGCTGGTTCAAGAATTTTCCGAAACAGACTAAGAAGATGGCTGTGCCCGGGGTATGGGAGCAGTTAAAACCCGGCTATGACGGCGTGGGCTGGTATAAAAGAATAATAAAAATAGAAAAAAACCGGCTTAACAAGGTCGTAAGGATAGAGTTTAAAGCCGCCAACTATTTTGCTGAGGTTTACATAAATGGAAAATTCGCGGGCAGCCACGAAGGCGGGTATACTCCTTTCATATTTGATATTTCGGGATTAATAAGAGAAGGCGAAAATACGGTAACGGTAAGGGTAATTAATCCGCCCATCAACTCCGAAATAGAAGGGTTCAGGACCGGGGCGCCCTTAAACAAGGGTGATTTGCCTATTGGCAAGGCAGGTTGGTATTATAATTTTGGCGGTCTCTGGCAGGATGTTTTTCTCCACATAACCGGAAAAACTTATACGGAAGATTGTTTTATTGAATCTTTTATCCGGGAGAAAAAAACTCTTCTTAACCTTAAGGTAAGGAATAACGGTAAAGCCGGAAGTTGCGAGGTGGTCTGCCGGATTTCTCCGAAGAAGAATCCCGGGGAAGTTGTCGCAGAGAAAAAGATAAAGGTCAAATTGAAGAACGGGGAGAACCTCTTTAAGGTAGAGCTGGTTTTTAAGCAGTTCAACCTCTGGTCTAATACCGACCCATTCCTCTATGAGGCGGCGGTCGAGATTTTCAGGGATTTTGAAAAGTGCGATAGCGGCAGATATGTTTTTGGTATGCGTGAATTTAAAATAGAAAAAGGCAGTTTTTATTTAAACGGGAAAAAGATATTTTTGAAGGGTTTTTTACATCAGGGCAGTTATGCTCGGACCTTGAGCTTTCCGCACTCCAGGGAATTATGTTTGAAAGAGCTCAGGATGGTTAAAGACGGGGGCTTTAACTTCTTAAGGATTCATCTTAAACCCGCCCCGTATTACTATCTGGATATGGCCGATGAAATGGGTCTTCTGATTTTAGAAGAACCGCCCACAGGCTGGTTGGGCAAGACCGGAGAAATGCATAACTTAATGCGTCGTTTACGGACCGAAGTCAGGGAACTGATTCTAAGAGACCGCAATCATCCGAGTATTATTATGTGGTGTCTCTTAAACGAAGCGTATCACTTCCGCGGGATGACTATTCCCGAGGTTGTTAAACTTAAAAATGAACTCGGATTATTGGGTAGAAAATATGATCCTACAAGGCTGCTTATAGATACTTCTGGCGGGCTGGCGGAACATGATAAGCCGACTCTCACCGATGTGAGGCTGCCCTACTCGAATAAGATGCTCGGGATTATGGATTTGCATGACTACTGCCCTCTGCCGGTTCCCGACCGGAGTCTTGTCCGGTACCGGACCAAAGGGCAAAAAGGTGTGGTGATTTATGCATCGGAGTACGGTGCGCCGCTGGTGCCACCGGATTACGAGAAGGTTCTTAACGGTTACACGCCCGCGGAAAGGAAGCTGGGGCTTGAAGATTATATTCTCCACCGGGATTTCTATGTCTCGTGCAAGAAATGGTTTGACAAGGATAACTTAAAAAAAGTATTTGGAAATATGAAAGGTTTGACTGACGCAGTTAACGAAGTAAGAGCCTTGGACTTAAAGCATATAACCTCTGAAATGAGATCTAATCCGAATTACGACGGCATTGCTTTATGTCAATTGTCGGATGCGAGCGGAGAATTGTTTGGCGCAACAGATGTCTGGAGAGAGCCGAAGCCGCTCTTTAACGCCATGGTAACAGCCTGTCAGGTCCCCCTGCTTGCACCCGAGATTCTTCCCCGGCTTATCTCTGAAAAAGACAATGTGACTCTCCGGGCGACGCTTATTAACGAAGATATGCTCAGGATTTCCTATTTCTGGTCGGGCGAGATCGTAACAAAGTCAGGCAAAGTAATAAAAACATTCAAAGGTAAGGTTCACGCAACAGGTTGTATCCAGACGCCGTTGCTTAAAAAAATAGGTTTGAACCTCAAAGCCGGGACTTATGCGTTTAGAACAAAGCTCTTAAACAGGAGGAAAATAGTTTCCCGGGATGAGATGGAATTTACCGTCATAAAAGAAGCTGCCCTGGAGCCCAAACTCATTGCGGTCTTTGAAAAAGAACACCTGCTGGAGAATTATATAAAAAGCAAAGGAGTTGTTTTTGAGGATTTTCACAACAATTACAGAAAAAAGAATGTCCCCGTACTTTTTGATCTCCGGAAAGCGATAACAGAAGGCCATATTATGCGCGAGAATGTCCAGCAAATGCGGAAGGCCGTGCAGCTGGGCGGTTGTGCGGTTTTATTTGAGGCCGAGACCATTAATCTTTTTGAACTGGTTTTCCCCATGATCATCCGGCAGGAATACAGCATGGCCAGAGGTGTTGATTATGTAAAAAAGCACGCGTTATTTAACGGGCTGCCTTCCGGCTGTATAATGGGTTATGAGTATGCCAATATTTATCCGGCCAGATTTACCAAAGGCGAGGATATTAAAAAAGCCGGCGGGGAGGTAGTTGCCGGTTCGCTCTCTCCTCATATGTGGACCAGGCCTGCGGAGTACTATTGGGGCGCGGCCTTGAGCATTATCCCTCTGGGTAAAGGGCATATAATAGTCCCGAACTTCAGGATAATTGATAATCTCGGGAAAGATAAAGCAGCGGACAGGTTGTTTGCCAATATTGTAAACTACGCGAACAAACTGATAAAGAAAGGCGGCGAAGAGAAGATGATTTATCGGTGTATAGATCCGCTGGGAAAAGAGTTTTGAAAGATTATTTTGTATAGCGGCGTATAGTACCTTTCATAATATGGCTCTTAGTGATTGCGCTTTCATTATGAAAAAAGTTAAGGAGTTAGAATCTTATTTTAGCTGGCGTCTGATCTAATATCCGGAGATGTTGCCGCGAAAAATCTTTAAGATAAAAAAACTTTAGAAGGTCAAAAATGAAAAACTTTATTGAAAAAGCCGGAAAAGCAAGGCGCTTGTCTCGTTTTAAAGAAGCCGGCAGGTATTATTATCTTGAAGCAAAAACCAGCCCTTCTTATGATGCCTATTACGGGCTTGGTGATATGTTCCGTATGACAGGTTCTTACCGGAAAGCCTTGAAAGCCTATAAAACGGCCGGCCGGTTCGTTTTAGAAAATAAAGCTGCGTCTGCGGATATTTACATGGGCTGCGGTATGGCTCTTAGAGCCGTCATGGAGTATAAAAAAGCCGCCGGTTATTTTCTGGGAGCCAAAAAAACCTACCTGGCTCTTTCTGACAGAGAAGGCCAAGCTTATTCGCTCTGGTGCCTTGGCGGTTTATACCGGATAATGGGCAATCTGAAGGCCGCACTCGCCGCTTTTGACAAGTCCCTGGCAATATATAAAAAAATAGGGAATAAGGAATATTTTGCTTTTGCTTTAGCCGGCCGGGGTGGGACGCTCCGGATGCTTGGGAGATTTGAGGAATCGCTTTCGTGTTATAGAACGGCAAACAAATATTTCAAAAAAATGAAAGACATCTTCGGGCTGGCCTATTCAAATTGCGGGATGGGCAGCGCAAACAGGATGCTGGGAAATTATTTGGTCTCAGATGCGCATTACAAGAAGGCGGAGAAATATTACAGGTCTTTCAAGGATGAGATAAACTATGCTTATGTTCTTTTTGGCCATGCAAATACTCTTTTGTGCCTGGGCGTCGCCGGGAAATCTGTTCTGCTTAACCGCAAATCAAAAAAATTATTTAAGAGAGCCGGGGATAAAAGGGGCTATGTCTACGCGCTGCTTCAGGAAGGTGAAATAAAAAGAAATGCCGGCTGTAAAAAAGAAGCTTTAAGGGTATTTAAAACGGCAGTTAAAATAAGCAGGAAATATGGACTTAAATTAGAAAGCATCCACGGCGAAATGGGCATTTTTTTCACGGAAGGGAAAGGACCTAATCCTATAAAAAAGTATTGCAAATTAAAGACAAATTGGCAAAGTGTTTTAAAAAGGAACAGTATCCTCAATTTCCCTTGATTTTTCGGTAAAAATCGGCTAAAATATCTACCTATGTTTGCCATAGTTCTTGCCGGTGGTATGGGAAAACGGATGAAATCCGCCCTGCCAAAGGTTTTGCATAAAGTCTGCGGGAAACCAATGATTTTGCACATTCTGGGGCAACTATTTTCTTTGAAAGAAATTGAAAAGACAATAGTTGTTATAGGCTATAAAAGGGATCTTGTAAAGAAAGCTCTTCCAAAATGGGCAAAAACCGCTGTCCAGAAAAAGATGCTGGGTACCGGAGACGCTGTTAAAAGTGCAGCGTATCATTTTAAAAATTATGACGGTGATATTCTGGTCCTTTGCGGAGATACGCCGCTAATAAGGGCGGCAACCTTAAAGAGTATAGTAGGAATTCACAAAAAAGAGCTAAGTAAAGTAACTATTGTTACAGCTAAAGTTACAGACCCGGCCAATTACGGCAGGATAATTAGAAACAAGAAGGGCGAAGCTGTAGGTATTGTAGAAGAGAAGAGTGCAACCGCTCAGCAGAAAAAGATTAAAGAAATCAACACCGGAATTTATTGCTTTGACTCCAAGATGCTTTACTTTGCTCTCGGTAAGATAAAGAAAAATAAGATAAAGGGTGAATATTATCTTACTGATGCAATTCAAATACTCAAAAAAAAGGGTTGCAGGATCGGCACGGTGTCCGTGAAGGATGCGCGTGAGGTTATGGGTGTGGATGATCCCTCGCGGCTTAAAAGCTGCCAAGAATATTTAAAGAAGCAAGTTTTAGGTACAAGGCGCAAGTAAGAGATGAATGAACAGTGTAATTGTCTAAGCTTGCCTTATTAATTTGCGGTCATGTTTTCTTGTACGTTGCTTCAGAGGAGGCGTTAATGCTGGTTCTAAGAAACTACAAGTTGAAAGTATTTGGCGGCAGCGCGAATCCGGAGCTTGTGCAAAAAATTTGTAGTTATTTGAAAGTTACTTCCGGTAAGATGGAAATAAAAAAATTCCCCGACGGGGAAAGTTGGGTTAAGATAGCGGACAATGTCCGCGGGGCTGATTGCTTTATCGTCCAGCCGACCTGCATACCGGTTAACGAGAATCTTGTGGAATTATTTCTTATGATAGATGCTTTCAAGAGAGCTTCGGCCCGAAGGATTACCGTAGTTATGCCTTATTATGCCTATGCCCGGCAGGACAGGAAAGACCAGCCCCGGGTGGCCATTTCGGCAAAGCTGATTGCGAACCTTTTGACCAGCGCGGGCGCCTCCAGGATAATTGCGATGGATCTTCATGCGGCGCAGGTGCAGGGTTTCTTTGATATACCCGTGGATCATCTTATCGCGGAGCCGGTTCTAGCCAGAGAGTTTGCAAAGAAAAAGATTTTGGATTTGGTTGTGGCGGCTTCGGATATGGGCGGGTCAAAAATGGCCAGAAGTTTTGCAGAGCGGCTCGGATGCTCTATGGCTATTGTTGATAAGAGAAGGCACCACTCCAACAAGGTGGAAGCGCTTTCGCTTATAGGAGATGTGCAAGGGAAGAATGTTCTCATTCCTGATGATATGATTTCCACTGCGGGGACCATGGTGGAAGCGGCGAATTTTCTGAAAAAACACGGTGCCGGGGATATTTATGCCTGTGCAACTCACCCCGTTTTTTCGGGTTCGGCTCTGGAAAAAATCAGTAATTCCGTCTTAAAAGAAGTCATGGTAACAGACACTATTCCTTTGTCGGCAGAGGCCGGAAAGATTAAAAAAATTAAGGTTTTTTCTGTGGCGGGAGTATTAGGCGAGGCCATAAAGAGTATTCATAACGAAACTTCGGTAACGAAACTGTTTCGCTAAATTTAAAAAAATTTTCAGGAGGCTATATGGATCAAGTCGAATTAAAAGCAAGAGTAAGAGAAGAAAGAGGTGGAAATGCCGTTTACCGTTTGAGAGAAAAAGCGGAGACCCCTGCGGTTCTTTACGGAAAGAAGGAAGAAGGAGTATCCCTTGCTCTCGATTCCAAGGAATTGGGTACGGTACTCTCAACCAAGAGAGGTCGTAATGTTATGGTTAATCTTAAAGTGGAAGGGAAGGCTGATGTGGTAGCCATGTTCAAGGAAGTTCAAATGCATCCGGTTACAGGAAAAATAATTCATGTGGATCTTTATAAGGTCAATATGAAGGAAGAGATCATCGTATCTATTTCAACCCGGATAATTGGTGAAGCCCCCGGCGTTAAACTCGGCGGCGTTCTTGACCAGCCTTTAAGAAGCCTCAAAGTAAAGGGTCTACCCGGAGAGCTTCCTGAAGCCATTCTGATCGATGTTTCCGGCCTGGCGATAAATGATTCAATTCATGTCGGCGATCTCAAGCTGGGTGCCGGCATCAAACTGCTTGATAATCCGAAAGATGTTGTGGTTATTGTCAGTGTTGTTAAAGTTGAGGAAGAAGTTGTTCCGGGTGCGGTTGTCGAAGAAGCGGCTACCGGGCCTGAAGTTATCGGCGAGAAAGAACGCGAAGAGAAACGGCTTGCGGCCGAGAAAGAGAAGGAAGGCAAGACCAAAGAAAAGGCCGAAGCAAAAACTGAAGCAAAAGCAGAAGCGAAAAAAGAAATTAAAAAATGAAGCTGGTTATTGGGCTTGGCAATCCCGACGGGAAGTATTTAAACACGCGGCATAATGCGGGTTTTATGGTAATTGACGAGCTCTCAAGCCGTCTAAACCTGAAAGTTTCCCGTAAGGAATGCTTTTCTCTTCTCGGAGAGAAAGCCGAAACGGTTTACGCCAAACCGCAAACCTATATGAATAGCAGCGGAGATGCAGTCAAATGTTTACTGCGCAGGTTTGATGCCACAGTTAAGGACCTGCTGGTGGTTTATGATGATCTGGATTTACCGCTCGGGAAGATCAGGATCAGGCACGGCGGCAGCAGCGGCGGGCATAAAGGTATTCAATCCATAATCGATTGCCTGGCGGATACGGGTTTTACCCGCGTCCGCCTGGGTATCTCCGGGGGGGATAAGCCAAAAGATGTCATAAAATATGTGCTTTCGGATTTTAAAAAAGAAGAAAAAGAAATCCTGAAAGAAGCATTAGGCAAAGCGGCGGATGCCGCGCAGTATCTTCTTGCGGGTAATTCCGTCGAAGCCTCTATGAACAAGTTTAACTGACAGATGATGAAGAAACTGTCTCTCATATTCCTGGTCCTATTTTTAGCCGGTCTGGCGGTCTATCTCCTGGTTAATTCGCCTTTCAGAGAAACGGCCGGAAAAGTATACATCAACAGGCCTTCTTTGAACTACTCTTTGGTCAATATAAATACCGCAGGGGAAGCAGAGCTGGTTACCCTTCCTTCAATAGGCGAAAAAACGGCAAAGAATATTATTGAGTACCGCACTAAAAACGGAAAATTTGCCGGAATCGAAGAACTGAAAAATGTCAAAGGTATAGGCGAGAAGACTTTTCTGAAACTGAAAGAAAGAATTTCAGCGGAGTAACAATGCTTCTAGGTGAAAAAAATATAGTCGGTAAAAGCCCTGTAATAAAAAAAATATATAATATTGTTGCTAAGGTCGCTCCGACCGATTCCACCGTGCTATTGACCGGTGAAACAGGCGTGGGGAAAGGTGTTTTTGCCGAAGCCCTTCACCGCTTAAGTAAACGCGCTGCACAACCTTTTGTTTCCATCAACTGTTCTGCTATTCCGGAAAACCTCTTAGAAAGCGAACTTTTTGGTTTCAAAAAAGGCTCCTATACGGGAGCGATTGCCGACAAAAAGGGCCTTATGGAGGAAGCAAATCACGGGACTATCTTCCTGGATGAAATTGGAGATATGTCCCTTTCTTTGCAATCCAAGATGCTTCGGGTGCTGGAAAACGGGGAAGTCCGGAGGATCGGCGAAACGGAATCAAAAAAAATTGATGTAAGAATAATTGCTGCTACCAATAAAGATCTCTGGAAAGAAATAGGCGCCGGGCGCTTTCGTGAAGATCTTTTCTTCCGGCTTAATGTGGTGCGCATTCATGTTCCGCCGCTTCGCGAAAGAGACGAAGATGTTTTAATGCTAATCAGGCATTTTATGGAAAAATATAATGCGGAATATGATAAAAATGTCATAACTATTGCAGATGATGTAATAACCACTCTTATGAATTACGATTATCCCGGAAATGTCCGGGAACTTTCCAATATAGTTAAGCATGCGGTTATTTTTTCGGAAAAAGGCGTAATTACAAAAGCTGACCTGCCGTCAGGCATGCCGGCTCAGGCCTTGCTTGAAGCTTCAAAAATTGAGAACCCTGAAAAAGGCGAGATTTTGGGCGGCGGTTTTGAAACCATAGCCGGAATGGAAAAGCGCCTGATAACGGAAACTCTTAAGAAAACCTCAAACAATCATACCATAGCCGCAAGAAAACTTGGAATATCCCGGTCCACGCTGTGGCGTAAAATGAAAGAGTACGGGATAGAGAAGTGAGGATAAGGTTAATAAAGTTTTTAAAGTTTATAAGGTCCGTAAGATCTAAAATCATTACGCAATGAGATCCCGCCAAAGGCGGAGAAGCGTTTTTCAAAAGAAGGTAAAATGAAAACAAAAAAACTGACTAAGAGAACGGTTTGCCTTAAGGATGGCCGGTACCTGATTTACTACAGCTGGGCTAAACCAAAAACAAAGATAAAGCCAAAAGGTAGTGTCAAACATAACATGAAAAAATGAAGAAATATTTGCAAGGAATTATTTTCTGCTTTAACTTTTTTAATTATTTAATCAGCAATTAGTAATTAGAAATCAGTAATTAGGTGGGGGAGGGGAGATGAAAGTAGTTGTTACGGGTGGGGCGGGTTTTATAGGTTCGCATATTGTTGATCTGTTAATTGAAAATAACTATAAAGTTGCGGTGATAGATAATCTCTCCACCGGCAAAGAAGCCAATGTTAATAAAAAAGCGCTGTTTTATAAGGCGGATATTAAGAGCAGGGAAACCGCGCTTATTTTAAAAAAAGAAATGCCGGATTATATAATCCATGAGGCAGCGCAGATAAGTGTTGCTGCTTCGGTACGAAATCCCGTGTTTGACGCGGAAACAAATATTTTGGGTTCTCTTAACCTTCTGGAATTTACAAAACTTAACGGCGTAAAAAAATTCATTTTTGCTTCTTCCGGCGGGACTGTTTATGGCGAGCCGGAGAAATTCCCGGTCACCGAGAAATTTCCTTTACAGGCCTGCTCCCCGTATGGCATCTCAAAAATGACGGTAGAATACTATATCCGCTTTTACTGTAAAGAATTTAAATTGAATTATACAGCACTCCGGTATTCCAATGTGTACGGGCCCAGGCAGGATCCTCACGGGGAAGCAGGTGTTGTGGCAATATTTTCCAGAGCAGTACTTTCGGGAATCGCGCCGGTCATTAATGGGGACGGAAAATATATAAGAGATTATGTGTATTGCAAAGATGTGGCCCGGGCAAATCTACTGGCACTTGAGAGCGGTTTCTCGGGTAGCGTTAATATCGGAACCGGAAGAGGCGTGGATGTCAATGAACTTTATACTGCCGTTGCTAAAGCCGCTTGTTTTAAAGGCAAAGCCGCCCACGGCCCGGCAAGACCCGGCGACATACGGAAAAATATTTTGGCCATAGCCGGAGCAAAAAAGACGCTTAAATGGGCGCCAAAAACCGGCCTTGAACAAGGGATAAAAGAAACTCTGGAATACTTTAAAAAGCAGGAAAAAAAGTAAAAAGGGAGCCGTATAGATGTCCGAGCTACGCTGGAATCCGATGCTGGAGGAGTGGGTTATCACGGCAACTCACAGACAGGAAAGGACCTTCCTGCCGCCCAAAGGTTTTTGCCCGCTTTGTCCGACTAAAAAGGGGAAGTTTCCTACCGAGATACCTGAAGGTAAATATGAAATAGCGGTTTTTGAAAATAAATTCCCCTCCCTCCGAAGGAATGCTCCGGCCCCCGCAGTTGAAAATAACCCTTTGTATAAGGCTGCGCCCTCGCGGGGCATTTGTGAAGTTGTGGTCTATACGCAAAAACACGCCACAACTCTGGCGGAGCAGCCGGTAGAGGAAATCTATAAGCTCGTTAAGGTCTGGAAGGACCGCTACAAGGAACTTGGTGAAAGAAATTTTATAAAATATGTTTATATCTTTGAGAATAAAGGCGAGATTATCGGCGTAACTTTGGATCACCCGCACGGCCAGATCTATGCGTTTCCTTTTATACCGCCTAAAATAAAAACCGAACTTACCGCCGCGAAAAAGTATTATGCAAAAAACAAAAAATGCCTCTTTTGTGATATTTTGAAAACAGAAAGAAAAAACAAAAAAAGATTGGTGGCGGAAAATGCGGGTTTTACGGCTTTTGTTCCGTTCTATGCCCGGTTTCCGTATGAGGTTAATATTGTTTCCAAAAAACACAAAAGTTCTCTTCTGGATTTTTCCGAAAAGGACATGAAGAATCTTTCGTTGATATTGAAGACCGTTCTTGTCAAGTATGACAGGCTCTTTGATTTTTCTTTTCCCTATATAATGCTTATGCATCAAGCGCCGACCGACGGAAGGAAGCACGAGTATACTCACTGGCATATGGAATTTTTCCCGCCTTACAGGACAGAAAAGAAAGTAAAATATCTCGCCGGCTGCGAGGCCGGAGCGGGCTCCTTCATTAATGACACTCTGGCAGAGGAGAAGGCTGCAGAACTCAGAAAGATCAAGGTAAAGCTTTAATGCCGGAGCGCATTGCTATTTTAAAAAAGAAATTTAAGGAATTTTATCCGGAAGGCGGTATGCCGGTGGTGGTTGCCGGGCCGGGCCGCATAAATATTATCGGCGAGCATGTTGATTATGCGGGCGGATTTGTGCTGCCCGCTGCCGTGGACCGGGAAATCCTGCTGGCGGCGTCTAACCGCAAAGACAGAGAGTTAAGATTTTTTTCTTTGGATTACAATGAAGGCTTTGAGACTTCACTGGACAACTTACAATTTAGCGGCTTGAAACGCTGGGCTAATTATCTGCAGGGAGTTTTCTTTTTTCTTAAAGAAAAGGGCTTGCTTTTAAACGGTGCTAATATAGTTTTCTCCGGCAATATTCCCAAAGGCGGCGGTATGAGTTCCTCTGCCGCCCTTGAAGTTGCCGTCTGCTTTGCTTTGCGCCTCCTTAACGGTTTTAAACTTTCTGATCTCGAACTCGTCAAACTTTGTCAAAAAGCCGAAAATAATTTTGTGGGCGTAAGATGCGGAATTATGGATCAGTTTGCCTGCACTATGAGTAAGGCGGAAAATCTTTTATTCCTCGATTGCCGGGACCTGAGTTATCAACTTATTCCGGCCGATTTTTTTGGGATTGCTATAGTGCTTGCAGATACGAAAAAGGACAGGTCCCTTGCCGGTTCGGAGTATAATCTCCGCCGCGAGCAGGTGACCAGGGCCGCTGAAATACTCGGGAACCCTCTCAGGGATATTTCCATACCTGAATTTGAAGCAGAGAAAGAAAGACTCGACAGTATCTTAAGAAAGCGGGCAAAGCATGTTATATATGAAATAGACAGGACAAAACAGGCCGTAGAAGCACTTAAGAAAAGAGATATTATGCGGCTGGGCAGGCTTCTTTATGAAACCCACGAGAGTTTAAAAACAGATTTTGAGGTTTCATGCAGGGAACTTGACATTTTGGTGGAGCTGGCTTTAGGGGTTAAAGGTGTTGTGGGCTCGAGGATGATGGGCGGTGGATTTGGCGGCTGTACTATTACCCTGGTAAAAGAAGAGGCTGTGAGTGAATTGAAGGATAAACTGTCGAAGGAATATCTAAA
>CAIYPD010000120.1 GCA_903928075.1 Candidatus Firestoneibacteriota bacterium
CATCCTTTCCTTTTACAGATGAACGAAAAATACTTGATGGCCAAAGCTTTTGACAACCGTCTTGGCTGCGCCCTTTTTGTGGATGTCATTAAAGCGCTTAAGAAAATCAAACATAAAAATAGCGTTTTTGGGGTCGGAACCGTGCAAGAGGAAGTCGGCTGCCGCGGCGCCAAAACATCCGCATTTTCAGTTAATCCGGATGTCTGTCTGGTTGCCGAGGTTGCTATTGCTAACGATGTGCCGGGAACGAGCCCGGAAAACCTTTCTTGCAAACTCGGAAAAGGACCGGGAATTTCTATTCTTGACGGTAGCATGATTCCCAATATTAAACTAAGGGAGCTGGCGCTGCTCACCGCGAAAAAGCATAAGATTCCGGTCCAGTTGTTTTCCATGCCCGGGGGCGGCACCGATGGGGGTCCTACGCATGTTAATGCCAGCGGGGTTCCCAGTCTTTACATCGGAGTTCCGACCCGCTATATTCATACCCATGTGGGGATAATTAACATTGATGATTATGATAATACCCTGAAACTTATGTTTGAGCTGGTAAAAGTACTTGATGCTAAGACTGTTAAAGGTTTGACGGAATGAATTTTGATACCTTGAAACTTTTAAAAGAACTGACTGAAGCCGACGCACCCTCCGGTTACGAAAGGGAGGCGCGGGAAGTGCTTAAGCGGTATCTTAAAGATGCAGGTGAAATAAAAACAGATAAACTGGGCAGTCTTATTTGCCGGCAGAAAGGGAGTTCCGAAACGCCGCGTATCATGCTGACTGCGCACATGGACGAAATAGGTTTTATGGTAAAAGGAATAACACCCGGTGGTTTTTTGAAGTTTCTTCCTCTGGGCGGCTGGTTTGCCCAGGTGCTTCCGGCAAAAAGAGTAAAAGTCAAGACTACCAAAGGAAATATATTAGGGGTGATAGGCAGTAAACCTCCCCACCTCATGGAACCCGCTGAAGCCAAGAAGCCCCTGTCCCTTGATAATCTTTTTATTGATATAGGTGCCGGATCCAAAAAAGAAGCTGAAAGTTTTGGCGTTAAGCCCGGAGATCCTGTTGTGCCGGTTGCGGAATTTATGGCGCTGAGAAATCCCGATTGTCTAATCGGGAAAGCTTTTGATAACCGGGCCGGCTGTGCGGTTATGGTAAAAGTCCTGAATAATTTGAAAAGCGAAAAACACCCTAACACTATTTATGGCGTCGCTACCGCCCAGGAAGAAGTTGGCCTCCGCGGAGCAAAAACAGGAACCTTTGCGGTCAACCCGGATGCGGCCATAGTGCTCGAATGCCGCATAGCCAATGATTTTCCCGGCGTAGAAGCGCAGGATATTTACAGCCGGATGGGAAAAGGCCCGCAAATAACTTTTCATGACCCCGGACTGATACCCAATAGAAAGCTCCGGGATCTTTTTACAAAAACCGCAAGGAAAAAAAGTATTCCGTACCAGGTCTATGCCGTAAATACGGGCGGGACGGATGCGGGTGAAGTGCATAAAAGCAGAAGCGGCGTACCTACTATAGTAATCGGGGTGCCGACAAGATATTTCCATAGTCATGCAGGGATGATCCGGAAGCAGGATTTTGAGCAGGTGGTGGAGTTGGTTACTGAGGTATTAAAACAAATGGACCACACTCTCGTGACCGGTTTAACACAATAGGATAAGCTGCAGGCAAACTTCTTAAAAACCCCGGGGAATAATGCCGCTTTTTAAAGGATAAATTAGCGTCTATATTTGAAATTGAAATATTTTTGTGGTACAATACTTCTACAAAAGAGGAAAAATGCTTAAAAAACTTATAATAACAGCTTTCTTGCCTGTATTAATATTTGCTGCCTCTAATTCCGGGACAACAGCCGGTGCCTTTCTAAAAATCAACACGGGTTCCAGAAGCGCCGCCATGGGTGGAGCTGTCTGCGGGCTTTCCGATGACAACGAAGCTCTTAATATCAATCCCGCGGGGATAGCTCAGCTGACTGTGTCTCAATTTTCCGGCGGACATATAATCTGGTTCTCCGATATTTCTATTGAACATATTCAGTCTACTGTTCCTTTGAGTTCATCTCTGGTCCTGGGTCTAAGCGGGCTTTATGTAAATAACGGAATTTTTGAAGCTTACACCTCCGGTGCCGTTTCTGCCGGTAGTTTTACCTCCTACGATGCGGCGGCAGGACTCTCTCTTGGGGTCAAACTCTCGGAAAAGATATTTCTGGGGTTCACTGCAAAGTATATAATTGCAAGTATAGCAACGGATTCCGGTAACGGGTACGCCGGAGACGGCGGCCTGCTCATAAAGGATTTTTTCCCCGGTATTTCTTTCGGGGCTTCACTCCAAAATATCGGAACAACACTTAAAATGGGAACAACGGAAGAGAATCTTCCCCAAACGCTGCGGGCCGGTTTTGCTTTTTCTCCCGCTCCGGAGGTTGTTGTGACTGTTGATGCAGTTACTCATCTTACTGAAGGGGATTACAATCTAAGCTCCGGAATTGAACTTGAAATAGTCCCTGATTCCGTTAAACTTAGAGCGGGGTATTATTATCCGCTCAACTCAAAGATAGTAGACTTTACCTCGGGTTTTTCCGCCGGCATCGGTTTTTATGCCGCTCCTGTTAATATTAATTACGCTATTGTCCCCGGCGGCGATTTAGGTTTTGTGCATCGTGTTTCCGCAGCCTTTGCGTTTGGCGAAAATAAAAAAAAAGAATCTAAGCAGGAAGTAAAGATTCCGGAATCCAACGCTGCGCTCCTGCTGCCCTCAGCCTTTCCTAAGAAAAAAACTGTAAATACCCTTGTCCTGCAGTCTTTTATTTCAAAAACCTTGAGAGAGGCGCAAAAAAGATCAATATTTGAGATAATTAAGAGCAGTCTGGTAAATTCAAAATCTATAAAGGTGCTGTTTGTTGAAACCGGTGATTTGCCGGTTGAAGAATTAAATTCTATGTTAGTTATTTCTGGTACCTTAGAAAAGAGCGACGAACTGGTAGATGCAACCGTTTCACTGAGCGATCCTAAAACAGGCAAAGAACTTGTGGTTTATAATTTTAAAACAGGCTCCCTTATTGACACACATACTAAAGCCAATGAGCTTGCCGGTAGAATTGAAAAGTATGTCCTGGGCTTTGGAAAGGCTAAATAAAATATAATGAAAATAATAAAAGTAGTATTTCAGCCTGAAGGG
>CAIYPD010000121.1 GCA_903928075.1 Candidatus Firestoneibacteriota bacterium
CGATTACTGATTGCTAATTGCTAATTGCTGATTAATAATTACAAAAGTTAAAGCAGAATTTTTTCCTTGCTGAATTTTTCATTTTTTCATGTCCTGTTTGACACTACAGATTGCTCAATTAATAGTTATTGCCTTTCTTTAATACGCTCATTCAAAGCTCAGGTATAAAATCCGGCTCTTTTTCTTGATAACAAAATCGGTTTTAGAAAGCTTGCGAATAATATATTCAGGTCCAATTTCTTTTCTTGTCAAATGTTTTAATAGTGTTTTATAAAATCCTGAATGAGAAGGTTCACTTATTTTTATCAATTTCGACGAGGCATAGTATTGATGGAGAAATAATTCTCCTTCTTGTTTCAAAATAACTTTGTCAGCGTTCTCAATTTTGGCGCGGGAAAATATCTTATTTAGGTCCCGTCTTAGGCATTCGATACAAATGAAATTGCTTTTAGATTTTTTTTGAATTTTTGAGAGATATTTACTAAATCCAACTATTAATTCAGTTTCAGAGAGTTTTTTTGCATAGATATTATTTAGGTCGGAAACGATATAATCAAGTCTTCCCGTTTCAATTCCGATTATGAGGATATTTTGTATATATAAAGGAAACCTTGGCCGCATATTAAGCAGGCCTGCTTGAAGGGAACTGCCTTTCAGGAGTTCCATATGAAATGAGGCAATCGCCTCGCCAATAGCGTCACTCTGCTTTTTGCAAAAATTTTCCAGCGCAGGAAGAATTCCACCCTTGAGTAAATACGGGTAGAAAAATTTAAAAAATATTTTACATTCTTTTGCGGTTAACTGTTTCATAAACAAGCCTCCGGTGAATCTAAACGCTCTAATACTTTTCGCCCGTATCGGCGCTACTTTTCATATACGCCTTCTATGTTTTGAGCTTCTTGTCCGGTTTATAGTATTATTTAAGATTTAAGCGCAATTCCATTAAATTGTCTGTTTGGATAAGGCTGCAATGTTTCAAGGCAGGTCACTATTGCTTGATTTTTTTAATTACGGCAAAATATATAATAATAGAAATTATTAATACGCACAGTGTGATTACAAAGTATATTGAATATGGCCGGAACACATACAACATAATACCGATGAAAGCTATTATTATTGTGCAGATAAGTTCCAGATTAGCTTTATTTATTCCTTTTTTCTTCATAAACTTATCTTCTATTTGCCTTTAAATATATTCAATCATTTCAAACTGCACTGCTTAGACAATTTTTATTGCCTCATAAAACCTTCTGATATTCTCGTTTAAAATCTTAACAACTGTTTTATCAATATTCATTTGCAGCTTAATAATATTTTTATCAACAGCGTTCAACTTTTCGAAATTTAGTTCGCCTCCAAACGGGAGCTTCACTATGGCATGTTCCAAAAGTTTAGCCGGATAAGATTCTAATAGTTCCTTGTCTCCGTTTCCCATGTTGCAGATAAAAAGGCCCAGGCGCTTTTTCATAAGCTCTTTAAATTGCTTATTACAAAATTCTTTTACCTCGTCCCGTATTTTCCCGGAATAAATAGAACCGCCGATAATAATTGTATCGTAATCTGATAATTTTATATCTGAATTATTTCTTAAATTTTCAAGAACTGCGCCGCCTAATTTTTCTGCAATTATTTTTGCGCAGCGTTCAACCATTCCATACTTTGAGGAAAATACTATTAATGTTTTCATGCGCGCCTCTCCTGCCGGTTAATTTTACATCCACCTATGCTTATTATATCATTTTATAGCATTATTTACGGTTTAAGCGCAAGTCCATTAGAAGAGAGACCGGCTTGCTTATGGAAGGACGCTCTAAAAAAAGACAAAGGCAGAGCAAAGTAAACTACAGCTTTAATTACGCCGCGGCTTCAAAAATATCTCGACCACAGGAACCTCAACAGAGGGTTTCAAGTCGGGAATCAACAGGCATACCTGTTTCTTGGTGAGATTTATATTTATTCCCCAGGACGCCTTTTTCTCTATCTTAATTTCCGAGGCATCATTCAATAGCTGCGCGTATTCTACCCTGTCCCCGAAATCTAGATAAACATGTTTATAGGGCCAGCTGAAAAAATGAAGATAAAGACGGTTTGTCTTCGGGTTATAGGTATACCTGCAATCAGGGGGGCAATTGAACTCTTTTGGCGCTTCCGTGCAGCCGTAGATGGAACGCGAATGGCGTTTCATCCATTCACCAATGCCATTAAGCCTGTCCAGGGCCCGGAAGTCGAACTCGCCCCGGGCGGTCGGCCCTACATTAAGTATAAGATTTCCGCCTTTACTGACGGTGTCTATCAGAAGTTTTGTACAGAGCTCCGTGGATTTCCAGGATTGCTCATCTCTGTGATAACCCCAGGAACCGCTAAATGTATGACAGGACTCCCAGGTAACTCTTTTTCCGTCTACTTTGTACCATTCCGCCGGCTGGCTTTGTTCAGGCGTAAAAATATCCTGAGGAATCTGCAAACGGTCATTTATTATTATATCCGGTTGATAGTTTCTCACCATTTTTATCAGTTTTTCGCTGCCCCAGTCATCTTTTCCTTTACCTTTAAGCCCGTCTGCGGGTTGGAAAGAAAAATCGAACCAGATTATATCGACTTTTCCAAACTGTGTCATAAGTTCTTCCACCTGGCCGTAAAGGTATTTTCTGTACCTGGCCATGTCTTTTTTTGATTCTCCTTTAAGATACTCCTTATTTTTTCTCATGGGGTGGCAGCGGTCTAAAGTATAATCGGGGTGATGCCAGTCGAGGAGAGAATGGTAAAACCCTACTTTTATTCCCCTGCTTCTGAAGGCTTCAACCATCGGGGTTAGCAAATCTTTGCCGCACAGCGGTGTTTTCGGTGCCTTATAATCGGTATATTTCGTATCCCAAAGACAAAAACCTTCATGGTGTTTGGTGGTGATAACAAAGTATTTCATACCTGCTCTTACTGCCGCATCTGCCCAGGCTTCAGGATCATAAAGGTCAGGTTCAAAATGGTCAAAATACTTTTGATAATCCGCAACCGATATTGCTTCATAATTTCTAAGCCATTCATGCCTCGCTCCCAGAGCATAAAGCCCCCAGTGGATGAACATGCCGAAACGGTCGTGGGTGAACCAGGAGGAATCGCCTTTCATTGAAGATACACTCCTTTGCATAAATTACCCCCCTTTCGAAGCATTACGAACTCTTTAACCCTACCCCGGTTTAGCGGACTACTTGAATAGCTGCCTGCGGCAGTCTTCTATCTATCATACTTTAGCAAACTTTTGCCGAATTGCCTGAATTGAATGTTTCATACGCTGTTCCTGCTTCCTCAAAATAATAGGAGTGTGAAATGAGTTTTTTAACCTTCAAACTTTTGTCTTGCTTAATTTAGTTCCTTTATCCGGCCGGATAAATAATTTATTTGCCCTTTTACTGACTTAAATATATTTTTCCGGCCCTTTTTATTTTAGCGATTTCCAGTGGAAATCAATTATCTCCGCCGACGAACCCACCCAGAACTTCCAATCATGTTTGCCGGGAGATTTTTTAAGACTGGAAACATAACTGTTATTTATTAGAAAATCATTCATCTTGATATTATCCGCCATCAATTCATCTTCGGTTCCGCAATGTAAAAAAACGGGAGGTAGTTTTACTTTCCCTTCTACGCATTTCTTGATCCTGGGAAACGGGTTAACCGCCTCATAACTTTCAGGGTGGCTTTTTAAGGTCCCCAAAATCGGGTTTTTCCAATCAGCTTCCGTCCCGTCGTCAATAGAGAAACATCCGCTTAAACTGCTTACCGAAGCAAACATTTCGGGTTTTGTGAGCATATAATGAAAAGCGCCGAAACTACCCATGGAAAAACCTGTCAACATTCTTTGTTTTTCATTTACGCGGTAGTTTTTGTCCACGCAGGGAATGAATTCATCAAAAAAGAAGGTGGTGAAGAGGGACTTCACCTGAGGCAGCGCCGGAGTGTCTTTTTTCTTTGGTTCATTACTGTAATTCTTCGGCTTCTGAAGATAAGGAGAATCAACAAACCAGGAGCCCCGGTCTCCGTCAAAACAGGTAACTATCA